>DASRJH010000218.1:0-14625 GCA_035649575.1 Planctomycetota bacterium
CCCGGCGCATCGATGCGCCTCGAGACATCGGCAGACGGCTATCTCGACAACACCCTGACGGGCATCGACCCCACGTCCTCGCCGCCGGTTCTGGTGACCCTGCAAGACGGCCTGCGGATCGCGGGCGCGGTTCGAGATGCCGACGCCAAACCCGTGACCATGTTCGCGGCGCGTGCGTTTCGGGTTCGCGGCCTTTCCCAGCCGGGGCGAGACTTGGCAAACCTCGACGAAGTCTTCGCGCAGGTGCGCGACAACAACCGCGACTGGGCACAGCTGCGCAGCCGGCCTGAAGGCTCGCGCGAGGGCATGGTGGCCGAAGGTCGCCGGGGAGGCCGCGGCGTTGGCCCCCCTGACGGTGGTGGTGGCGGTGGCCCTGGTTTCCGCGACCTCGGTCGCCCCGAACGACACGCCGGCGGCACCTTCGTTCTCACCGGCCTCCAAGAGGGCATCTACGAAGTGCACGTCCAGTCGCCGGACCACACACGCTACCGGTCCGCCGAAGTCGAGCTGCGCCTGGGCACCGATCCTCCCGGCCTGTCGATCGTGCTCGACGGAGGTGTTTTCGTGGCCGGTGTCGTGCGCAGCGAGGCCGGCGACCCGGTGGCCGGCGCGCGCGTCGAATTGCGACCCGCGACGCCAGACGAAGGCACGCCGCGACGCCCGGACCGGGGCAACGACCGCGCCAACAGCCCCGACGTGCAACGGTTGGGTCGCGAGCTGCGCCAGGCGGTTGCCGCGATGACGTTCACGCAGGAGGCGACGACGGGAGCCGACGGCGTGTTCGTGATCAAGCACGCGCAACGCGGCAGCTACCGGCTGCACGCCGAAGCACGCAACTACTCGGGTGCGGACAGCGAGACGTTCGACCTGCAGGCCGATCGGTCGGGGTTCGAACTGCGACTCGGCGCGCTCGGTTCGATCGCGGGCAAGGTGCGCGGCCTCGCGGAAAGCGAGTTCTCCGAGGCGCGTGTTGCCGCCGTCCCGATCGGCGCTTCCCAAGGAGGCGGCTGGGCCGCTCTGCTCGGTCGCGGCCGCGGGGGCGGCCAAGGCGGCAATCCCTTCCAGGGTGTCGGCTGCGGCCCCGATGGCGCCTATCGCATCGATGGGCTCGTGCCCGGCACCTACGCGGTCCGGGCCTGGATCGGCTCGCCGCAGGAACTGATGCGCGAGCTCGGGCCGCAGTTTCTCGATGGCTCGATGCTCGCTGACGTGACGGTGCGCGCGGCCGAGGTCGCCACGCTCGACGTCACCGTGACGCGCCCCCAGGTCGGCGCCGTGTCGGGCACGGTGATGCACAACGGCACCCCCGCCGCCGGTTTCCAGGTGGAGCTCTCGCGACAAGACGAATCGGGCGCTCCGCAGAACGGCTTTGGCGGACGCAGGCCGGGTGGAGGTGGACGCGCCGAGTTCTTCGGGGGCTTTGGCCGTTCGTTCCAGGCCGCCGTGGCCCAGTCGGGCAACTTCTCGATCCCCAACGTTCCGGCGGGCATCTACCGGCTGCGAGTCCAAGCGGCAAGACGCGGCGGTCTGGTGCACGAAGAAGTCGTGCAAGTCACCGTGAACTCGACCACACAGTGTGTCGTCGTGTTGCAGACCTCGAACCTCGAGGGATCGATCACGCGCGACGACGGCGGCAACGCGGCGGAACTGAACGGCCGCGTCTCGCTGCTGCCGGGCCTCACCGCGGTGCCCGAGAACCTCCCCGCCTGGCAACGCGAGAACTCGAGCTTCGACGCGCGGCTCCAGAACGGCGCCTTCAAATTCACTGCGCTGAAGCCGGGTGGCTACCTGCTCGTGCTGACGGTGCGCGGCCGCGAACGCACTACGTTGCCGATCGTCGTCGGCAGCACCGACCAGACGGTCGTGGTGCCCGCCGGCAAGGTCGTGGCGGCGGCTTCCCCGACCCCGAACGGTGCCCCGAGCTCTCCGCGCCCAACCAACCGGACGCCGCGATAGACTGCGGATCACTCTGCTCGCACCACGGAGTCGTCCCATCAGGTTCCTTGCCACGTTGTTCGCTTCGGCGTTGCTCGCGATCGGCCTTGCAATCGCCGCGTGGAGCGCGTTGCTGGCCCTCGGTCGCGGACCGATGCGCACGGCCCCGCCGCGAGTCATCCAGGACCTGCCGCGACCTCCTGCACCCGAGCGGCTACCGGCCGGCTTCGACAGCAAGCGCGAAGCGGCCGCCGCTGACGCTGTGTGGGAGGACAGCGCGCCGGTCGACGTCGCGATCCGCGTGCGCAACCTGCCCGAGGCGCTGCACGGCGCAGAAACCGGCCTCGCGGTCATGGCCGAGACGGGCGCGGACTTCGACTGGATCCCGCTCGCCGAAACGACTGCCGCACCGGACGGAAGCCTGATCGCGACCTCGAAGTCGCGCGCGGGCGACAAGATCAGCGTGACTCTCGCGACCTCGCGAGACTTCGCACGTCACGGCTATCTCGCGCACTCCATCGCCCAGGTGAGGCGCGAACCCGGTGGCGCCATCGCCGAGATCCCGTTCGACGTCGACGTGACCACGGTGCGCTTGCAGCTGCCGCCAACGGCAAGACGCGCCGGCCCTTTGCAACTGCGACGCGCCGACGATCCGCGGTGGCTGCCGATGCACTGTGGCAGGAACGGCATCACGCTGGTCGGCGATACGCCGCAGGATCTCTTGCTCGGAGCGGGTCGATACGAACTGTCCGATCCACTCGACCCGTCCCGTCGCCAGCCCTTCGAGGCGCCGTCAAGAGACCCAATAATCGTTATCGACTCGCTTGCAGTGCTTCGAGCCGGCCGGCCCTGAGACGCCAGACCTGAGGTGAGACCGGGTGTGCCGACCGCTCGCTGACCGCCTCGGTCGCAGCCATGAGTCTTGCGACGTCCTGACCCGTTTCGGGTCCCACCCACAGCGTGTCCCGGTCGGGCACGGCCACGAGCAGATCAGCCCCTTGCTCGAGCAACAGCACGCGGGCCGCGTCGAGTCCATCGCCCGAATGCAGCACCACGGGTTGCATCGCCTTGCTCGCCGCACGCACCTCGTCGATGCCGAGTCGCGCGAGGTTCGCCAGCGCCAGGTTGTGCACGTCCGCCGCGGTCTTCCGCCAGTTCCGGATGTGGGCACGACAGACGAACACCATGGTGTCCTGTTCGTCGATCACATAGACCGCAACGAGCTCGTCGTTGATCGGAGTGTGCACCAGCGCGGCATCGCCGAAGTTCCCCTGCGCTTCGAGCCAGGCCCGGCTGCGAACCTGCGGCAGCAGAAGGGGCGCCGCTGCTGCGAAATCGACGTCGGAAACGCGGTCGAGACCCATCTCGCGGATGTCCCCGATGAGTCGGGCCACGGTGCGCGAGAACGCATCGGGCGACGCCTCCGCATGCCGGAACGCGAACTGCAAGGAGACGGGTGTCTCTTGCCCATCGACCCGGAGCAGGCAGGCAAGGCGGTTGGGCAGCATGCCGAGAAACGCCACGTCTGGGTGGACTGCCGACAGCTCCGCATGCAAACGCGTCGCGAACGACAGCAACTCGGGCGGATGCGCCGGAAAGGCGGCCCGCATGCGATGGTGCAGCGCCGCGAGCGTCACAGCCAATGCCACCCAGCCAAGGGCGATCCAGAGCCACATACGCGTCCCATCGACGTCCCCCCGGCGGTGGCATTAGCTGGATCGGGGCGGCAAGAGCTGTGTGGCGGGAAGGGGGTTGTCCGGGTGCGACAAACTTGGCTCTCGCAAACCAAGCAGGGACCTTAGATAGCCTGATGCCTTAGCGTCAACCCGCTTGCACCGATTCCGCGAGACGCTTCCTCTGTTGCTCCGGCCCGAGCCGTCCTGGCCCGATGCGGGCAGACTCGACATGATCCATCGATGACCGGCGCTGGCCGCATCTACCTCGACAACGCCGCCACCACGAAGCCTCTCCCCGAGGTCGTAGCGGCGATGGCGAGGGCGCAAACCGACCTGTTCGGCAACCCGAGCAGTCTGCACTCCTTCGGTCCACCGGCCCGGCGTGCGCTCGACGACGCCCGCGAGTTCCTGCGCGGCACGCTCGGGGCAGCGAAAGTGGTGTTCACGTCGGGTGGCAGCGAAGCCGACTACCTCGGCATCGTCGGCAGCGCCGCGATGCGACCACCGGGCCGCGTGTTGATGTCGGCCAGCGACCACCCCGCGTTGCTGCAGTGTGCCCAGCTGCTCACACGCTGGCGTCACCATGTCACCGTGCTGCCGGTCACGCGCCACGGCGACCCGGCGCCCGAGACGCTGTTCGATGCGCTCGGTCAGGACGTTCGCACCGTGGCCCTGATGTATGGCCACAACGAGCTCGGCACGCTGTGCCAGCTCACGGACCTCGTCGAGCTCGTGCGCCGCGCCGCCCCTCAGGCCCACGTGCACGTCGACCTGGTGCAGACCTACGGCAAGCTGCCGTTCGAGATGGACGATCTCGACGTCGACTCGGTTGCCGTGTCCGGCCACAAGTTCCACGGTCCACGAGGTGCTGGTTTCCTCGCGCTCTCGAGCAAGGCGGAGATCGCGCCGCTGCAACTCGCCGGCGGCCAGGAAGCCGGCCTGCGCGGCGGCACCGAGAACGTCGCGGGCGCCATCGGGCTGCTCGTCGCTGCCGAACACGCTCTCACGCATCAGGCGGCGACGGCTGCCCACACTCGCCACCTGGCCGACCTGGTCCACGCCGAGTTGACGCACGCGCTCGGAACCGCGGAACGGCTCGGCCATCCCGACCGGGCCCTGCCGCACATCCTCTCGATGCGATTGCCGGGCATCGTCGGGCACACGCTGCTCGAACGCTGCAGCGACCGCGGTGTGGCGTTCTCGACGGGATCGGCCTGCCACAGTCACTCCGGCGACGACCGCAAGGTCGCCGACAACAACGTATTGGCCGCGATCGGCTTCGACCGCCGGGCCGCGCGCGAAGTCGTTCGCCTCTCCTTCTGCCGCGACACGACGGAGGCCGAAACGAGGACCGCCGCACGCATCCTCGCCGACGAAGCGCTGCGCCTGCGCGGGCAGGCTCCGCGCGACTTCGGCAGCATGGAGGGCAGCGCCGACCAACCCGACGGAGCCAAGAGGTGAACGACGCGCCTAGCACGCCGGCCATGTCGCAATACATGGCGGAGAAGCAGCGCCATCCCGATGCGCTGCTGTTCTTCCGGATGGGCGACTTCTACGAGCTCTTCTTCGACGACGCGAAGACGGCGGCCAAGGTGCTCGGCCTCACGCTGACGAGCCGCAGCAAGGGCGAGAACGCGATCCCGATGGCCGGCGTCCCGGTGCGCGCCGTCGACAGCTATCTGCATCGCCTCGTGAACCTCGGCCACAAGGTCGCGATCTGCGAACAGACGCAGGACCCGCGGCTGGCCAAAGGCGTCGTCGAACGCGCCGTCGTGCGCGTGGTCACGCCGGGCACGCTGACCGAGGACAACCTGCTCGAGGGCCGGCGCGCCAACCACCTCGCGGCCGTGAGCCACGGCAGGGACCGCGTCGGCCTCGCGTGGGTCGAGCTCTCCACGGGCGCCTTCTGGGTCTACGAATGCGCCGCAGACCGCCTCGCCGACGAGCTCGCGCGCATCGAACCTGCGGAGCTGCTGCTGGCCGAAGAGCTGCGCGGCGAGGAGCGCCCGTGGCTGCAGAAGGACGGCGCACCGGTGACGTTCCGCGCCGCCTACGACTTCGGCGCCGAAGGCGGCACCCGCTCGTTGCAGCAGTTCTTCGGCACGGCGACGCTCGCCGGGTTCGGCGTCCACGACATGCCGCTCGCGGTCGGCGCCGCGGGCGCTCTGGTCGGCTACCTGAAGGAGACGCAGCTCTGCGCGCTGCCGCACCTGCGCGGCCTGCAAGTCTGGCACGACGGCTCCTACATGCGGCTCGACCGCGCGACGCGGCTGAGTCTCGAACTCGTGCAGACGATGCGCGGCGACGAAGGCACGGCGCTCTTGTCGATTCTCGACCGCACCGGAACACCGATGGGCGCGCGGTGTCTGCGCAGCTGGCTGCTCGCGCCGCTGTTGCAGGCAGCCCCCATCCAAGAGCGCCAGGATGCCGTCGGTGAACTGCACGACGACGCCGCGATGCTGGCCCTCGTCACGAATCAGCTCGCCGGCGTCCTCGACCTCGAACGGCTCACGTCGCGCGCGGCCTTCGGGCGCGCCAACGCGCGCGACCTCGTCGGCCTGCGCCACAGCCTCGAGCGCCTTCCTGCGATTCGCGAACGACTGCGCACCTGCAACAGCAAACTGCTGCTGGTCCTCGCCGAATCGCTCGACCCGCTGCCGGATCTCGCGGACACGATCGCGCGCACGCTCGTCGACGAACCACCGCTCGCGGTCAAGGAAGGCGGCATGATCCGGCCCGGCTGCAACGCGGAGCTCGACGAGCTCCGTAGCCTCGCGCGCGACAGCACCGAGTGGATGGCCCGTTACCAGCAGCAACTCGTCGAACGCACCGGCATCGCGAGCCTCAAGGTCGGCTTCAACAAGGTCTTTGGCTACTACATCGAGATCACGCACACGCACCGCGAGGTCGAGCTGCCGCCCGAGTTCCAGCGCAAGCAGACGACCAAGAACGCCGAACGCTACGTCACCGACGACCTGCGCACGTTCGAGACGAAGATCCTGCGCGCCGAGGAGAACAGCAAAGCGCTCGAATACGAGCTGCTCTGCGGGCTGCGCGACCATGTGTCCCGCGAGCTGCCGCGGTTGCAGGCAACGGCCGCTGCCGTGGCCGAGCTCGACGCCTGCGCCTCGCTCGCCACCACAGCACGCCTGCGTCACTACTGCCGCCCCACCGTCGACGATTCGCTCGTGCTCGCCGTCGAAGACGGCCGCCACCCGGTGCTCGAAGCTACGCACGCCGCATCGACGTTCGTGCCGAACGACACCGACGTCGCTCCGCCCGAGCGGCGGCTCGTGCTGCTGACGGGCCCCAACATGGCCGGCAAGTCGACCTGGATCCGCCAGAACGCGCTGATCGTCGTGATGGCGCAGATCGGCAGCTTCGTCCCCGCAAAGAGCGCGCGCATCGGACTCGTCGACCGCGTCTTCACGCGCGTCGGCGGCGCCGACGACATCGCGCGCGGCGCCTCGACCTTCATGGTCGAGATGACCGAGACCGCGAACATCCTCAACAACGCGACGCCGCGCAGTCTCGTGATCCTCGACGAGGTCGGTCGCGGCACGAGCACCTACGACGGCCTGTCGCTGGCCTGGGCGATCGCCGAGGACCTGCACGAACGCATCCGCTGCCGCGCCTTGTTCGCGACGCACTACCACCAGCTCATGGACCTCGCGGGGCCCGGCAAGGGCATCGTGAACTGCCGCGTGGCCGTGCGCGAATGGGGCGACGAGATCGTTTTCCTGCACCGCATCGAACAAGGTGGCACCGACCGCAGCTACGGCCTGCACGTCGCACGGCTCGCCGGCATTCCGAAGCCCGTGCTCGAGCGCGCGAGCACCGTGTTGCGCACGCTCGACGTGGAAGGCGACGAAGTCCGCGAAGCGCTCGTTGCCGCGCGCGACCGGCAGCGTCCCGGCATGCGCCAGAAGGAACTGTTCGCACCGCCTCCGCACCCGCTGCTCGAGCAGTTGCTGCGGCTCGACCTCGACGGCATGTCGCCGCGGCAGGCACTCGACCTGCTGCGCGAGTGGCAAGAGCACCGCAATGGCGAGTAGGTGCGGATCGACTGCCGATAGGGTTTCCCGACGATGAGCGATCCGATCACTCTGCGCCCCTACCAGCCAGGCGACGAAGTCGGCATTCTCGCGGGCCACAACCAGACGTTCACGCCGCCGCGATCGCTCGCGCACTGGCTCTGGAAGTTCCGCGACAACCCGACGGGGCAGATCCACACGATGGTCGCATCGCACGAGACGGCGGGCATCGTCGGCGCCTACGTCACGCTTCCCGTGACGTTCACGATCGAAGGCAAACGCCGCATCGGTGGCCAGTGCGTCGATCTGTTCGTGCTGCCCGACTACCGCCGCTACGGGCCACGCCCCGGTTTGTTCGTGAACCTGGCGCTGGCTCACTACGAGCTCTGGGGTGGCAAGGCCGCGCACCAGAACTCGTTTCACTACGGCTGGCCGATCGCGACCTGGCGCATCGGGCAGAAGTATCTGCGCTACGAAATCGTGCGTGACTGGGACTTCCTGTTCCGCGAGCTGCCGCCGGGCGGTTTCCCGGTGCGTCCCACGTCGAGCGAGCTCGTGGTACGGGGAGTGAACCGTTTCGGCGCCGACACTGACGAGCTGTGGGCGGCGTTCGAGAAGACCACGCAGCTCGCGATCGTGCGCGATGCGAAGTATCTGAACTGGCGCTACGCCGACGCCCGCGACGCCGAATACGAGCTGTTCGAGTGCCGTGAACGCAGTAGCAACCGGCTGCGCGGTATCGCGATCGTCGTGCTGCGGGACTTCTTGATGCCGAAAACCTGCTACGTCGTCGACTGGCTCGTCCCGGCCGACGACCACGACGCGACCGCAGCGCTTGTCGCGACCGCCGAGCAGCGGGCCACCGCGTTCGGCGCCACGGCACTCGTGACACTCTTCCAGCATCGCGACCCGCGCTTCCTCGCGTTCCAGCGTCTGGGGTTCCTCGTCTACGGCACGATCTACTTCCAGGTCGTGATCCCGTTCGACCAGCAGGAGACTCACTTCTACCGCGAGCAGTGGTATCACACGCTCGGGGACTCGGACCTGGTCTGAGCGGTTGTCCGCCCGGAGCGGGTTCAGAGGTAGCGGGTCCAGACGTGTTTCTTGGTCTGCTTGTACCAGCGATAGGCGCCACAGACGGGCAGCAGCACGGCCACCGTACACAGCGCGCCGACCCAACTCATCCACCACGGTTGTGGTTTCGTGAACACGCCGAGTTCGCCCCAGCTCGCGATCAGTGGAAAGTGCACGAGGTAGAAGAACATCGGCACCTGGCCGATCACGAGCAGCGGGTTCCAGCTCACGCCGCGTGATACCCGGCGCTGCAACGCGAAGAACGCGGCGAGCAGCAGCGCCATGAGGCCGAGCTCCATCGCAAAGAACGTGATGCTCGGCGGATACTTGCTGCAGTTGAGCCACTCGAGCGTCGAGCCGTCGCGGCGATGCATGCCCATGTTCCCGAAACCGTCGGCGCCGCGTGCGACGGCGAACAGAGCCAACAGTCCGAGACCACCGAGCAACAAGGGCCGCACCGGCTCCCGATCGTTCGCGAGGCGCCGGCCGAATGCCCAGCCGAGCATCATGGCCGGCAGCCACGGCAACGCCGGGTAGAGTACAGTGAGCGGCGCATCGAACAGATCGCCACGCGGACCCGGCGACCAGCGGCCGGGCATCAGGGTCAACAGTGTCGGCAACGAACGTTCACCGCCCGCGAGCCATCCATGCGCGACCTCGCAGACAACCAGCAGTGCTGCAGCACCGATCACGAGCCCGATCGAGGACAACCGGCGCAGCAGCGTCATCGCGATCATGCCGGCACCGAGCGTGTAGATCACTTGCAGGAACACGGAAGGGAATCCGCCGCGTAGGTAGGAGAACGCGAGGCTCCAGTAGAAGACCTCGATACCGAAGAGGACCAGGCCGCGCACGAGCAGGTAGCGGTCGATGCTCGCAGCGCTTTGGCCGCGGCGTGCCGAGCTCGCTGCCGAGATCGCAATGCCCGCACCAGCCAGGAAGACGAAGCTCGGCGCACACAGGTGCGTGCACCAGCGGGTCAGGAAGTCGGGAGGCGACAGCGGGAACGGCTGGCGGAAACCAGCCGAGTCCCCCGCGGCGTGGTGTGGATTGAAGAAGAAATCGCAGTGATCCACGGCCATCACGACCATGACCAATCCACGCATCCAGTCGAGTGCGGGCAACCTCCCTGTCGACGGCGTGGCTGTCGCGTTCGGCACTGCTGGAGCCATGCGGGTAGGATCCACGCCGCCATGTCAAACCACTACTGCGATGCAGCAAAGGTCTCGCGTGGCGCTTCGACGGGCACCACGACCGGACCGCGCGCGAACCCCCATGAAGCCGAGATTTCTGCTGCTGCTGTTGCCTCTGCTACCTCGTCATGCCCAAGGCAGAGCCCGTGTTCTCGAATACGCAGAGCCTGCGCGTTGAGCTCCAAGCCGCCGCCTTGCAGCAGGCGCTCGACAAGCTCACGGCCCTCGAAACGAAGAAGTAGCTCGCGCAGTCTGGTGCCCACCCCCTGTCGCGCAGCGCGACAGTTTGCGAGACTACTGCCAAAGGGAGTCGCACATGCACATCAGCCTTCTCGTTCCCTTCTGCGTCGTCTTGCTGTCGGCACTCGGGGCCCAGCAACCAGCGGAGGCCACGTCCGCGCCCGCCGCGCCGGCGCCGATCGACTTCACCAAGGTCGACCGCACGGCGCCGAAGCTGCCGCCGACCAAGCACGCAACCTACGGCATCTATCTGTTCGGCGAGCAGGGCCAGCATCGCATCTGGGTCGTGCTCGACGCTCCGGCTGCAGGCGAGCCGCCGAGCACGCTCTACTTCGATCACGACGGCGATGGCGATCTGACCGAGCCCGGTGAGTGCTACGCCGGCAAGCCGAAGGACAAGTCACCCACGGACATCGAGTTCAGCTTGGGCGAACTGCGAGAGCCCGGCGGGAAGGTGATCCACAAGGACTGCAAGATCACCTGGACCCCCAAGCTCGGCGTGCGCTTCAAGATGCTCTGGCGCGGCAGCAAGATCACGTTCGGCGGTTATGGCCCCGCACACGACACCTATGCAGCTTTCGCCGGGACCCCGGCCAAGGCTCCCGTGTTCGTGCCCGGGTGGGACCGTCCATTCGAGTTCGAGCGCTGGATCGCCGATCCGCTGCGCCGCGGCCAGGACACCGAATTCAAGGTGTTCGTCGGCAACCGCGGTGATCGCGTCGGCACGTTCGCTGCGGTCGACGACAAGTTCCTGCCCGCGGGTGAGTACGTGATCGCGACGCTGCACTACACGGATGTCTCGGGCCAGCCCGCCCATGCGCAGTTCGATCTGCGCGAGAGGTGTTGAGGCATGCTGCTGCACGGCCCCGTGCGGGTCGGCATGGATGCCAGGTCAGGTCCGGCCACGATGATCGTCACGCTGCCCGAGACTTCCGCCTTCAAGTCGTTCCCGACCAGGTTGGCCGTTGTCATCGAGTGAGCGCGGGCTACGGAGCCTTCTTCTTGGGCTCGACTTTTTCCGGCGCGGGCACCACTTCGGTTGCGGCCTCGTCGACCTGACCTGCGCGCGGTACCAGGATCGGCATGACGACTGACGCCACATGACCGACCGCCTCGCGCGTGCGACCCATGTCGGCGCGCAGCACGACGTCGGTGCGGTCGACCTTCTTCTCGACGCGCTGCAGCAACGGCCGCATGGCGATCATCTTCGGATCCTTCTTCATGCGTTCGATCCAGCCGTCGACCGCGGCAGAGGACACCTCGAGACCGGGCCCCTCCTTGAGGTGGCGCAGTACGGCTTCGACCTCGAGGTGCAGATCATCCGCTTCGCCGATCACCCTCACGCGAGCAAACAAGAACGTCGGCGCTTCGCCTTCGGGCCATTCCGTGTCCGGGAACAACGCCCCCAGAGCCATCTCTCGCAGCAGCGGGTTGCCGACGTCGAAGGCCAGGTAGGCGAGGTTGTCGCCGCGACCCGACAACAGCGACATCACGTCCGCGCACGGCAGACCCGCATGCGGCTTGCCCACGAGTGCGGCCTCGATGACGTCCGTCGCACCGCTCACCTGCATCTCCGGACACGGCTGTGCGAAGGTCTCGGGACGCATGGTGTCACGACGCCGCACGGTGTGCTTGCCGACGGTCGCCTGCTGCCAACTGCCATGTTCGACGCTCGCGGGCATTCCGAGCGCCCCGTTGCCCTCGAGCACGAGGACCTCCCGGATGTTGCGCAGAACGACTTCGCGTCCTTCCTGCTGCTCGCCGAGGTCGGCGACCATGGTCACGCGATCGAGCGCCGTCAGCGGAAACCCGGATTCCTTCTCGATCCGCTTGAAGACGATCTTCAGCACGGACACCTCGAGGTCGGCCCAGATGCCGCGCTCGCGCAGTGCTTTCAGATCGGCGAACGCCACGTGCCGGTAGTCGTCGATGAGGAACGCCTTGGCAGGCAGGGGCTGCTGGGCAGCAGCCGAGGTCAAGACCAGGCAGGCGGTGATGAACAGAGTGCGCATGAAGTGCTCCGTGCAGTGGAAAGTGCCCGTCGGGTGGATCCTACGCGAGGGCCGGATGAACGCCCAGCCGCGAGCGGGAACCAGGTCGAAGACGAGGCAGGCAGTTCAGGGGTGCGTCACCCCGTGCAGGATCACCCACGCGAGCGAGCCGATGATGATCACCGCGATCAGCAGGATCCACGGGCCTTTGATGCGCCGTTCGCTCGCAGGGGGACTCATGTCTTGGTGCTCCCGAACAGCACGATACCGAGCGCGCCGAACACGATCGTCGGTGACCATGCTGCCACGATCGGGTGCACGAGCCCGCGTTGCCCGAGGCTCTGGCACACGAGGTCCATCAGCATGTACGCGCCGCACACGGCGATCGCCAACAGCACGCGCTCGATGCGGCTGCCGCGTTCGTAGAAGACCGCGAACGGCAACGCGAGCAGCAACAGCAGCAGGTTCGCGAGCGGGTAGGCGATGTGGCGGTGCAGCGCCAGGCGCACGTCGGCGCGGTTCGGTCGTGCGACCGTGAGCTCGATCAGGTCCGAGTAGGACAACGTATCGAGGTTGATCGTGTCATGGCTCTGCTGCACCAACGTCATGGGCGTCAGGTCGGGCCGTTCGAGCCACTGCCGTGGTTCCGACAGGATCCCCGCATTGCCGTCCAGGGGACCGTGACGGCCCTTCGTCTTGCCGTTCGTCAACCTCCAGTCTCG
Source organism: Planctomycetota bacterium (assembly GCA_035649575.1). Classification (GTDB taxonomy): domain Bacteria; phylum Planctomycetota; class UBA1135; order UBA1135; family UBA2386; genus DASVAL01. The sequence continues at coordinate 12,866 of DASRJH010000218.1, forward strand.
CTTCGTCTTGTCCCACGTGGCCTGGTCAGCGCTGACCAGGGTCGTCTCCGCGGCCAGGGTGCCCTCGACCAGCATGTGGACCCCGCTCATCGTTGCCGAAACAGGGTCGTACTCGCGTGCGGACAGATACTGGTGGACCTCGCCGTGGAATTCGTGCACGAGGTTCTTCTGCGCGTTGCCGCTCTGGCGCAGGAATGCCTCGTCCAACGCGAGCGACTCTCCCACGTGCGGCATGATCCACTGCCAGCTCGCCGCCATGGCGAGCCCTGCAACGACCCCGCACAGCAGCATCGGGCGCAAGACTCTCTGGACGCTGCGGCCCAGGAACAACATCGGCACGACCTCGTTCGCCTGCTGCAAGCGCGCCACAGCGAACATGCACGCGATGACGGTGACGAACGGCATGACACCAATGACGACCCCCGGCACGGCCTTCACGTAGTAGACGCCGAGGTAGACCGCAAGGTCGATGCTGCTGAAACCCTGCCCGCCGGCTCGCTCGATGTACTTGGGCAGGCTGTTCAGAAGGTCGAGCAGGATCCAGATGCCGACGAAGAACACGAGCGTGGCGGCGAAGGCCCCTGCCACGATGCGGCCGACATAGCGGTCGAGCAGGCTCATCGGCGCAACTGCCTCCAGCACAGCGGCAGGCCACCGGCCAACAACAACACGGCCGGCAGCCAAGCGCTCCAAGGGCTTTGCGTCGTAGCCAGCAGGCGCGCGCCGAGCACCTCGCCGAGGTAGAACAGGGCGAGCGGGATCAAGGCGAGCACGAGAGCCACCATGCGCCCGCGTTCGCGTGCAAACTCGGCGATGCAGTAGCCGATCGGCGCGAGCAACGCCGGCATCAGCGCGAAGCAACACCGGCGGAACAGCGTGTAGACGGCCTCGTGCGGAGCCCGGTGCACACCGCGCAGGACTTCGGACAACAACTGGTCACTGCGCATGTCGTCGTTGCTGTCGTCACGCCGTTCGCGGTTGATCAGGTCGTGCAGCGAGAGCGAGATCGGCAGCCCTTCGCTGACGTTTCCGCCGATGGGGTCCCGGATGCCCGTCAGCACGATCGAGAGTGTCTCTGCATGCTCCTCGATGGGCAGGATGGCGATCTTGTCCACGTGCAGGATCGGCGACTCGAGATCCCGGAGCGGACCGTCGGACGGGCAGAACAGGATGCAGTCGAAGTACTCGTAGTCTTCGTGCCGGCGAAACGTCATCACGTAGCCCGTCTCGAGCACCTTGATGCGGTCGCTGCCGAGCTTCAGGTTGACGAATGCGTTGCGCACGACTTCGGCGATGACGCGGTACTTGCGGAAGTGCACGTCGGGGATCACGTAGTGCAACGCCAGCGAGCCGATCACGGACAGGGCGATGCCAACCAGCACGGCGGCAGTCATGGGCACACGCGGCGACAGGCCCGCAGCGCGGATCGCGATGAGCTCGCGATCCTGGGACGCGCGCGTGAAAGTCAGCACCGTCGCGATCAGGAACGCAATCGTGAGCAGGTGCGGAAAGGAATCGAGCGCCCAGAGCACGATGATCAGCGCAGCGTCGAGCAGTCCGCCGCCCTGCGACCTCTGGATGCCGCGCGCGATCAGCGAGACCAGCACGACCGCGAACAGCACCAGGAAGGTGATTCCGGCGTTGACCACCAGTTCCTTCAAGTAGTATCGGTGCAGTTTCCACATCGCGCGTTCACCATGGTTCCGCAAGGCTCGACACCGAGCAACGATCCGCTTCCCCATTCTGTGGCCCTGAAGTGT
>DASRJH010000219.1:0-17297 GCA_035649575.1 Planctomycetota bacterium
GCGCGAGGGGCCTTGGCGGTCTCGCTCCACGCGCTTTCGAGGGAGTCGAGTTGGAGCAGACGTGCGAGCTGGACGAGGTCGATCGTCAACGTCGGTGACCCAGGGGTTCTGCTGGCATTTGGGGCGACGAACGATACTGGCCGGGCCCTGCCTTCGCCAGCTTTCGGCTCGCCCCGCGGCCCGAACCCGATTCGGCCGCGATTCGGCGGCCATTCAGCTGCCTATTCCGCTAGGCGCGCGATCAGCGTGTTGACGTTCGTCGACGAGCAGGACTCGTCGTAGGCCGCCACGGGAATCTCGTCGAGCACCTCGTCCGGGGCCACAAGGATCACGTAGAACTCCTGGCCGTACTGGGCGCGGAACGCGATCACCTTGCGCAGGATCGGGGCACTGGCTTCCGCGATGGCTTCGATGACGACGCTCTTGCCTTCCCTGCCGCGGCCGCGCAACACGATCATCGGCGCGTACGCAGCCACCTGGCTCTCGCCATAGCGGATCTCGTAGTGTCGCGGGCTGTGGCTGTGCACAACCCCGGCGATACCCAGGCGGTTGCACAGTTGCTGCTCGAGCAGGCTCGACAGCAGCCGGCCGCCGCAGCGACCGAAGCCCCCGCCGCCCCCGCCGTGGGCCATCAGGACATCGTCGTCGTCGAGATTGGAGACGGCCCGTGGCACGTACGAGGGCCGGGTTCCCGGCGGAGTCTTGCTCTTGGCCGCGACCGATCGCCTGGCCTTGGCCGTGCTGACCGCCTTCTTTGCAGTTCGGGCCTTGCTCTTCGCCTTCTTGGCAGTGGCCTTGGAGGTTTTTGATGGCATTGAGGGATTCCGGAGTCCGAGCTTCACAACCCGTGCTGATTCGCTGCGGCGCAAGAAGTTCGAGCGGCGCAGCAAGGAACCTGCCCGGGGTCTTGGAGCGTGAGGCCAGGACCGTGCTGTTTCGCGCGCAGTCTAGCAGGTTCTCGCGAGCGAGATAGTCCCCGCACGATCCGGCTCCGAAGTGCCCGTGCGGCTGGGCCGGATCTCGAGTTGCCCGACCCCACGACGACCGGCGAGACTTGGCGCTGCATGGGTTCGGCAGCCTCACGTAGCTTCCCTCCAGAGGGCTCGCCTCCCGAGACGCCTCGCCGCGAACGGATCCTGACGCGGCCGCTCGTGCTGTTCCTGGTTGCGGTGGCGCTGATCGTCGGATTCGGACTGCGCAGCAAGTATCCGACGCCCGACATGGACGGTGCGATCTTGATGCTGGCGGACGGCGATCTCGACGGCAAGGAGCGCCGCCGCATGCTGCAGATCACGCTCGACGGCGCGTTGCAGAGCCAGTCCGTCACGCACCGCTGGGCCGGCATGCTGGCGGCCGTGGCCCTCGAAGATCGAACCAGCTACGCGACACTGCTCGCGCGACTCGGCAGTGGGCCGATGCCGACAGCAGTGCCCGCCGAGGCGGATCGCGAACTGTTGCACCTCGGCGACCCGCTGCTCGGCAACCTGATGCAGGCGATGATCGCCGAGACCGCGGGCGACCTGCCCCGCTCGGGACCGATCTGGCGCCAGATCGCGGTCCAGTGCCGCCTCAGCGGCGGGGGCCGGCTTGCGGCAGAGCTCGCCGAGGCAGCCGCGCAGCGTCATCAGACAGCCGCCAAGGACAGGAAGGGAGGTTGAGGGCCGGCGTTGCCCTCAAGACGGGAGCGTCTGCTGGCCGATCGATGCTCCGGAGGCGTGAGGTCGGCACATGGATGACATCCGGTTGGGGGCGATACTGCTCGAAGGTGGGAGCGTCGACGAAGCAGCACTCGAGCGTTGTCTGTCGATCCAGGCCCTGACGGGCGGCACGAGGCCGATCGGTCAGATCCTGGTCCAGCAGGGGCTGGTCAACGGAGAGGCCGTCAAGCAGCAGCTCGCCCTGCAAGTCACACGCTTCGAGGAGCGCACGGCGCGCGTGAACGCGACCGATGCGAAGAGCAGCTGTCTGCTCGACGCTGCGCGTGCCAACCACGCGAGCGAGCTCGTCGTGAGCGAAGGCCGCTTCGTCCGCATCCGCGTCGGCACGGAGTGGCGCAAGCTGCTCGACGACGTCGTGCGCGGCCCCGAGGTCTGGGACTTCGTGCGCGAGATCATGGGCAACGAGGTCCTCGAAGAGCTCGCCGACCACCACTTCGTCATCCGGCCGATCGTGGAGCAGGGCGCCGTGTGTGGCACGGCGACGGCGTTTCGCCAGTTCGACGGCGTCGCGGTCCGCGTGACGCTCTTCGACAAGGAGGCGATGTCGCCGGTCGAGGCCGGGATTCCCGAGCAGATCGTGGAGACCGTGCGCACCTGCAAGGGACTCGTGCTCGTGGTCGGCGAACGCGGCATGGGGCGGGCCGACGCGGTGGCGCCCTTGGTGCGCGTCGCCTGCGCCGACGCATCGCAGTATGTGGTCGTGGTCTCCGACGAGCCCGTGGTACTGCCGACGGACGGGGCGTTGGTCGTGCGGCGGCGTTACGGCAACTCGACGGCATCGCGCGCGGAGACGCTGCGCAGCGTGCTGCGCGAGGATCCCGATGTGATGGTCATCGGCGACGTCGGTTGCCCGGAGACCTTCGAAATCGCGCTGCGCGCCGCGGAGAGCGGGCGGCTCGTGATCGCATGCCTCGACGCCTCGAACGTGACCGGGGCCTTGCTGCGCATCCTCGACTTCTACGCGCCATACGACCTGCCGCGCATGCGTTCGTCCCTGGCCGCCGTGCTGCGCGCAGTGCTGGTCCGGCACATGGTGCCCGACGCGAACGGCGTCGGAGCCGTGGCGGCTACCGAATTGCTGCTCGTCGACGACATGGTGAGCGAGGTCGTTCGCAGCGGCGATCTCAACGATGTCGCCCTCTTGTTGCGCGCGGAGGGCGGTCGATGCGGCTACTCGCTCGACCATTGTCTGGCCGACCTGGTCGTGACCGGTAAGGTGCGCATCGAGGACGTCTATCCGCGCGCCGAACGCAAAGCGTGGATCCTCGAGCGCACGAGAAACCTGCAATTGTCGGCGAGGTGAAGCTTGGACCCGAAACGACTCGAAACCCTGCTCGCTGCGATCACTCGCGTCGGTGCGTCGGCGCTCCATCTGGTGCCGGGGCGGAATCCCTCACTGCGCGTGAAACGGCAGTTCGTGAACGGCGACGACACGCCGGTGCTCGCGAGCGAGATCGAGGAGATGACCCGCGACATGCTGTTCTCGGACCACCGCGCGCGGCTCGCGGCCGAAGGCCAGGTCGAGGTCCTCTACGTCTCGCGCAACGGGCAGCGCTACCGCGCGACCATCGCCGAGGCTGCCGGAACCCACTCGTTGGTGCTGCACCCGGTGCCGGCGGCGCCGCAGCAGATCGATGCGCTGGACCTGCCCGAGCAGGTCTCGTTGATGGGGCGGTGTCGCAGCGGTCTCGTGCTGGTCGCCGGTTTCTTCGGCTCCGGCAAGAGCACGACGCTGGCGGCGCTCGTCGAGGCGCTGAATCAGGATCCTTCGCGGCACATCGTCACGATCGAGGACTCGATCCGGTTCATCCATCAGCAGGGCGCTGCGCTGCTGCACCAGCGCGAAGTCGGCAGGCACGTCGCTTCCGGTGCCGATGGCATCCGCCAGGCGATGGCTTCGGGCGTCGATGCGATCATGGTCAGCGACCTCGGCGACGCCGAGACCACCGAGGCGGCGATCGCCGCCGCCGAATCGGGCTGCCTCGTGTTTGCCGGCATCCAGGCCGCGTCGATCGTCGGCGCCATCACGGAGCTCGTGTCCATGCTCCCGCTCGAGCAGCAGCCCAGGCTGCGCGCGCGGCTGTCGCGCGCGTTGCGAGGAGCGATTGCGCAGAGCCTGCTGCACCGCATGCACAGGGTCGGTCGCATCCCGGTCGTCGAGGTCCTGATCGGCAATCCGGCGGCGCGAACCGCGATCAGGAACGGCAACCTGCAGGATCTGCCGGCGATCATGCAGCGCTACCGCGGACTCGGCATGCAGACCACCGACATCGCGCTGCGCTCGCTGCTGAACCGCCACCTGGTCGGCGAGGACGAGGCGCTGCTGCACGCGTCCAACCGCGACGAAGTCGTTCCGCGCGGACCGACCCCGGCGCCGGCTTTCTGAGCCGAGTGCCGGAGGCACCCGGCTCAGTCCAATTCGAGTCCGCGCTCTTCCTCTTCGGTGATCCCTTCGCCGAACGAGTTGCCGAGGTAGACCCGCCGCACCTGTTCGTCGGCGATGATCGACTGCGCGTCGCCCTCGGCGATCACGCGCCCTTCACTCAGGATGTAGGCGCGATGCGTGATGCGCAGCGTCGCGATCACGTTGTGCTCGGTGATCAGGATCGCGATGCCGGAGCGCGCGAGCCCTGCGAGGATCTGCTGGATCTCTTCGACGGTGATCGGATCGACGCCCGCGAACGGCTCGTCGAGCAGCAAGAGCCGCGGTTCGGTCGCGAGCGAACGCGCGATCTCGAGACGCCGCTTCTCGCCACCCGACATCGTCTCGGCGATCGAGTCGGCGACGTGCGTCAGCTGCAGGTCCTTGATGAGCTCGTGCGCGCGTTCGTCGCGCTCGCTGCGCCGCATGCCCCGCGCCTCGAGCACGCAGCGGATGTTGTCGACCGCCGACATCCGCTTGAAGACCGACTCCTGCTGCGCGAGGTAGCCGAGTCCACGCCGCGCGCGCCGATACATCGGTTGCTTCGTGACGCTCTCGCCGGACAGCATCACGGTGCCCGCGTCGGGAGTGACCATGCCGACCACCATGCGGAAGGTCGTGGTCTTGCCGGCGCCGTTGGGTCCGAGCAGGCCGACGATCTCGCCTTCGCGCACGGCGATGCTGACGTTGTCGACGACCCGCCGGCCGCGATAGGACTTGACGAGGTCCTTGGTCCGCAGGATCTCGGCCCGTTCTGCTTTCGCGCCGTTTCCGCTCATCGCACGAGTCCGAAGCGGCCCGGCCAGTTGCTGCCGAACAACCAGGCCAGCGGCCGTGATGGGTAGAACACGAGCAGCGCGCGCCCGCGGATGTCGGACCGCGGCACGAACGACACGCCGCGCGCGTTCTTCGTGTCGGGCGCCTCCCATTCGGGGTCCCCGTTGGAGGCGCCGACGCGCTGGAACGAGATCTTGGGCCAGCTCGACCCGATCTCGGCCGAGAGGCGCAGGATCTCGCCATACTCGTCGATCATGACGATCGCGTGTTCGCTCGGGATCGCGATCGGAGTCTCGTCGCGATCTGGCGGCTGGTTGAGCGGCATCGCGCGCTTGTTGCCGCGCACGATGCGCGCGCCCGGCGTGTCCGGGGGCACGACGCGGTTCTCGGCGTCGACGCCGATCGTGATCGCGGTCCAGTCGCGCGAGTCGACGGACTGCAGCGTGTTGTCGCCCATCATGAAATAGTGCCCCTCGGGCACCTCGATGATCTCGGGCGCACCCGAGCGGGTGTAGTGCAGGTCGCGGTCCAGACGCAGGTCGGACACGACCAGTTTGCCGTGACCCTTGAGCAGCAGCTGCGGGGTCACGCGCTGGTTGTCGGCGAGCTTGCCCTGCTGCGGATCGGGTCCGCAACCCTCGCGGCAGGCCCACGCCTCGGTGTCGAAGGTCTGGAGCTCGGTGCCGTCGCGCCAGGCGATGAGCTGGTCGTCGACGTGCGCGAAGCTCAGCTCGGTCGCGACGCCGGGGCTCAGCTCGAGCGCAAACTCCGGCGAGCTGCCGAGCATCTGCGATTCCTTGGCCCGCAGCTGCAGCGTGCCCTTGCCGCCGCGGACGACGAGCGCGTAGACCCACCGGTCGAAGCCGGGCCGCAGCACTTCGATCTCCATCGCGAAGGACTCGAGCGCCTTCTCGGCGGTGATGGTCGCCGTGATGCGCGCGTCGGGCACGATCTCCTGCCGGCCAAGCTGCCCCTTCCTGTGCTGCGCGTCGCGGATCGCTTTCGCCGTCGCCTCGGGGTAGCCGTCCCAGACGCGGTCGACGAACCCGCCGTCGGTCTCGTCGCGGAACAAGAGGCTCGCTTGCTGGCCTTCGAGTGCGATTGCGATCGTGTCGTCGCTCTCGCTGAAGATGCGGTTCGGCTGGCCGACCCAGATCTTGCCGAGCGCCTTGCTCTCCGACTGGCACAGGCGACGCGCCGGATAGACGTTCTTCCAGAGCGCCTCCTGCAGGTCGGCCGGCTTGCGCAGGATCGTGTACGTGCGTTTCCCTCCGACGTCGGCGACCAGGTAGAGGTTGCCGCCCGCGATGCAGAGGCGGTCGCCAGGCATGCCCGTGATGCGCTTCACGTAGTTCTGGTTCTTCTGCATCGGGTAGGCGAAGACCGTGATGTCCCACCGCTTCGGCTCACGAAACGTCTGGATGATCTTGTTGACGAGGATGCGGTCGTTGACGCCCGCGTCGACGTCGCCCATCAGCGTCGGCTGCATCGACGACGTCGGGATCTGGTAGGCCTCGATGCAGAACCACTTCAGCAGCACCGCGGCCAGGATCGCGACGCCGAAGGCCTCGAGGTTCGTGCGCACGGGGCCCATGGTCGCGACCCTCTTGCGCGACTTCGGGGGCGCTGCGACACCGGTTGGCGCGACGGCGGGCGCCACGCTCGCTGCTGCCTTGGCTGCGGAGTCCTTCGTATTCATCACTCCTCCTCGCTGGTCCGCAACACGGACAGGAACGCCTTCTGCGGGATCTCGACGCTGCCGACCTGGCGCATCCGCTTCTTGCCTTCCTTCTGCTTCTCGAGCAGCTTGCGCTTGCGCGTGATGTCGCCGCCGTAGCACTTGGCGGTCACGTCCTTGCGCATCGGCGCGATCGACTCGCGCGCGACGATCTTGCCGCCGATCGCCGCCTGCAGCGCGACCTCGAACTGATGGCGCGGGATCTCCTTGCGCAGCTGCTTCAGGATCCTGCGGCCGCGGCTCTCGGACTGATCCTTGTGGCACAGGAAGGACAGCGCGTCGACCTCGTCGCCGGCGATCAGGATGCGCACCTTGACGAGGTTGCTGGCCTCGAAGCCCTCGACCTCGTAGTCCATCGTGCCGTAGCCGCGGGTCGCCGACTTCAGGTGGTCGTGGAAGTCGAAGATGATCTCGGCGAACGGGATGCGGAAGCCGATCATCACGCGCTCGCGGCCGTAGTAGTCGGTCTTCACGTACTGGCCGCGGCGGTCGGTGCAGATCTTCATCACAGCGCCGATGTACTCGGCCGGCACGACGACGTTCACGTGCGCGATCGGTTCGAGGTAGTCCTCGATCACCGAGCCGTCGGGCAGCTCGCTCGGCGAACGCACTTCCTTCTCCTCGCCGTTCGTCAGCTTGACGCGGTAGCGAACGGTCGGCGCGGTCTGCACGAGGTCGATGTCGGACTCGCGTTCGAGCCGCTGCTGGATCACTTCCATGTGCAGCAGACCGAGGAAGCCGCAGCGGAAACCGAAGCCGAGCGCGTCGCTGGTTTCGGGCTCGAACGTGAACGAGCTGTCGTTGAGACGCAGCTTCTCGAGCGCCTTGCGCAGGTTCTCGTACTCGCTCGGCACGGTCGGGTAGAAGCCGCAGAACACCATCGGCTTCGGCTGCCGGAAGCCCGGCAGCGCCACGTTGCGGAGCTTCTCGTCGTGGTGCGTGACGGTGTCGCCGATGACCACGTCCTGCAGCTTCTTGATGTTGGCGACGACGTAGCCGACCTCGCCCGCGTGCAGTTCCTCGACCGCTTCCATGTCCGGCTTCATCTTGCCGACTTCCATGACCTCGTGCTGGGTCATGGTGGCGATCATGCGGATCATGTCGGTCCTCCTGATCGTGCCCTGGAAGACTCGCACGTAGACGACGACGCCGCGGTAGTCGTTGTAGACCGCGTCGAAGATCAGCGCCTGCAGGTTCGCCTGCGGGTCGCCGGCCGGAGCCGGGATCTTCGCGACGATCGCCTCGAGCACGAGGTCGACGTTGAGACCCGTCTTGGCGGAGACGGGGATCGCGTCCTCGGCGGGCAGGCAGATCGCGTCTTCGATCTCGGTCGCGACCTGGATCGGCCGCGCGTGCGGCAGGTCCATCTTGTTGAGCACGGGCAGCACGGTGAGCTTCGCCTGCTCCGCGAGGTGCGCGTTGACCACGGTCTGCGCTTCGACGCCCTGCGAGGCGTCGACGAGCAGGAGCGCACCTTCGCAAGCCTGTAGCGACTTGAGCACCTCGTAGTTGAAGTCGACGTGTCCCGGCGTGTCGATCAGGTTGAGCTGGTAGGTCACGCCGTCCTTGGCCTTGTAGTTCATCGCGACGGCGCGCGCCTTGATCGTGATGCCGCGTTCGCGTTCGAGCTCCATGTCGTCGAGCAGCTGCTCCTTCATCTGGCGCTTCTCGACGGTGCCGGTCATCTCGACGAGGCGGTCGGCGAGCGTGGACTTGCCGTGGTCCACGTGGGCGATGATGCAGAAGTTGCGGATCAGACGGATGTCGGTCACGTGCGGGATCGGCGGAGGTGACAGTGTCACAGGCGCGATCGGAGCGCGCCAGCGGCAAGCGGGGGCGAAGATGCTATCGATTCCAGCCTACGGGGGCACCTGGAAGGCGCGTAGCTCGACGGTCGCTGCCGTCTTGTCGGCGTTCGTCGCGAAGAAGCCGAAGCGGCCGTTCGCATTGCCGAGCATCTTGCGGTCGAGCACGAGCTCGGCGCCCGCGCTGCGCACGGTCAACCCCGTGGCCGTGGCTTCGATGTCGATCTGGAACCAGCCATCGAGCCGCCACGCGTCCAGCGGGATCTTCTTGCGGCCCAGCTGCATCCACTTCTGGCCCGCGAAGCGGTAGGCACTGAGCGCGAGTCCGGGCCCTTGCCGGTCGAGGATCGCGACCGAGTGGTCGTGCGGTCCGGCAACGTCGAAGCAGAAGCCAGCCGCCGCGTGCGGCGGCAGGTGCGCGAATACCCTGGCCTTCGTCAGCGCAGGCGTGCCAGCCTTCGGCATCCATCCCGTACAGCCGTCGGGTGCCAGAGCGGGCACACGCGCGCACGGGCCCTCGATCTGCCACGCCGACGAGCCGCCGTGGAGCAGCTTGCCCTCGGCGAACCACTCGCGCAGCACGGTGCCGTCGTCAGCAGGCGGGGCGAGCTCGCTCGCGCGCGCGCGGGCCTGGTCCGAGTTCCACTTCTGCACTGCCTCGCGCGCCGCGGCGAGCCGTGGGGCCTGGCCGTCGGGGTCGAAATTGGCGGCATCCTCGGCGAGCACGAAGGCGAGGCGTGCTTTGCCTGCGGCCGCGTACTTGTCGGCGAGACCGACCAGCTCGGCCGCGATGGCCTGCGCGGTCTTCTTTCGCTTCGGGGCGAGGCTGTCCGTCTGTGTGAGCATCTGCTCGATCGTGGCAGCGAGGTTCGTGCGCAGCACGCCGGCCGGCAGCTTGCGCAGTTCGCGGAGAGCCTCGCGCAGCAGCTCAGCAGCCTGCTCTGGTTGTTTCTTCGCGATCAGGGCCTTCGCCTCGTCGACGAAGCCCGTGACCGACTGCTGCACTTCGGCTGCCGCCCGTTCGCGCAGTTCGTCATCGGTCGGGGCGTCCGCTGGCAGCGGGTCGATGCGGAACGCGCGGAACTCGATCGGGCACGACGCTGTCCTGTTCATCCCCACGAGCAGTCCCACCCTGCCGCGCACTGGCTCTGCGGCGAGAGCCTCGACGGCCGGATTGTCGTCGAGCCGCGCGAGCAGTTGCTTGTCGTGGATCTGGATCGCGATCCGATGGACGCCGTCGGCCGGCACCGTCGCCTTCTGCCAGACCTCGACCAGTTTTCGATACTCACCGTTTTCGACGCGAAGGATCACGAGCGCGTACTGCTTGCTCTCTGTGTGGAGATAACACTGGACCTGGTAGCGGTCATCGATGTCGGTGTCGAAGCCGCACGCGATGGCCAGGTTGTGCGACTGCTTCGGATCTGCGGGTTTCCACTCGACCACGATCTCGTGGTTCTCGTGCACTGCGTTGGTTTCCCACTCGAACAGAGGCTCGTTGCCCGAGTGCGCCGGGCTCGAGATCCGGCCGTCGGCCTCGCGCCATGCGCCCATCACCCGGACGGTGTTCGCTCGCTGCAACAGCGCACCCGCTTTCGGCTGCTCCTCCTTCTTCTCTGGTGCAGCCTCGGCCTTCGGCTTCGGCCGCGCCGCTTCGAGCAAGGCCCGCTCCTTGGTCGTTGCGTCGACGTCGAAGCGCATCGCGACGTCGAGCCTCGTGGCAGCCGCCTCGAACCACTTACGCGAACGGTAGGACTGCGCGAGCTCCACCTGCTGCTTGGCGATCGACGCGTAGACGCGCCGCCGTTCCTTCTCGAGCGGATCGTGCTCGTTGAGTAGATAACGCGCCGTCATCGCCGTCGCGTCGCGCATCGGGTTCTGAGGCTTCGCCGCGAGGATCTCGAGCGCCTGCCAGAGCAGCAGCGCCGCGTCTTCGACTTCCTCCTTCCCTGCGACGAGCCGTTCGGCCTTGGCGACGAGGGAGACGGGGTCGGGGGACTGCGATGGCGGATCCTGCGCGGCAGGGGTCGCCGCGAGTGCGACGAGCAGCGGGAACGGGGCGAGGCTCATGGGGGCGTTGCTCGGCGAGCATGCTAGGAGCGTCTTGCGCGCCCGACCAGAGGGGCACGCAGGTCACAGATGCATCGCGCGACGTCAGGGCCGGGGTCGTGGAGGCGACGAGTTCGCCGTGGTAGAAGCGACGCAATGACGGCGAGTGGCGATCATCTCGGACCTGCCTTGAAGGCGGTCCGGCTCGACGACGACGAAGGTCTGCGAGCCCTGTTCGCCGAGCAGCGAGCCCGGCTCGAGGTCGTGCGCGACAACGAGATCTGGCAGTGGTTCGGTGGCGTGCCCTCGGGCTTCGGTCGTCCCGCTGCAGTGCTGCACGGCGTCTACCTGCAGATCGCGTTCGTCTGCCTGTTCGCGATTGCGCTCGTGGTCGCCGGTTTCACGCGGGGCCCCGGCCTGTGGGTCGTGGCGGGACTTGCCGCCTCGTGTCTTCTGGTGCGCGCCATCCTGCTCGGGCCTCCGACCCGGGAGACGCTGTCGTTCTACCGGCGTGCCGTGCAGGTGCCGGGCGTGGTCGTCGCCCTTGCGCCCGCCGCGGCCGGCGACGAACTGCGGAGCGCGACGGTCCTCGTCGCCTTCGGCGTGAACGATGCCGCTGCCCTCGAAGGGCTCGTCGCGGCCGGTGACCGGCTGCGTCGCCTCGTCGAAGGAATGGAGACGACGCCCGCGGCGCTGGCATCGCTGGTGGCCGCGATCCTCCGCCGCACGACCGTGCGCGATCACGACGGGAGCCGCACCGCGGTGACCGCGGAGGTGGGCCCGGGGACCTTCGAGCTTGCCCACCTTCGCATCAGCCCCAACTTCCTTCCCGAGGAGAAAGTGACCTCGCGCCTCTTGTTCGTGCTGGCGGATCCCGAACGCCGCGACGCGGGGCATGCCCGTGTCGTGCAGAGCAGTCTGTGGGGTGAGGCCGCGGCAGGGCTTTGCGCGGCGTTGCCGTTGGAGGTGGCGCCGTGAACCTCTCCCGAGAGCGCGAGCAGCTGCGCGCCCTGGAACGGGCTGGCAAGCTCGAGAAGCTGCTCGCGCCGAACGACGACGGGATGCCGTGGGCAGATCTCTGCTGGCTGCTGCAGTTCCCGGCGTTCCTCGGGGCAGGCATCCACATCGCGCGCATGGGGATGGCTGCCGCGGAACGCAAGGCAAGTCCGCCCGATGAAGACATCGCGTGGCTCGTAGTCCTGGTGTTGGTCGCGGCTGTGCTGCGGTTCGGCTATCCGCTGTTGCGCACGCGGGCCCAGCGCGTGCGGTTGAAGGTGCGCAGGTCAGGCTTGCTGCTGCCGGCCGCCGTGGTGCAGTGCAACGACCAGTTCTTCGCCGAGGGCAACGAGCAGTGGGTGCCGGGCACGCTGCTGGTCTCGTTCGACCCGCAGGTATTGAGCGAGCCCGAGCGATTGGCCAAGGCGTCGGAGCGGTTGTTCGCCTTGAAGCATGCCGATCGTCGCACGCTGCCGCTCGCGCACGCGGCGATTGCATGGGACCTCTATCACGAGATGGGCCCGACTCGCTCGCTGGTCGTGCCACCGGAGCTCAGCGAAGGCCTGAAGGACTGCGTGATGGTGACGGCGATGTTGCCGCCGAAGCCCCTCGCGTCGGGGCGGATGTTCACGGCGTTGGCGGTGCGCGGCGACATGTCACCAGAAGCGGTTGCCGTGATTCCAGCGGCGGCAGTTCGCGACGGGCAAAGTGTTCCGCGCCGGGGCGCTGCCTGGACCTCGGCTTGAACGCCACATCAACTCGGCCTGCGCCGGATCAGAACGCCATCTGCATGGCTGGCGCACAGGCGGTGCTCGCACTGGCGACCGAGGACGGCTCGGGTTTCCTCACGGCGTGGCGGACGATGGAGAGCGCGACGCGCGTCGACACCGACAACGCGGTCGTGTGGTCCTTCCGCGCCGACTTCCTGAGGCGCAGCCCCGGCCGCAATGCGGACGCGATCGCCGCGTGCAAGAAGGCGCTCGAGCTCGCCCCGGGCTTCACGCCGGCGAAGAACCTGCTCGCCGAGCTGTCGCGCTGAGGAGCGCGGCTAGAGGATCAGGTCGCGCGCGGCGGTCGCGGCGAACAGCGTGTTGCGCGCCACGGGCGAGATCGCGACGGCCTGCAGCCGCAGCGCGAAGCCCGCGAGCCCGGGCGGCCACACGGCGGCGAGCGTCAGGCCCGCTGGACCGACGCCGCCAGGCAGCGTCGCGAGCCACGCAGCGCCGAACGTCACGTGCAGCTCTGGGAACGCCACCGGTCCGACCGGCTCGATGGGCGGCAACCACGGCTCCGCGAGCACGACCGTGAACGATCCCGCGAACGTGCCGCCCGGCGACTGCACGCGCAGGGCCACGAGGTTGCCGGCCACGGCAGTCGACGCCACGACGCCCGGCGCGTAGCCGCCGTTCACCGCGAGGTCGAGCGCGAGGTCCTCGCGCGAGCCGGTGAGGCCGTCCCATTCGTCGGCGCCCATGTCAGTCGCCGGTCCGACGATGCGCGGATCGCCGTCGAGGTCGAACAGCGGCGCGTTGGCGGCCGGGGTCCCCGTGTGGCGGCACGGCGAGGGTGCGGTCAGGTGGACGTCGCCGCTGGCCAGGTTCACGAACAGCGGGTCGGTGCTGAGGTTGCCGGTGCCGAGGATCGTGCCGGTCGTGGCGCCGAGGTCGCTGCTGTTCACGAGGCCGACGATGCCGGACACGTACAGGTCCGAAGGCGCGCCGAGCCGCGTGTTGCCCCACAGCACGCAGTTCTGCAGCGCGAACGTCGACACCCCGCCGCCGCCCACGACGCCGCCGGTGCCGGTGCCGGAAGCCAGCGGAGTGCCGGTGGCGTTGCCCGCGAAGGTGCAGCCGAGCCCGGTGAATCGGGTCGGGCCGGTAGAGCCGCCGCCGTGGCCGCCGGACGCGTTGGGGCCGCCGCCGCCATTGCCGCCGACGTTGCCGACGACAGCACAGCTCCCCATCTGGACCGGCACCGGGACGAACAGCTGGGACGAGATGTCGAACCCGCCGTGGCCGCCGAGGCCGCCGAGGCCGCTTGCGCCCGCCGCGGTGCCGCCGTTGCCGCCAGTGTTGCCGCGGATCCCGCATTGGGTCAGCCCCACCGCGACCGTCACGTGCAGCTCGATGCCACCCACGCCGCCACGGCCGCCTACGCCGAAGGCCACGCCCGAGGTGCCGCCGCTGCCGCCGCCGTTGTCGGTGAATGTGCAGCGCAGGATCTCCGGCGCCGAACCGGCGACCGTGAACGCGAAGTAGGCTCCGCCGGCCCCGCCGCGCCCGGCGTTCGACGTGCTTACGGTGCCGATGCCACCCTGGCCGCCGACGTTGTTGGTGATCGCACAGTCGATCAGGTGCAGCGCCGACTCGGACGCGAGGATGCCGCCGGGCCCACCGGCGCCGGCGGAAAAGCTGCCGGTGACAGGCGGGCCGCCGGCACCGCCCTGGTTGGCCGTGATCACGCAGGCGCGGATCGTCGGCGACGCGTTGACGCATTGGATGCCGCCGGCGGTCGACCGCGCGAGCAGGAGCGGGCTGCTGACCGTCGCGCCGAGTCCATGCGTGATCGTGAAGCCGATCAGCTGCGCCGCAGGCGGCTCGTTGGTCGCGAACGTCACCACCGGCCCGCCGGAGCTGCCGTCGATCGTCGTCGCCGCTGCTCCTCCCGTGCTCCGCACGACGATCGCCTTGCCGAGGAAGTCGATGCGCTCGAAGTAGGTGCCCGGCAGCACGAGCACGGTGTCGCCGTTCACGGTCGCGGCGATCGCGCCCTGGATCGTCGCGTGCGTTACGGGCACGACGAGAGTCGACTGGGCCGTGCCGACTGCGGACAGCACGGCGGCGGCGAGAAAGCGGCGAGCGGTGACGCGCATGGTGAAGGCAGCATATCGCCGTCGGCGCGGTTCCGGGGCGCGCGATGGCGTGCTGAAGCGGTGGGCCGACGGTCAGGCGCCGCCCGATGCGGCCAGCGCAGCGCGGTACGCGGCCGCGACGGCTGGTGCGAAGCAGCAGAACAGGGCGCGGATCGGGCACCGTGGGCGCGCGCGAGCAGTTCGGGTTCGCCTTGGCCCGCCGCCGGCCCAGACCTGCCCGACGGTGTGGATCGCGCTGCAGACGAAGCCCCGCGCGGCGACGGTGCGCTGACTATTTCGCCAGCTGCAGCGTGCCGAGCACCGAAGCCGCCGGTGCTGCGCCGCGACGGGGACAGCAGCGAGCGCGACGAGAACAGTCCTGGTCCAGCAGGCGGCGTGCATGCCGTGTTTCTTCGTCAGGATCAGCGCGTGCACTGAACCGCGCACGGCCCTCACGGGAAGCGCGGCCAGCCCATGTTCGATTGCGCCTTGGCTTCGAACTTCTGGACGAGCGCGGCCAAGCGCCCCTCCTTGATCGCCTCGGCGACTGCCGCGGGGACCTCGCTCGACTCGAGTGACAAGGCGTCGGCGAGCTCACTGCACACGTCGCGATCGGTCCACGGCGTTTCACCGATGCTCGCGAGCGCCAGCGCGGCGACGAGACGCACGAAGTCGGACTGTTCGCGCTGCTGGACGCTGTAGGGCTGCGCGCCCGTTGCCACGACGAACGTCCTGCCGAGCGTCAGACCGATCGGGGCGAACTTCGCCGACAGCAGCGCGCGCAACCGCGGGGCGTCCTGCGCCACGATCGTGTTCCGGTGCATCAACTCCACGAGCGAATGCAGCACGACGTGCCAGCGCGGCGAGTCCAGGGCCTCGCGCAGTTCGGCGACGCTGGCGCCCTGGCCCGCCATGACCTCGGCCTCGACCACGAAGACGATGTCGGGGTCCGGCGTCGGTTCGAACGAAGTGCGCGACTGCAGCAACGCTTCGGTGAAGTCGGGCAGCCGGCGGCACACGCGGGGGCCGACCACGGCGAGCGCGCGCGCGGCGCAGAGCCAGGAATCCTTGTCGCCGGTGCCGAGCGAGGAGACGAACGCGAGCAGCAGAGCGTCGTCTGCCGCGTCGGCGAACGCCTTGCGCGAGATTGCGAGTCGAGCGAGTGCTTCGAGAGTGCCCTCCTGCTCGCCGCGACAACCGGTCACGATGTCGGCCAGTAGAGTGCTGCTCTGGTCGTCGCTCGTGATCGCTTCCTCTCGAGCCTTCTCGCCGCGCAGGATCAGGTCCGCGTCCTGGAGCATCGCCGCGGCGACGTCGCTGACGCCCGTGCTCGCATCGCGCAAGAGGCGCACTGCCGCGCGCTGGTAGATCGGGGCGTTCCCGCTGGTGCTCGGGTGCCGTTCGAAGACCCGCAGGGCCCGCAAGGCGAGCAGGCCGTGGCGGCCGTAGCTCTGCAGATTGGCCAGGGCTTGTTCGCGCACGAGGCGGTCGCGGTCCCACAGGGCGCTGACGACGTCGAGACGTTCTTCGACGGTCATGTGCAGCGGTTGCAGCAGCGCCTGCAAGCCCGCGTGCCTCGTGCGTGGATCCCAGTGCTGCAGCAGTCCGCGCGCGGTCTTCGCATTGCGATGGCCGTGCTGCCACAACGCCGCCGCGATCTCTCCGCCCGCGACATCGAAGTGCGTGCGTCGCAGCCAGGGCGTCGCCGGCCGCGCGACGGCGAGCTCGAGCGCGTCCTCGAGCGCTTGCAACAGGTCGTCCTCGAGCCGGGGCATGTCCGCCGCGGCGGCCGCGGCCGCCGCCGCCGCCTGGCCCGCGTAACGGAACAGCCGGAGCACTGCGTCCGAGGTTGGCTCGGGACCGAGGTTGCCCAGTCGATAGTACGCGAATTGGAGCTTGTTCAGGTCGAGGCTCCTGGAGGAGCCCTTTTGCAGGGCGTCCATGGTCGTCCTGCAGACTTCGGTTTCACCGCTCGCGACCGCGAGTCGGGTCATCGTCCAGACCGACTGATTGCGCACCTCGATGCTGTTCGAGTTCCTGAAGGCATCCTTCACTTCGGCCAGGGCCGGCACCGCGGGCTTGCCCATGCAACCGAGCACGTAGAGCGCACCGAGCAGCTGTTCGGGGCGCGGTTCGTTTTCGGTGCCGATCTTTGCGAGCACGTTGCCCAGCGAGGGCACACACGCACCGCCTGCAGCTTGCAGCACGGCAAAGGCGTGTGGCTGTCGGTCGAGGTTCTGCAGCTCGGCGATGGCGCGGGCCACTTCGTCCTGCGCGAGTGCCGCAGTCGTCGTGAGGACGAACAGGCATGCGGCGGGGCAGCCCAGCAGGGCAGCACGGCGGGGAAGACGCTCGAGCAGCATCGGGCACCTCCAGGGGGAGAGCGTGCCGAGAGGGAGCGGCACGGCGGGACGTCCCCATCCTAGCAGGCGGCTGTCCGTTCGTAACCGCAGGAACTGACCGGATCCTGTGGCCGCGGGCCTCACCATCGCGCCCTGGTCGCGTGCGGATATGGTCCCCGCCCGTAGCGAGCGCACCGATCATGACGAGAGGCACGACTTGATGCAGGGCCCCGCCGCGCGCCGACTGCTCGTGCTGGCGATCGCCGCCGGATTCGCCGCGATCTTCGTGCGCCTCGCCTGGGTCAGCGACGATGCCTACATCACGCTGCGTTCGGTCGAGAACTTGGCCACCGGCAACGGGCTGCGATGGAACGCGGTGGACCGTGTGCAGACATTCCGCTTCGTGTCGAAAGGAGTCGAGCTCGGCAGCGCGGATGTCATGCCGGTCGCGGACGGCGTGGCGCCGACGTCACAGGCACAGGTGCTGTCGCGATTGCTCGGCGTGCGCGAGGTCGACGTCGCGGTGCCTGCTGGCGTCGAGGGCTTCGAAACGATCTGGGTCGATCTGTTCGCTCTGCCGGACAATGCCCCGGGTCCCGCGG
>DASRJH010000220.1:0-10759 GCA_035649575.1 Planctomycetota bacterium
GCCCGAGCATCTCGGCGAGTTCGGGCGCCCACACGCCGGTCGCGTTGACGACGGTACGGGTGCCGATCGCACCGTCCGCCGTGCGCACGGCGGTGATGCGGTCGCCGTCGCGGTCGAAACCGAGCACGGCGCAATGCGAACGCACGACGAGATTGCTGTTGGCAAGCCGGGCTTCGCGCAACATCGCGCTGCATGCGGGCATCGGCAGCACGACGCCGTCGCCCGGGTAATACAGCGCGCCCGGCAGGTCGTGCGCGAGCCCGGGCTCGAGCTCACGCAGCTGCGTCGGATCGAGGATGTCGGCGCGGTCGCCGTTGTCGACGAACTGCTGCCGCAGCGCCGGCAGCAGCTCGAGATCCTGCTCCGTCTCGGCGAGGTAGAGCGCCCCGGTCGGGTTGTAGTCGAAGCCGCCTTGCCGCGATTGCAGTTCGCGCCACAGCCGCACGCTGCTCGCCGAGAACGCGTACTGCTGCCGGTCGTCGGGCGTCACCATGAGATGCCCCATGCACGACCCCGACGTGGCACCGGCAATCGGGCCGCGATCGAGCAGCACGATGCGCGTCGAGCGAGGCAGCAGCAGCGCCAGGTGGTGGACCACCGAGCAGCCGATGATGCCGCCGCCGATCACGACGAGGTCCGCAGTTTCGGCCATCGAGGGGCGACGATGATGCCGCGCGGGCGCGCGGACGCAACGAAGCACCCGATGTCCCAGCCGCACCTGGCAAACCTCATCGGGGACTGGCCATCGACGCGCTCGAGCGCTACGCCTGCGGCATGCGATCGCACCTCGCCTTGTTCTCTTCGGCCCTGCTGCTGCCTCTCGCCGCGCTGCGTTGCCAACAGCCTGCATCGGCACAACCGGCTCCCGCGCGTACGGACACGCCGACCGCCGACGCGATCCACGACCGGTGCCTCACGCTCGACACGCACAAGGACATCGATTCGAAGCTCTCCCCCGAGTCGCTGCCCGAAGACCCGAAGACGCGCGACGAGTTCCGGCGCCGCTACGACCCGACGGTGCGCGGCAGCCAGAAGGTCGACTTCCCGAAGATGCGCGAGGGCGGCTACGACTGCGCGTTCTTCATCGTCTACGTCGGCCAGGGACAGCTCAACGAGGGCGGCTACAAGCGCGCGCTCGCCGAAGCGAACGCGAAGTTCCACGCGATCCACCGCATGGTGCGGCTGCACGGCGACACGATCGGCCTCGCCACGACTCCGGACGAGGTCGAGTGGCTGCACAAGGAAGGCAAGCTCATCGCGTGCATCGGCATCGAGAACGGCTACCCGATGGGCGAAGACCTCACGCTCGTCGAGCAGTTCCACGAGCGCGGCGCCCGCTACATGAGCATCGCGCACAACGGCCATTCGCAGCTCGGCGACTCCCACACGCCGGCCGAGCCCAAACACGGCGGTCTCAGCGAGCTCGGACGCGCGGCGATCGCCGAGATGAACCGCGTCGGCATCATGGTCGACATCTCGCACTGCAGCCGAACCACGATGCTGCAAGCGGTCGAGGCGAGCCGCGCCCCCGTCATCGCCTCGCACTCAGGGGCCCACGCCGTGAACGCCCACACGCGCAACCTCGACGACGAGCAGTTGCGCGCACTCGCGGCGAAAGGGGGCGTCGTGCAGTGCGTGGCGCTGGCCGACTTCGTCAAGACGGATCCCGCGCGCGCCGAGGCCATCCGGGCCTGGCGCGAGGAATGCGGCATCGGACGCCTGCGCGACGACACGGCACCCGAGCTGTCGGCCGAGGAGCGCGAGGCGCGCTACACGAAGTACAACGCCGGCCTGCCAGCGATCGACGCGAAGCACCCGAAGGCCAACGTGCGCGACTTCGTCAACCACATCGACCACATCGTGCAGGTGATCGGCATCGATCACGTGGGCATCGGCACCGACTTCGACGGCGGCGGCGGCCTCGACGGCTGGAACGACGCGAGCGAGAGCCGCAACGTCACGCGCGAGCTCGTGGCGCGCGGTTACACCGAAGAGCAGATCGCCAAGATCTGGTCGGGCAACCTGCTGCGCGTCTGGCGCGAGGTCGAGAAGGTCGCCGCCGCGGGCAAGCGCTGAGCCACAGGCCGGGGCGAGCGCGCGTTCACTCCTGCGTTTCGTCGACGACGGGCGCCAACCCGGCGATCTCGACGAACTTCGGCACGTTGACCTCGCGTTCGTCGCCGTGAATGTCGACCCAGACTTCTTCGATGGCCACGCATTCGCCTGCACGCCATTGCGTGCGCACGAAGTAGGAAAGTTCGTCGCCATCGTCGGTCTGGCGCACGCGCGGCACATAGGCCGTGTTGAGGAACAGCGTGTCGCCGCGGCGCACGAACCGCGTGCGCTCGGCCCCGCGCGGATGCACGACACGATGGTGCATGTGGCCCGCGATCACGGCGCGCACGCGCAGGCCGAAACCCTCGATGCGCTGGAGCGCGAGCGCGAGGTCGCGATCGCCCCAGTCGCCGCCTGGCTTGCCGAAGTCCTTGCCGAAGATGTCGCTCGTCTCGCCACCGAGCCCCATCGGGCCGTTGTGCGCCAGGATCACGAGGTCGCGATGCTGGGCGTTCCGCGCCGCATCGACGATCGCCGCCGCCGACTGCCGCATCGTGTGGATCCCATAGATCTCGTCGTACAGCTCGGGGCTGCGCAGGCTCGGCCCGCCCCACGAGAAGGGCCGCGCCCCGATCACCGACAAGCCCGCGTCCGGCACTTCGCGCACCGCGTAAGCGATGTGGTCTTCTCCGAACGCCGCGAGCACTTCACGCAGCTTCTGCGTGCTACCCTTGCGGCCAAAGCTCTGCCACGCGTCGTGGTTGCCGAGGATGACCGCCTTCGGCACGGGCAGCGCGGCGACGAGGCGCGCGATCTCGACGTCCTCGTCCCCGAGATCGCCCACGAACAAGGCAAGGTCAGGGCGCGTGCGCTCGAGGAAGATCGAGTCTGCATTGCGCCACCAGCGGTGCACGTCGCCGATGACGGTCAGCGTGGCAAGGGAGTCTGAAGGTAGGGAAGACAAGCGGGGGAAGGTAGCGTTCGAAGCGCCCTGAGTATCGCGTGATTCGCCCAGGAAGTGCGATCGGACAAGACGCGGCACCCATCTCGCGCCTCCCGCTACTCCATGGCTGTGGAGCGGGCTCGCGGACGCACGACGCGGCTCAGCGCAACCAGCCATGCCCGGACCTCCTGCTCGGTCAGACGCGCGCGGTAGAACGGCTGCATCAGCTCGCCGATCGCTTCACCGGGCCGGCTCTTGTCCGCCCACGCCGACTGCATGAGTGCGTCCCGGAGCAACCGTTCCAGATGCCGCATCAAGCAAGCACTGGCCATCGCCGGCGGCGCCGCTGCGGTGGCCATGCCGATGTCAAGTTCACGCTGCGTCGCCGCAGCGAAGAGTTCCGCGGCGTAAACGAGGACCGCCTGGGCCAGGTTCAGCGAGGATTGCTCCGGGGCGACCGGGATCATCGAGACGTCGTGGCAACGCAGGATCTCGCGATTGCCGAGGCCGCTCTCCTCGCAGCCGAACAGCAGCGTCGGCGCCCCACGTTCCGCGGCCAGCTCAGCGACCTGGCGCGGCGTCAGCAGGGACTGGCCCGGCAGCGGGCGGTTCGTGGTGCCGACGATCCACGTGGCGTCCGCGAATGCCTGCTCGAGGCGATCGACGGTCGCGACTCCTTCGAGCACATCGCCGGCATGCACCGCCATGCGCCAGGCATCGGTCCACGAGCCGATGCGCGGGGCGACGAGGGTCAGGCGGCGCATGCCGAAGTTCTTCATGGCGCGCGCGACGGCGCCGAGGTTCGAGGCCCGCCGCGGCTGCACCAGCACGACATGAGTGGCGTCGAGTTGCATTGGTAGATCTCTGGTCCTTCCCCGCGCGTTGGCGAGGGGTGCGCGTCACGACGCACCATTGGCTCATGCTACGCGGCCATCACCGCCCGACTTCACGCTTCGAGCAGACCGTGCCGCACGAGCTTCTCGCGATACGTCGTCCGCGGCACGCCGAACAGATCCGCCGCACGCGTGAGGTTGCCGTTCGCTTCCGCGAGCGTGCGCTGCAGTGCTGCCTTCTCCTGCGCCTCGAGGCGCTCCTTCCACGTGGCGGCTCCCGCGTCCGACCGCACCGGCTCCGGGGCAGGCGCCGCGGCCGCGTTGGCCGCGCTTCGCTCGTGGCGCCGGTCGAGATCGAGGTGGGCCTCGAGGATCGTGGATCCACCCGCGCGCAGCGCCGCGCCCTTGAGCACGTGCCGCAGCTCGCGGATGTTGCCGCGCCAGGGTTCGGTGGAGAGCGCCAACTCCGCCTCGGGCGACAGTGCAGGCACCTCGGCGTAGCCGAGTTCCTCCGCAGCTTCGGTCAGGAACCGCGTTGCGAGGCCACGCACATCCTCGCGTCGATCGCGCAGCGCCGGCAATACGATCTCGAGTTCGCGCAGCCGGTAGTAGAGGTCTTCGCGGAAGCGACCCTCGCGCGCCATGCGCTCGAGATCCTGGTGCGTCGCCGCGAGGATGCGCACGTCGACGCGGGTCTGGCGGCGTCCGCCGATCGGCACCACGATGCGATCCTGCAAGACGCGCAGGATCTTGGCCTGCAGCTCGAGCGCCATGTCGCCGATCTCGTCGAGGAAGATCGTGCCGCCGTGCGCTTCTTCGAAGTGGCCGCGCCGAGCCTGCATCGCGCCTGTGAACGAACCCTTCTCGTGGCCGAACAGCATGCTCTCCATGAGCTGTTCGGGGATCGCGGCGCAGTTGACGGGCACGAACGGCCCCTTGCTGCGGCGCGAGAGCTCGTGCAACGCTCGTGCAATGACCTCCTTGCCGGTCCCGGTCTCGCCACGCAACAACACCGTGTAGTCGGCCGGCGCATAGAGTTTGACCCGTTGCACCATGTCCGCACACGCGGGGCTCTTCGTCTCGAGCGCCCAATGTGGCGCTTGCGACGTGACCGCTTCCCGATCGAGCAGACTGCGCACGAGCACGCGGTTGCCCAACGCGGTCGCGAGGATGCGACTGCAGAACGCGACACGCTGCAGGTCTTCGGCGGACAACACGGCCCCATCGCGCGTACAGTCGGCGTAGAACACGCCGAGGTTCTTGCCGAGCGCCTGGATCGGCAGGGCCACTGCCGACGAGATGCCTTCGCTGCGGATGCTGTGGAAGGTCCGCGCGATCGGGTCCGACGCGGCCACGGGCACGTGCACGACGCGTCCGGCCTCACGGACCTGTTCGACGAGCGACCGGCTCACGCGGAACGCCCGCCGATCCTCGGGCCGGCTCATGAAGAACGACTGCGGGCCATCGTCACCGTCCAGCACGACGTGCACGCGGTCGGCGCCGGTCGCGCGCAGGATCGCAGCCATGGCTGCGGGGATCATCTGCTCCTGGCTCTTGAGACCTTCGAGGTGGTCGGCCATCTCCATGAAGGTCCGATACCAGGCGCCGACTGGCGAACCCGGCGCGACGCCCAGCGTAGCGGGGTCGATCGCCACGATCTCGTCGCCGGTGGCATCGGCGCGAAACCGCAGTTTCACGAGCGCAGGCCCGAGGTTCAGCACGTCGCCGTCGAGGAAGTTCTCGAATCGCGACCCGATGGTCCCGGTCGCACAGCGGATCGGGAACGGCAGCCCGGGTTCGGCCCGGACGCGCAGCCGGCCATGGTCGTCGCGGGCCACTTCGAGCACGCGCCCGAATACGCCCGGAAGGTCCAGCGTAACCTCGCAGCCCGATCGCGCGCCCCCGATCCAGAACGTGTCGGTATCCATCTCGACTTCGCGAGAGCCCGAACGATCCGTGATCTCCAGATTGAGCGGCATTGTCGGATTATCGCCAGTCTACCCGGGGCGAGGAGCCCCGGCGTCGGATTCCCGTCGCACCACCGTTCCACCAACACAGTCGGACACCGTCTGGTAACCTCCTCGCAGTCCTCACCACCCCTGGCGGTCGACCCGCCCCGGACCTGTTTCACCACCCCCCGGCCAAGCTCGCGACGCGCCAGCCGAGCCGGTTCGGGTATCCACCACAATGTCCCTTCCGGCCGCAACCGCCGAGCCTGCCCGCCTGCTGCATTGCTCGCCCGAACGAACGGTGTATGTGGCCTCCGACGCGGCGAGCGGGCTGGCGTTGGTCACCAAGGTCTATGTCGCGGGCTCGATGGCCGAGGCCGAAGCCGAGTTCGCGATGGCACGCCTTGCCGCGGGCCCCGGCGTTGCCGTCTATCGCAGCGTTGGCATCGATGCGGCAACGAACCGGCCGTGCGTGACGACGAACTTCGAGGCAGGAACGGATCTCGACAGTCTCGTCGCCGAGCTAGGCTCGCTGCCGGCAGCCCTCGCCTGCAGGTTGCTGGCGCCTGTCGCCGCGACTCTGGCGCGCCTGCACATGCTGCGTGACCCGGTCGCACCCGCGGGGCTCTGCCACGGGGACGTCAAGCCGCGCAACCTGCTGCGCACAACCACGACGACGCTGCTGCTCGACTTCGAGCATGCGCGCCCAATCTCCAATTCGCGGCGAGCCGACGCGGTTGTGTTCACGGGAGGCAGCCACGGATTTGCCCCACCCGAGGCGACGCACGGCGCTCCTCCTGACTCCGCCTTCGACGTTTACGGGCTGGGAGCCTCTCTGAGTTGGCTCTTGCGCGGCGGGCAATGGACCGAGTTGCCACAGCATCCCGACGTCGTCGCCATCGTGCGCGCGTGCACGTCCGCCAATCCCGCCGAGCGGCCGACGGCCGCCGTTCTCGCGACGACCCTCGCGAGCCTCGCGGATTGTCTCGATGCGGATCCTGACGAGGCCACGCTGGACGATGCGAGTTCCGGCCGCCTGCAGCACGAGACAGCCGTCAGTTCGCAGGTTGCAAAAACGCACCGGACCGACACACACCGACTTTTCTGGCGACGCTGCCACCAACTCGCCGAACGGCTGCCCGGTCTGCTGCGCGTCCCTTCCAACCAGCCGACCGAGCCGGCTGCCATCACACGCGAACTCGGTGTGGCAGGCCGGGTGCTCGCTCGGTTCCCACGCCACCTGGCGACGCTGCACTGGCGTCGCGAGCTGTGCCGCGCCGCGGGCGCCGTGTTGGCCGGCGCTGCCGAGCAGGTCAGCACCTTCTGCCGGGCCGAGAAACTCAATCCGTGCGCGAGCTGGCTAGCAGACGTCGAGACCCTCGCACAGACAGCGCGCGCCCTGCCCGGTGGTTGCCCGATCCCCAGTGAAGAGTCACCGGCCACCGTGGGACTGCTGCACCGCAACCCGATCGCATTCCTGCACCGCCTTCGCGACCAGCTCGCGGTGGCGCGGCAGGAGCTCGCGCAGGACGTCGAGGCGATCGCCGCCGCCGAACGTCAGCTCGACCTCCGCGCTGCCGAAGCCGCGGTGGACCATATGGCGGCGCGCCTCGGCGGCGCCTCGCCGACAGCGGCGCGTCATCGCGACCAGTTGCACCGGTTCGCCTTCTACTGCGATCGTGTGGCGAGGGCCGAACCCAATGTCGAGAGTGTCGGCCCGCTGTGGGACGCGGTGGCCTTGCAGCCGCTGGCCAGCCTCGTCGCGGCTGCCGCAACCGCGTGCCAGCGTCGGACGCGCAGCGAAGTGACGGGGGGCGCCGTGGGTCTGCGCAGCCTGCAGATCACGCTCGCGAACCTCGCGGAGGAGTTCCCGCACCTGGTCCAGGTTCCGCCGGCCCTCGACGTGCTGACCCAGGCCCTCGCCCACCTGACCGACCAGGCCTGGGCCCTGCTCGCCGACGCGCAAAAGAAGCTGCAAGCGGTGCCGGTACCCGTGCGGCCCTTGCAACTCGCGTTGGGACGGCTCGATTCCCTGCGCATTCTCGAAGCCTTCATCGACCGCGGGCAACAACCGCGCGGCCAGCTGCAGGATGGCATCGAAGCACTGCGCCTGCGCATCGAACAGGCGCGCGCGACGCGTGACCGACTGGCCGAAGGCGCCGAACACGCGCTTTCGCGCGGCCACTGGACGACGGGCCTGTTCGACATGGAACGCGCCGTCGCGGGTCTCCAAGGTGGCGACGAGAACGAAGGCGGCGAAGTCACGCGCCTGCAGGAGCGGGTCGAACAGGTGCGCCGGCGCAAGCGCGAAGTCGATGCCGCCGTGCGACGTAACGTCGAGCTGGGTTCGCTCTACGGCACACTGCAGGACGACCCATCGAGCACGTTCGCGAGCCGCCTCCAGGTCCTCAGCGACCGCCGCGACTGCTTGCTGTTCCTCACCGTGCACGTGCCCGAGGAGCGGGGTGTGCTCTACGGCCGCGACCTGCGCGACGTCGAGACGCAGCTTGCTCTCGAGCAGTCCGGGCTGGCCGAACATCAGCTCGACGGCACCGTCGATCCTGGGGCCCGCCTGCGACTCGCGCGAGCGACGCTCGAGCGATTGTCGACGTCGATGACGACGGCCATGGGCATCGATCCTCCAGGCCGCATGGTCCGCCTGCTCGAGCACTGGCGCACGGTGACGGCACACTGCCAGCGCGCGGTCGAGCAGCTGCATGCGGAGCGGCTAGTACAGGCACGCCAGCGCCGCCGGCTGTGGTCCATGGCCGTGGGCACGCTGCTCGTGTGCACGACGGCCGTCGGACTCGCAGTTCGTTCGTGGTTCCTGCCCGCGCAGGCTGCCGGACGCACAGTGCCCCTGTCGACAGACGATCTCGCGCAGCTGGCCACCACGCTGCCGGGTGATCTGCGCGAGGGCGCAGCAGCGCTGCTCGCGCAGGCACTGCCCGGAGGACTGAAAGGGCCGTTGGACTATCGCACCTGGCACGAAGGCTTCCGCCGGGAGCTACGCGCGTTCGTCGAGAGCATGCAGGCTCGTGAGGCAACACCTTCGGCGCGTGCGTTCGCGATCGGCTGCTGGGATGCCTGGCTCGCTGCCGCGGGCGCGCTGATCGGCGACGCAGACCGCGCGGAACTGCTGCGCCTGTCCGCGGAACTCGCGGGCGAACCGTGGCTCGGCGGCTTGCAGCCGAGCAAGGGCACCACGCGGTGAATCGACGGGCGATCTAGTCCGTCAATGTGACGAGGGGTCGCCGCGTATCGATTGCCTGCACACAGATGCCCTCCAACTCGGCAAGCAGCAGTCTTGCCGCACTGCTTGCTGGAAACAGCTCGGCCAGCGTCTGGATCTCCGTCATCAAACCCGGCAGTTCATGCACTTCGAACCGCGCATCCCGATAGTAATTCCTCAGCCGGCCCAGGAGATGCAGCGCGTGCTCCTGCGCGCGGTGGACAATCACCCAGTGCTCGTCCACACCGACTTCGACGGACCGCACCGCTCTGTCCTGGTCGTCGAGTATCGCAAGTTCTAGCGCCATGGCGTCTTCCAGCGTCCAGAGAAGCCCGGGAACGTGTCGCCCTGCCAACACAGGCAGCGCGGTCACCGCTTGGCTAGAACCGCAGCTTTTCGCCATTCTTAACCGGCGACGGCGTGGAGACAGAGTCGTGACACTCTCGCTCTCCTCACTGAGGAAGCAAGCCATGGCGGTCGCCCCGCACGGGGCCGCGCGGCACACTCTCCCAGCGAAAGTCCCGCAGCAGGTCGGCGGGAGAACACCGCTGCCCCGCAGCACGCAGCCCGCACAGGAATCCGAGAAAGCCGACGACGGCCGCAGCAGCGACCCCCTGCTCGCGCAGATGGCGCAGCGAAGTGTCCCCGTGGCGTTTGGCGAGCCGCAGCCCATCGCCGCCCACGACGAGTGGAACGTGCACGAACTCGGGAGGCGTCCATTGCAGCGCCCGGTAGAGCAGCAGCTGGCGCGGTGTGCTCGGCAGCAGATCGTCGGCGCGCACGACTTCGGTCACGCCTTGTGCCGCGTCGTCGACGACGACCGCGAGCTGGTAGGCCGGTCCCCGATCGCGCTTCTGGATCACGAAGTCACCCGCGATGCGTCCCGGCTGCGGCCCCGCGAAGTGATCGACGAACTGCGCGTGCGCGACGTCGACGGCAAACCGCAGTGCCGCTTCGCGGCCCGTGGCCTCGCGCGCGGCCGCGAGGTCGGCGAATCGACCGCGACAGGTGCCCGGATACACCGGACCGTCGTCGTTGCCCTCGTGTGGCGCCGACGCCGCCTCTTCGACCTCGCGCCGCGTGCACACACAGGGGTAGGCGGCACCGGATGCAACGAGGCGTTGGGCCGCCGCGGCATACAGCGGCAGCCGTTCGCTCTGCGACACGGGCTCCCCGTCCCAGTCGAGCCCGAGCCAGCGCAGGTCCGCGATCGCCTGCCCTGCAGCGCCAGGCTTCACGCGCGGGCCATCGATGTCTTCGATGCGCAGCAGTAGAGTGCCGCCCCGCGACCGGATCGACAGCCACGCCAACAAGAACGTGCGCGCGTTGCCGAGATGCAAGGCCCCCGTCGGGCTCGGCGCCAGCCTACCAACACACTTCGTTCCGGATGCAACCGTCATCGCAGCAAGGCCTCGTTCTACGCATCGATGCCAAGGTCTGCCATGTCGAGGTCGGTGGCGAACGCCGGCAGCTGCCTCTTCTGGGCAGGCTGTTCGAGGCGAGATCGCACGAGAAGCAGCCACTCACGGTCGGCGACCGCGTCGTCTTGGACAAGACGGGCAACGCGATCGAAGCGATGCTGCCGCGCACCTCGCAGCTGCATCGGCGCACCGCGAGCGAAGGCGAAGAACGCGCGCAGGTCATCGCGGCGAACATCACGCACGTGCTCGTCGTGGCCAGCGTGGCAACGCCGCCGTTCCAACCCGAGCTCGTCGATGGGGTGCTGGCCGCAGCAGCACGAGAGAAG
>DASRJH010000221.1:0-8481 GCA_035649575.1 Planctomycetota bacterium
GGGTTGCGCAGCAGGTCGAGCAGCCGCGGATCGTGCGGCACCACGACGCCCGTAGCGCCGGCCGCCAACTGCTCGGCCAGCGAACGCCGCCACTCGGCGCGGCCCGCGGGCACCGGCACGCCGGCCCAGAACTCGAGACCCAGGTCGAGCTCCTGCGCGCGCCGCGCGGCCAGCACGGCATCGCGGTCGGTCCGCAGGTCCGCGGGCACCCGGCCGGGCAGCAGCCAGCCTCGGGCCGCGCGCACGACGGCCGTGGCTGCGACCGGCGGCGCGCCGGCCTGCACGTCGAACAAGAGCGGCGCGTCTCCGCAGGCCAGCACCGGCTCGACGAAAGCGGCATCGTCGACGCAGAGCACGACGCGGTGGTGCGCGAGCAGCTGCAGCGTCGCGACACGGCGGGCCAGCCGGTCCGGGGCATCGACCTCCGCGGCCGAGCACGGCGCCACGAGCTTCATTCTCGCGGTGACCACCGCGGCCGCGGCCAACAACATCCAGGGATCCTCGTCGCCGTCGATCCAAAGCGCAGCGACGCCGGCGGCGTCCAGCGCGCGCGCGTCGGCGAGAAACTCGCCGATCTGGTCGACCCGGGGTGCGAGCTTGACGCCGATTCTCGGGTTCATGATGGGCGTCACGCGTGCGCCTGTGGCGCGAACACCACGACGATCCGGAGCGCCAATCCGCCGACCAGCACCATCGCGGCCGCCGGGATCACGCCGCCGCCGGCCGCGCGCCGCCGCAGCACGATCGGCCCCACGATGGCGGCCAGCACGAGCAGCCACAGCAGCAACCAGGGCCACCGCGCATACTCGAAACCGAGGCTGCCCAGCGAGGCGAAGCAGACCACGAGCAGGAGGAGCTCGAGCCCGATGAACGAGCCGTCGATGTCGTGCAACACGCCGGTCGTCGCCGCGTCGGCGCGGTTCCACTTCGCGAGCAGCACGAGCGCGGCGGCCGCGATCGAAAGGCCCGAAGCCAGGAGCAGTCCGCCGAGCGCCCACGTGTCGCTCCACAGCGGCTGGTTGCTGACGCTCAGCAGCACGCCCGTGTAACCGGCGAGGAACAGCCCGAACACGGAGCCCGCGATCAGGAACCTGCGATGGGACGCGAGGCGCAGCAGCGCGCCGAGCCGGCCTTTCGGCTCCCAGCCGCGCGCCTGCGCGACTGCCGCCGCGAAGGTGGCGGTGCAAAAGGCGCCGAAGATCAGCAGCACCCAGGCCCCCACCGACATCGGCGACCAGTACTTGAACGCGAGCCCGCCGTCGTTGGTGTCGATGAGCATGTGCCAGAAGCGCGACGGCTGCCCGAGGTCGAGCGTCAGCAGCACCGGACAGACGGCCATCGCAGCGAAGCTGAGCATGAACGCGAGCCGCGACACCGGGGCGTCGCGCGCGACGCCGCGCAGCCGCAGCAGAGTGCCGAGCAGGTAGGCGCCGCCCGCGATGCCTCCGCAGTAGAAGTACCAGACGATGTACCAGCCCCACTCGGGTGGTGCGACGAAGTGCTCCGGCATGGTCATGCCTCCTCGCTGCCGCGCTCGCGGAACGCGACCAGGGCGCCGAGCACCGCGAGGCAGCCCGTGACGAACGAGCCCAGATAGCCGAGCAGGTTGTTGCGCCGCGGCAGCACGGCATTGGCTTGGTCGGGAAGCCGGTACTCGGACGGCGCGCCGGTCAGCAGGAACAGCGCGTGCAGCCCGCCATACTCGTGCTCGCCGTAGATGCGCGCTTGCTGGACACCCTGCTGCTGCAGCTGCGTGAGCCGCGCGGTGGCGCGCTGCCGCATCTCGGCGAGGTCGCCGAACTGGATCGACTGCGTCGGACAGACCTTCGCACACGCGGGCGTCAGGTCCTTCTGCAGGCGGTCGTAGCAGAACGTGCACTTCGTGGCGAGACCGGTGTTCTCGTTGAAGCCGATCACGTGATAGGGGCACGCGGCGATGCAGTCGCGGCAGCCGTTGCAGACGTCGGGTCGGATGTAGACGGTGTCGAACTCGGTGCGCACGATCGCGTTGGTCGGACAGACCTCCATGCAAGCCGCCTCGCTGCAGTGCTTGCACACGTCGCTCATCATGTTCCAGGCGACGCCGCCGGCTGGCGTGCTGCGCTCGTGGAACTGCACATGCCGCCAGTTCTGTTCGTCGAGCTTGCCCGTGTTGTCGAAGCTGTCGCGGAACTGCGGTTCGTGCCCCGGCAGCTGATTCCATTCCTTGCACGCCACCTCGCAGGCCTTGCAGCCGATGCAAACCGTCGTGTCCGTGAAGAATCCAACCGTGCGTGCCATGTGCGCTCCTATCCGGCCCCCATCAGATTGGGCACGATCTTGCGGAAGCCACGCTCTTGCAGGGCCAGCTCGAGAGGCAGCGCCGCCAGTTCGTCGATCTCGGGCACCGCGTCGCGATCGCGCCGCAGATCGACCCCTACCAGGTAGCAGCGACAGCCGTCGCAGGCCGCGGCCGACAGCGGTGGGAAGCGCCTGTCGTCGGCGAACACCGTGCGCTGCGCCGAGGCCGACTCGCCGCACGCCGGGCAGGCGGTGCGCGCGAACACCCAGTCCTGGCCGCACCGTGCACACAAGAGGCGGCGCGGCGCCGTCGTCAGAGGATCACCACCGTCGGTGACGAACGACAGCTGCGGCAACCCGCCGCAAGCCGGACAGTGCCGCGCGTCCCCGCCTGGCTGCTCGGCCGGGAGCGGCAGCAGCGCCTCGAGCAGCGGCTGCAAAGATGCGCGCGGCAGGTAGCCGAGCAGCGGCGGCAGCACTTCGCCCGCGAGCCAGCGCGCCGCGAGGCCGGCGGCCTCACCGCGCTGCAGCTGTGCGCAGGCAGCGGCCGCGAGCGCGGCGGGACCGTGGGCCCTGGTCGCCTCGGCGACCGACGGCGCGACGACCTGCTGGGTCCACGCCGGCCAGCACGACGGCTGCGGCCGGTCGGCCAGCGCGGCCGTGAACGCCTGCTGCTGCACCTCGAGCAGCGCCTGCTGCAGCGACAGCATGTCCGCCGCGTGCGGGTAGTGCTGCAGCAGCTGGTCGCAGCGCCGCTTGCGCGCGTCCCATCGTCCGCGGGGGCGACCCGTCGCCGGAGGCTGCGTCGGCGGATTCATCTTCTTCACACCTTCTGCACGTCGACGAGGAAAGCCTTGAACTCGGGCGTGCGCGAGTTCGCGTCGCCGACGAACGGGGTCAGCGCGTTCGCCAGCCATTGGGCGCCGTGCTGCGGGTCGCGCTCGGCGGCGATGCCGACGAAGCCCCAGTGGATCGGGATGCCGATCTGATAGATGGTCTTGCCGCCGGCCTGGACCGGCCCGAGCCGCCGCGTCACGATCGCGGCCACTTCGATGCGACCGCGTTTGGAGCTCACGCGCACGCGGTCGCCGTTGCGGATGCCCTTCTCGCGCGCGAGCTCCTCGGGAATCTCGACGAACGGCTGCGGCTGCAACCCGACCAGCACCGGTACGTGCTGCGTGACGAAGTGCTCGTGCTCCGTGAGGCGGTAGCTCGTCGCCACATACGGGTAGTCCACGACGGTGCCGAAGCGGTTCTCGCGGCCGGCGCGTTCGTCGTAGAGGAACGCCACCGGCGACACGGACTGCT
The DNA here is from genome assembly GCA_035649575.1 of Planctomycetota bacterium. Classification (GTDB taxonomy): domain Bacteria; phylum Planctomycetota; class UBA1135; order UBA1135; family UBA2386; genus DASVAL01. The sequence goes on from DASRJH010000221.1 coordinate 3,589, forward strand.
GCGGGTGCAGCGGGTTGTCGATCGGCGACTCGATCGGCTCGTAGTGCTCGGGCAGCGGCCCGTCGAGCATCGACGCCGAGAACAGCCGGCCGACGCCCTCGGGGGTCATGATGAACGGACCCCACGCCTTCGGGTCGCTCGGCGCCATGGTCGCGGGGTAGTCCGGCACGTCGCCGACCCATTTCTTCTGGCCCTCGTCCCAGCTGATGCCGGGGCGCTTCTGATCCCAGGGCTTGCCGTCGCGATCGGCGGAAGCGCGGTTGTACATGACGCGCCGGTTCATCGGCCAGCTCCACGCCCAGCCGTGGTAGAAGCCCATGCCGGTCGGGTCGTTGGTGCGCGGGTCCTGCACGCCACCGCGGCGCCGCATCAGGTTGCCGGCCTCCGGATAGGAGCCCGTGTAGATCCAGTTGCCGGCCGCGGTGCTGCCGTCGTCCTGCAGGTCGGCGAACGTCGCGAGCCGCTGCTTTGTCGCGAGCCGCCGGCCGTTCATCTCCGCGGTGAGCTCTTCGAGCTCGGGTTTGTGCGGGTCCTTGTAGTCGAACGTCGCAGCCGCGATCGGCTCCGGGAACTTGCCGCCGTGCTGCTGGTAGAGCGCCCGCACGCGCAGGAACAGTTCGGCCAGGATCCAGTGGTCGTGGCGCGCCTCGCCTTGCGGCGGCAGCACCTGCTCCTTCCACTGCGCCCAACGCCCGCTGTTGACGAACGAGCCGTCCTTCTCGATCCAGTGCGAAGTCGGCAGCAGGAACACCTCGGTGTCGATGCTCTTCGGATCGGCGCCGGGCCGGCGCCAGAACTCGGAGCTCGTGGTCGGCAGCGGGTCCATGACCACGAGCCACTTCAGCTTGGCCAGCGCCTGCAGCACCTGGTTGGAATCCGGGCCGATGCTGGTCGCGGTCATGCCGCACAGCACGAGGCCGTGCATGCGACCGCGCAGCGCCTGGTCGTGGATCGTGATCCACGACGCGTCGCTGGCCGGCTTCGGCACGAACGCGAATGCGTAGTCGTTCTCGGGCTTCGCCGTGTCGCCATACCACGCCTTGAGCAGGCTCACCATGAACCGGCGGTAGTTGGTGCCGAAGTAGTTCCAGGAGTTCGCGTCGAGCTTCGGCGGCGCGCTCTGCGCGATGTAGTCGTCGAGGCCGCGCTGGCCCGGCGCCGGGATGCGCAGGTAGCCGGGCAGGATCTCCCACGAGATCGCGTTGTCGGTGTTGCCCTGGATGTTCGCGTGGCCGCGTTCGGCGTTCATGCCGCCGCCGGGCCGGCCCATGTTGCCGAGCAGCAGCTGCAGCACGGCTGCGCTCCGGATCAGCTGCCCGCCCGTCGTGTGGTGCGTGAGCCCGACCGCGTAGACCATCGTCATCACCTTGTCGGGCCGGCCCGTTTGGCCGACGATCTCGGCGATCTGCTGGAACTGCTGGACCGGGATGCCCGTGATCGACGAGACCATCTCGGGCGTGTAGCGCGCGTAGTGCTTGCGCATCAGCTGGAACACGCAGCGCGGGTGCGCGAGCTGCGAATCGCGCTTGCTGAAGCGGACCGCGGCGCTGGCCTTGGGCCCATGCCCTTCCGGCCGCCCGCCCATCGAGGCGTCCATCGCCTGTGACTGCTGCCGCAGATACTGCTGCGTTTTGGCCTCGTCGGTCTCGTAGGCCCACGACGCAGGATCGTAGCGGCGCTGATCCTTGTCGTAGCCGCTGAACAGCCCGTCGTGGAACGCGAAACTCTCGTCGACGAGGAACGAAGCGTTCGTGTAGTCGCGCACGTAGTCGCGGTGGATCAGGTCGTGCTCGAGCACGTAGTGAATGAGCCCGCCGAAGAACGCCGCGTCGGTGCCGACGCGGATGCGCGCGTGGATGTCGGCGACGGCCGAGGTCCTCGTGAAGCGCGGATCGACGTGGATGATGCGGGCGCCGCCGCCGTTGCCGGGGCCGCGGGCCGGATCGAGCTTCGCGCGCAGGAACCACTGGAAGCCGACCGGATGCGCCTCGGCCGGGTTGGCTCCGTTGATCAGGATGACGTCGGCGTTCTTGATGTCGCGCCAGTGGTTCGTCATCGCGCCGCGTCCGAAGGTGGCCGCCAAACTGACGACCGTGGGACCGTGTCAAACACGCGCTTGTTGTTCGAGGTGCACGACCCCCAGCGTGCGCATGACCTTGGCCGCGAGATAACCCTCCTCGCTGCTGAACGCGGCGCCGCCCGCGAACGCGATGCCTTCGCAGCGGTTGACCGTGTTGCCGGCCGCGTCCTGCGCGACGAACGTCGCGTCGCGCGAATCCTTGATGCGCTGGGCCAGGCGGTCGAGCATGTCGTCCCAGCCGATCTCCTGCCAGCGGTCGCTGCCCGGAGCGCGATAGAGCGGTCGCTGCACGCGGCGGGTGCTGACCGCGAGCTGCATCGCGCTGGCGCCCTTCGGACACAGCCGTCCTTCGTTGACCGGACTATCGGGGTCACCCTCGATCTGCAGCAGCTCCGTGTGGCCGTTGGCGCCCGGACGCGTGTAGGCGACGATCGAACAGCCGACGGCACAATACGGACACAGCGATCGGACCTCCTTGGCGCCGGCGATGCGCAATTCCTGCTGCACACGAACCGCTCCGTTGAGGTCCCAGCCCAACGCAGCGAGGCCGGTCGCGCCGGCACCAGCGGTGCCCAGCCCGACGAACGCACGACGGGTCATCGGCTGCATGTAAGGACCCTCTCGTGGCAAACCGCGCACAGCCGGCCGACGCGGCCGGATGTGCAACGGCGATGAGGAACAGGCCCCCTTTTGCTGTCGCGGCCGACATACCGCAATCCGGCAATGACCCTACGTCGTCACAGCGGCGCGTCACTCGGAGGTCACGCGCCACTCGAGCCTGCCACTGACCGGCGACGACGAGATGCAGCCCGGGTCGGCACCGCTGCGGGATCCTCCGAGGGATTGCTCGGGTGTCCCGCGGATTCGCTCTTCGCTCGCCGCGACCAATAGTCCGGCAGTCCCCGAGGCGGTGCGGGAGTGGCCCTGGCGCGCCGTGCACGACGCGCCGAGCAGGAGCTGATCGTGAGTCGTTGTCGCGCGCGGCGCAGTGTCTCCACCCTGGTAGCCGTCCTTCTGAGTGCAGGGGTCGCAACAGCGCAACTGCAGTGGGAAAGCAAGGACGGCAAGACGTCGTTCCGCTTTGGGCTCTTGTCGCAAGTGATGGCCGAGTCCGTCGACCTGCCCGGCACCGACGACGACGCCGACAACATCTTCCTGCGGCGCTTCCGCCTGATCGGCCAGTTGAAGCTCGACGAGGAACTCACGGTCTTCATCCAGACCGACAGCCCGAACCTCGGCAAAGGCGCGCCGAGCGGCACCAAGGACACCGGCGACGTCTTCCTGCAGGACGTCGTGGCGACCTGGAACCCCGCGCAACAGTTCCACCTCGACGGCGGCCTGCTGCTGACCGAGCAGACCTACAACCACAACCAGTCCGCGGCGAGTCTCCTCGCAGTCGACTACGGAGCGTTCACGTTCGACGAATCCACGCCGACCGGCTCGCGCGTCGGCCGCGACCTCGGACTGCGCGTACGCGGCTACCTGTTCGACGACCTGCTCGAGAGCGACCAGATCAACCTGCAGTGGCAGGTGTTCACCTTCTAGACTCGGCACTGACCCATGGAAGATCCCCTCATCTCGCATACAGGCTTCAGCGGCGCGGCGGCGGCGCCGCGCATCGATCCGGATTCGCTCCCGCGCGCGGCGCAGCGCCGCGTCGTGTTCGCGTCGTCGCTCGGCACCATCTTCGAGTGGTACGACTTCTACCTCTACGCGACGCTGACGCCGTTCTTCGCCGGGCTGTTCTTCCCGACCGACAACGCGACCGCGGGACTATTGTCGGCGTTCGCGACCTACGCGGCCGGCTTCCTCGTACGGCCATTCGGCGCGCTCGTGTTCGGCCGGCTCGGCGACCTCGTCGGACGCAAGTACACGTTCCTGATGACGATCGTCGTCATGGGCGCGTCGACGTTCGCGGTCGGCCTCTTGCCGACGTACGCCTCGATCGGCATGGCGGCGCCGATCCTGCTCGTGTTGCTGCGTCTCGCGCAGGGGCTCGCGCTCGGCGGCGAGTACGGCGGGGCTGCGACCTACGTCGCCGAGCACGTGGCCGACCGGGACCGTGGCTATGCGACGAGTTGGATCCAGACCACGGCGACGCTCGGCTTCTTCCTGTCGCTGCTCGTCATCGGCCTGTGCCGTGCGAACTTCGACGCGGCAACCTTCAAGGACTGGGGCTGGCGCATCCCGTTCCTGCTGTCGCTGCTCCTGCTCGTGTTCTCGGTCTACATCCGCATGAGGCTGCACGAGTCGCCGGTGTTCCGTGCGATGAAGGCTGGCGGCCAGGCGTCGAAGTCGCCATTGCGCGACAGCTTCTTGCGCTACCCCAACAACAAGTACGTGCTGCTCGCCCTGCTCGGTGCCACCGCCGGCCAGGGCGTCGTCTGGTACACGGGTCAGTTCTACGCGCTGTTCTTCCTGATCACGATTCTGAACGTCGACTACGTGACCGCGTACACGCTGGTCGGGCTGTCGCTCTTGATCGCGACGCCGTTCTTCCTCGTGTTCGGGCGGCTGTCGGACCGCATCGGCCGCCTCAAGATCATCCTGACTGGCTGCCTGCTCGCGGCGGCGACCTACATCCCGCTGTTCCATGGCCTCACCCACTTCGTCAACCCCGCGCTCGAGGAGTACCAGGCCAAGCACGCGATCACGGTGGCGACTTCGGACTACTCGTTCCACGTGTTCGCAGGAAAGGACACGAAGTTCTCGCCGGGCGACCGCGTACGCGACTTCCTGACCAAATCCGGGCTCCCGTTCACGTCGTTGCCCGGCGTGCCGGGCCAGGACGTCGTCACGCGCATCGGCGACAT
>DASRJH010000222.1:0-20110 GCA_035649575.1 Planctomycetota bacterium
CAGCGGCCGCGTCGTCACGATCGCGAGCTCGCCGTTGTCGCCCGTTCTCGTCACGGTGCGTTCGAGGTCGATCTCGGCGTAGGGCGCTGCGGCGCCCGCGTGCCGCACGCGCAGCGTGATCGGCAGCGCAACGGAGAGCTCGCACTGCTGCAGCGGGACCGTCGTCTGCCTGGGCGGGTCGTCGAGCAGCAGCGCGCCCGGCAGATGCACGACCTCGACATCGACGGCAGTCCCCTGCACGCCGGGCAGGCTGAACTGCCCCTGCTCGTCGGTCTCGGTCTGCGCCAGCGGCAACACCGAGCCGCCCGGCAGCATGCGCATGGCGGCCGTGGGGCTGATCGCGATCACGCGTGCGCCGCGCGAGGCACCGACCGTCGCGTGCGCGACGGGCGTGCCGTTGCTCCATCGCACGACGCCGGTGATCGGCGTGGCATCGGGAAGCGCGAAGTCCTCCGTGCTCACGACGCCGACCGTGCACGAGCTGCGCTTCGTCGCGGGCAACAGGTCGCTGCGCATCACGGCTCTGTCCCCCAGCTGCCTGTGCGGGCGCGGGGCCGGCTTGGTGGAGGGGTCGTCCTGCATCGGCAATGCGACGAGCAACAGCGGGACGTCGGGCGGGGCGCCGAGACGGTAACGACCGTCGCCGTCCGCGATCTCATCGGCGAGCTTCGGATCGGTGGGTTCGCCATCGCGGATCGCGAACGCACAGACGCGCGCCGCTGGCACGGGATTGCCGCGCATGTCGGTGATGCGACCCTCGATGACGGCGACGACCTGCACGTCGAGCACCAGTTCCTGCGCGGGATCGAGAGTTCCCTCCCAACGGTGCTGCAGCGCGAGATAGCGGGGGTCTCTGGCCACGATGCGCCCCTTGCCTTGCGTCGTGGCGTGATACCAGGAGGGCAACGTCAACGAACATCTGCCGACGGCATCAGGTGTGGCCTGCGTGTCGTGATCGAGCCACTGGCCTGCCGCGTCCTGCCCATCGACGTCGAGGTGCAAGGACGCCGTCCACGGCGCCTTCGCGTGCAGGCCGCGCAAGCGAACGCGCAAGACCGCGGCGGCCACTTGCTGCGACGGATCCGCAGCTACCACAGCGGTGCGAGGTTCGTTGGTGCGATCCGGCAGCAGCTGGTGCTCGCGGGCTGGCGTCGCGCCGGGTTCGTGCCGCGCCGCCTCCGGCGCCGCCACCTGCGGCTCCGAGGATTGCTTCGCGATCCAGGCCACGGCGACGAGCGCGAGGATGCCTGCCAGCACGATCGCGGTGGCCCGGCGGCGCTGCGGCAACGACATGGTCGCATTCTACCCGGGTCACGACCTTCACCGCCTGGCAACAAGGCGCGCCGAGGCAGCCCGCACGAACGCACCGAGTTCGTATCCCGTGCTCGGGGGGCGGGGAACTTCCGCACCGACGGCTAGCTTTCCGGCTTCCCATTCCGCAACCCGTACCACGACTAGCCATGCAACGAACCCTGATGACCGCGGCCGCTCTGGCCATCGCGACCTGTCTGGTCGCCCAGGATCCGACTCCCCCCAAGCCCCCGGCCGATCCCGCGCCGGCACCCGCCGCGAAAGAGGCGAAGGCGATCGGCATCGGCGAGATGCTGCCGAAGGGCATCAGCTGCCGCACGATCGACGGCAAGATGCAGTCGCTCGACGATCTGCGTGGCAAGGTCGTCGTCTTCCACTTCTGGTCGAAGACGTGCCCATCGGAAAAACTGGCCGAGCCGAAGTTGAACACGCTGACCACCGAGTTCGCCGACAAAGGTGTTGTCGTGCTCGGCATCGCGGCGAACGGGGGTGAGATCGGCGAGGCGCCGGAAGCCGCGGCCTTCGACGCGAAGGACGAAGGCGAGCGGCCCTATGCCGACCTGCGCAAGAAGGCCAAGGCGAGCAACGTGAACCATCCGATCCTGGTCGACCACGGCGCCAAGATCGGGAAGCTGCTCGACGCCAAGACGACGCCGCACTGCTTCGTCTTCGACAAGGAAGGCAAACTGCAATACACGGGAGCCCTCGACAGCGATGGCACGAAGGTAGAGGCGACGCCCTACTTGAAGGACGCCATCACGTCGGTCCTCGCCGGTGAGAAGCCGGCGATGCAGACCTCCAAGCCGTATGGTTGAAACACGAAGTTCGCGCCCCGTGGGGGCGCGAAGAAGAGCTGATCGGATCAGCAGCGGGCAGCCACTGGCTGCCCGCGGTGGTTTTGGGAGGGGATCGCCGCGCGCTTCGGACTCCGCGCGCGAGGCCCCGCACAGCGGCGATGGCGCTGCTCGCGCTGCGCTGCTCGGCAACGTGCGCACGATGATCGACCTGTCGATGATCGCCGCCTTCATCTCGGTCACCGCATTCGGCAGGTTCCTCTGCATGCTGTGGGAGTTCGGGCACGAGCTCGACCCGAAGGCGGCCGTGACGATCGAGCCATTCATGCCTGTCGTGTTCGGCAGCAAGCAGGTCGCGAACTTCATGACGCACAGCATGCCGCAGCTCGGTTCGTGGCTGATGGGTGTGTTCTCGGTCGGGGTCTGGGGCATCACGCTCTGGTATCTCTGGCGCGGGCGGCGCGAGGCGAATGGCGCTGCTGTCGCGACGGGCTGACGCCGGTTCACTTCGGTAGCCGCAGCGTCCAGTCGCCGATCACGGACCAGAAACACGAACGCTTGCGACCGATGTCGTCGCCGACCTCGGTCCAGTTCTTCGCCTCGCCTTCGATCGCGAAGCAGCGGCGCCACGCCTCGCCGAACGTCGCGCAGTCGGTGTCCACGATTCGTGGGCGCTCTGCGGCCGAGGACGAACGCGTTCGTCAGCGCGCGGCCTGCGCAACCGACGGCCAGCGCAGGTGGGCCGGCACGCCGAGCAGACGACGGCACTCGTCTTCGATGCGGTCGAGCAGCGGCACGAGCGCGTTTTGCTTGCGCATGTCGGCCACCCACGCCGGAAGGCCGTCCAGCGGTGCGCCGGCGATGCGCTTCACGACGGCCTCCAGATCGGGCGGCGGCGTGAAGTCGGCGCCAAGGTCGGCGAGCGCGATCGCCGCCAGCGTGCGCACCTGGTCGGCGAGGTCGACGGGGATCGGCCGCAGCATCCTCCCCTGACCCTTGATCAGCACGAGCCCGGGCTCGGCCGGCGGCTCGAGCAGCTCGCGCAGGCGGTCGGTTGCCCGCCGCAGCTCGCCGCGCGGTTGCGCGAGCGACACGGCCAGCGCGTGGGAGACGGTCCGCGCGTTCGCGTCGTCGAGCAGTGCCCGCCGCAGCTCGGCGTCGGCACCGGCGGCGAACTGCTGGGCCGCGAACTCGATCGCCGTGCGCCACCCCGACCAGATCTGCCCCCGGCACAGATCCTCGAGCCCTGCTGGGGCGCCTGCACTTGCGACGGCAGCGCGCACGGCCGCACCGCGCCGCGCCAGCCACGCCATCGCGAGCTCGGCGGTTACCTTCTCTTCGTGCTGCAGCCAGCCGAACACGTGACGGATCGCGTCGTCGCGGCACGGGCCGGCGTCCTCGACGATCCGGAGCACGGCGTCGAGCGAGGCCAAGTCGTTCCACTGCGCCATCAGCAGGGTTTCGCTGGCGAGCGAGAGCCCGGCGACCGTGAACGGACCCGCGCCGGCCTGGGCCGGCTGGCCACGCAGCGCCGCGTCGATCGCGAGCAGCAGCGCGCGGTCGCACGGCGGCAGGTCGCCACACGCGCCGAGCACCGCGTCGGCGGCCTTGCCGCAGGCCTTCGCGAGCTCGGCGTTCTGGTGCGTGCGCTCGTGCAGGCGCAGCGCCGGCAGGGCGACGACGGCGGCCTTGCCCCAGGCGGCGAAGGCCGATGCCGCCGCGAGTGCTATGCCGGTCTCGGAGTCCCACAACCTGCCGACGAGGTCGGCGCGCTCGAGCAGAGGCGCCGACGCACCCTTTTCGTGCAGCCAGCGCACGCCGCGCATCCGGCGCTCGGCTTCCCAGTGCTCGAGCAGTCCGCGCGCCACCGCGAGGTCCGCCGGCTCGCCCGACAGTTGCAACCAGGCTGCAGCGAGGTCGCCGGCTGTGAAGTTGCCGGGGCGCTGCCCGAACCACGAGACCGGCGCGCGCTGCAGCAGGCGGTCGAGGCGGTGCCTGATCCGCGTCAGCATCTCGTCCTTCTGCTCCCAGCGGCGTTCGGGCTGGCAGGTCAGCCAGCGACACGCGGCGATGCACTCGAGATCCGACTGCTCGAGCATCGCGACGAGCCCTTGCTCCTCGGTTTCGCCGGGGATCTCCGCCTGCACGACCAGGACTCTGCCGAGCCAGTACCTGCGCACGTCGAACAGCGCGGTCTCGAGCTCCTTCACCGTTGCGGCGAGCTGCTCCTTGGTCATGAACGGCGCGAGCGCGCTGAGCGTCCAGCACGCCTGCGTGGCGATCCACTCCTCGTCGAACTGTATCACGTCGCGCAGCTCGGTCAGTGCCGGCAACGCGGCGCGGCCCATTCGTCCGAGCGCGAACAACGCGTTGCCGCGCGCCACGGGCGGCACTTCGCGGCGGCGGTTGTGGCGCAGCAGCTCCTGCAGCTTCGGCACCGCGTAGGCGCCGAGGTGCTGAAGGCGCGTGATCGCATCGGGCGCGGTCGCCGGATCGGCGAGGGCTTCGATCGCTTGCTGCACGACGCGAGCCCGGGGATCGCCCTGGGCCGGCAGCGCCGAGACGGTGAGCGCGAGCGCGGCGGCGAGCCTCGTTGCCGCGGGGCGCCGCCACAGGGAGAGTGGGCGGTCCATGCTGCAGAGGATCGCGCGGCGGCGTCCTTGGCGGAAGGGGGGCGTGCGCAGAGTGCGCCGCGCCTCCGGGTTCTACCAGAAGCGCCACCAGGGCTTGCTGGCGCGCGCCCACCCTACGGGCGTCTTGCCGTTCGCCTTCGCCTGCTTCCATTCCGCGAGCCGGCGATCGAGGATCGCGTCGACGATCCGCTGGTTCGCCGGCGTGTCCGCGACCTCGTAGATCGAGGCGGTCGCGCGGCCGAAGCACTCCGAGTAGTCGCCGAGGTACCGGGACTCGTAGTACGAGCCCGTGAACTGATTGCCCGCGTCGTCGAGGTCCTCCTCCCAGAACTTCTCGTCGCACTGTTCGATCAGGAACGTGCGGCCGCTCATGCGGCCTTCGCGCACCGCAGTCACCGCGCCTGCGGAGTGCTCGACGTGCAGCTTGCCCGCGAACCCGCGCCGGAGCGCCCACGACAGGTACATGCCGATGTGCGTCGCGCCGTTCTCGGGCGGCAGGTCGTCCGGAAAGCCGTCCGCGTAGTGCCAGTCTGCTCGATCGTAGACCATGTCATTCCGCTCGATGGATCCGCTGCATCGTCACTTGGCCCACTGCACCGCGCCGAGCTCCTCGGCCAGCGGCGAGAGCGTGCCGCGCCACTGCTGCACGTCGAACAGCAGGAACACCTCTTCCTTCGCGGAGCCCGGCAGCTTCGCGAAGCCCGGGTGCCCGCCCGGCGCCGTCACGACGAGCACGTAGCGCCCGTCCTGCGACCAGACGAGGCGCGGCGACACGCCGTTCTTCGGCTTCGCGCGTTCCTCGGGCAGCGGGTGCAGGACCACCCACTGCTGGTCGCAGTACGTGTCCCCTTCGGCGAGCAGCACGGTCGGGAAGCCGGTGTCCGCGAGCCGCGCCTCGAACTTGCCCGCGGGCGCGCGCTGGCTCGCGAACACGTCGATGGTCGGCGTCACGGCGAGCCGGCCCGGCACGAAGTTCTGCGTGTTCGCGTGCACGGTCAGGTTCTGCACGCGGTTCTTGCCCATGCCGCCGGCGACCAGGCCCGTGCGGCCCGTGTACTCGGACTGCGGCTTCGCAAGGTCGAACTCCTTCACCGGCAGCGTGACCGCGGCCGCGGACTTCCACTTCGCGATGCCCCAGGCGTCGTTCTCGAGCGCGGACGACCGGGTCGAGGAGCCGAACGAGCGGTCGTGCGCGAGCAGCACGTACTCGCCGGACGGCAGCCTCGCGAGCTTCGAAGCCGAGCGCCCGGTCGCCTCGCTGCCGAGCACGGCGAAGCGGCGGCTCTGCTCGTCCCACGCGGCGCGGTAGCGCGCGCTCTCGACGCCGCCCGACGACGTCGCGAACGGACAGATCAGGATCTCGCGCGATCCGCGCACCATCGAGTACTCGATCTGCACGGCGGGCGCGCCCGTGTTGCCCTTCATGGTCGTCAGCGAGAGCCGCACGACGCGCGTGCCGTCCGGCGACGGGAACGGAACACCCTGCTGCTGCGCCGCGAGCGTGGTCGCCGGAGCAGCGGCGAGCGCGGTGAGAACGAGGCTCGTGGTCCAGCGGGCGGCGTGCATGCGCCAGTTTTCGTCACGATCCGCGCGCACACTGAACTGCGCGAAAGGCCCGCCGCGGCGCCCCGAGATCACCGCGTCACTGCACCTCGACGATCACCGTTGCCATGGCGCCTGGCTCGACGCGCAGCCGTTGCCACTGGTCGTCGCTCGACCGGTTGTCGGCGAACACCGCGAGCTCGCCGGCTGCGACCGTGAAGCGCGCGACGCCGTCCTGATCCGACTTGCTCGTCGCCATGCGGGCCTTCTCGCGGAACTCGTCGAGCGTCGCCGGCGGCGCACCATCACCGGTCCACGTCATCGCGATGACTTCTGCGCGCGCCACCCGCTGCCCCGCGCGCGTCGTGTGCACGACCAGTGTCGCCGTCGGCGGCGCTGTGACGCGCACGACGTCGGCGCACGGCACGTCGCACTGCAGGGGCACCTGCAGGCCATCGACGTCGATCGCACCCGTGAGCCGGCCCGGCGGGAAGGGCCCGAGCCGCACGCTGCCGTCCGCGCCAGTCTTGCCGCTGCCGTTCACGGACTCGGGCAGCAACGCGCCGGCCCCGTCGTTCGGCCGGCCTTCGACGGCTTCCCAGTGGACGTGGAAGCCCACTCGACGTGGCTGCCCATTGCCATCCGCTACGACGACGTCGACGAAGTGCTCGCCGAGCTGCAGCACCGTGTCGAGCTCCGTGACGCCTTCCGCGCGCGGGCAGAACCACCACGAGAAGTCGCGCAGGCGCACCCACAGCGTCGAGCCTGAGTGCCCTCTGCCGTTGAATCGCGGCCGATAGCCGAGCGCGATCCGGAAGCTGCCGTCGTCGCCGGTGACCGGGCCTTTGCGCGAGGGGTCGACGCGCGCGCCGGCGACGGGATTGGCACCGCTGAGCACCTTGCCGCGCACGACGCCGCTCACCGCGATGCTGCGCAGGTCGAGCCACGTCGTACGGCCCGCGACGACCTCCGCTTCGGCGACGACGACCGGGTCGATGCGCGGATCGGTGTGGCAGCGCGCAACCTGGTACCGGCCCGGCGCGAGCCCCGGGAACGTCGCGAAGTCGTCTTTCGTGAGCGCGAGCATCACGGGCACGGCGTCGCCTGGCCGCATCACGCCGACGTACGTCGCATCGAGCAGACATACCTGCAGCACTCCGGCGCGCACGAGCTCGTGCTTCAGCTCGACGCATTCGCCCTCGGCGACGGCGATGTCCTCCCGGCGGTCGAACGACAACGCCGGCGTCGCGACCTCGACGCGCCACTCGCCCGGCGTGAGCCCGGGCAGCTCGTAGCGGCCGGCGTCGTCGCTGTGCGCGATGACGGTCGCGATCGGGTTGTCGGGCCCGTTCTCGAACGGCGTGCCGAGTTGCCACACGCGCGCACCGCGCAGCACGAGGCCCGCCGGGAAGTTGCTCGTGCGTGGGGCGAGCACGGCGCGCACACGCACGCCGCGCACGGGCCGATCGCCGCACGTGATCGTGCCGCGGATCGCGCCGCCCGCGGCGACCGCGAGCGTCGCCGCCGTCGACTGGCCCGCAACGATGTTCACGAGCGGCAACTCGACGGAGTTCGGCCACGCTTCCTGGCTCCAGCCGGACATCCGCTTGGTCACGAGCCGGAGCCCCTGCTGCGTCGCGCGCGGCGCGTCGAGACTGACCGCGTACGTGCCGGCGGGCAGGCCGTCGATCGCGATCCGCTCGCCCTCGAGCCGGTAGTCGAGCGAACGGCCGCCGCCGACGCCGTACGCGCCGTACGCGCGGCTGCCGAGCGCGTGCAACGACAGCGCGGCGCCTGCGAGGCTGCCGGCCGGCGCACCGCTGAGGTGCAGGTCGAGCGAACCTGCCACGGCTACGACGACGCGCGCGTGCACGGGGTCGGTCTCCCACGTGCTGCTGAGACACGCGAAGCCGACGCGGCCGTCGTCCGTGGTAACCCACACGACGCCCATTGCCATGCCACGTCCGGTCACCGCGAAGCGGCCATCCGCTCCGCTGCGACCGGTGACCATCGGCGTGCGCAGGCTCCGCGCCGCCGCCTCGGGATCCGGTCCCTTGCGCGACCAAGTGAATACCTTCACGTCCGCGTCCGCGACCGGCTGCCCCAGAGTGTCCACGACCTGCACGCGCAGGTCGTCGCCGAACGTGGACGCCTCGGCGAGCATCAGGTTCACGGGTCCTTCGTTGGTGCCCGCGGCGACGATCACGACCTCGTCGGCGCGCGTCGCGTCGGCGCGCGCACGCAACCGGAACGGCCCCTCGAGCAGGCCCTCGAAGCGGAACAGTCCTTCGGCATCCGAAGTCGTCGTGCGCGCGGCGCCGCGATCGTCCTGGACGACGAGGCCCGGCGGCAGGTGGCCGGTCACCGGCATGGCTTCGACCGAGGCACCGGCCACCGGTCGCTGCATCGTGTCGACGACGATGCCGAACACGTTGCCGGGCGCACGCTTGGCCGGGAAGACTCGCGGCTCCTTCGCGACATCTAGCACGGTGCCGGACGCCGTTCTCACGGGCGTCGCCGTCTCGCGCACGGGGGCAGGTGCGTTCGCGGCGGGCGGATCGGTTGCTCCTGGTCCCGCCGTGCTGCTCGCGGCCACCAGCGGTGCCGGAGCCGGTGTCTCGTCGGGCCACGCGACGAACAGCGCGAACAGGGCCACGGCGGCCAGGAGCAGGGACAGGGTGACCTTCTTCATCGTCATGAGCAGCAGCGGGGTTCCGATCAGCGACGGCGCGCCGAGCCACGGCGCGAGCGCGAGCCGCCACTGGTCGCGGTCGCTGCCGTGCTGTTCGTCGAGCCACGCGCGCACGTGCACGAGCGCGCGCGAGAGCCGTGTGCGCACCGTCGCGCCCGGGATGCCGAGCCGCTGCGCGATCGCACGCGGCGGCAGCCCTTCCCAGAACCGAAGCAGCAGGATCTCGCGGAACGGCGCGGGTGCTGCGAGCGCCGCGCGCACGACCCGTTCGCGCACCTGTTCGGCCGCGAGCACGGTCTCGGGCGACGGCGCGTCGGGCGCCGGCCCGCGTTGCTGTTCACGCACTCGCTGCCGCCGTCCCGTGCGGCGCGTGTTCGCTGCGAGGCGGTGCACGAGGGTCACGAGCCAGCCGCGCGGTGCCGTGTACACGGGCGGTCCCGCTCGCAGCGTGCGCAACCAAACGTCCTGCACGAGGTCGTCGGCGCTCGTGCCATCGGCGCACAGCGCCTGCGCGAGCTCGCGCAGGAAGCCCGCGTGCTGCAACAGCTCGTCGATACCGGTCCGAGAGTTCATGCCGTGGCCAATGACACCGCACCGCGCGGATCGTTCCGCGAAACGGCGGCGCTGGCAACCGGCGATCGCCGCAGCGGCTCGCTACCGCGGCGCGGCACCCGGCGCGCGCGCTTGTCCCCACAGCGGGTCGGTCCAGATCCTGTCCCACTTGCCGAGGTCGAGCGGCGTGGTCTGGTTGCTCTCGCTGAAGATGCCGCGCAGTTCGCCGTCGGCGAAGAACGCCATGCGGGACGACTCGGGCTGCTCGGGGTAGCCCTCGTAGTCGGGCTTGAACCAGTAGTCGACGCGCCAGCCGTGGTGATAACCGAACGAGTGTTTCCTGCCGTCGACCTGCGGCTCCCAGTGCCACAGCGCGACGCGGTCCTGCACCGGCGCGGCGAAGCGGAACGCCGACGGGCCCGCGATCCTGTACTTCTGGTTGATCAGGCCGTCGTTCTGCATGCGGATAACCTCCTGGTGGTCCGCGCGCAGCGGCGGCAACTTCGGCGCGGAATCACCGCACGCGGAAAGCCACACGAGGCAGAGTGCCGAGCAGACGAGGTGGCGCGTCTTCATCGCCGTTGTCATCGGCCGCGCGGGGTGCGCCGATGAAGTGCGCGCGGCGGTTCACTTCGGCAGGCGCAGCGTCCAGTCGCCGACCACGGACCAGAAGTACGAACGTTTGCGCCCGATGTCGTCGCCGACCTCGTTCCAGTTCTTTGTGTCGCCTTCGATCGCGAAGTAGCGGCGCCACGCCTCGCCGAACGTCGCGCCGGCGGCGAGCGCTTCGCAGAAGCCGCGCGGTTCGTCGTAGAAGACCTTCGCGCGGCCGACGATCGCGAGACAGGGCGTGAAGAACAGGATCGACTCGGCGTGCGCGCGCAGTCCGTACTGCGGATCGTCGTACGCGCGTTCGACGGACGCCGGCGGCGATATCGCTTCGCAGCCCATGTGAATCAGCAGATACGGGACGCCTCGGGCGTGCTCCTTCGTGTAGAGCGCACGGTAGAACGTGAAGTCCGCACGGCCGCTTCGATGGTCGCGCCAGCTCGGCACCAGTTGCTCGCCGTCCTTCACCCAATGCCACGGTTGCCCGAGCTCCTTCTCGAGCGCGTCCGCGTCGCTCTTGGCGAACGCCGCCCCCCACGGGTCGCTGTGCGCGCGCAGCGTGCGCAGCACCGCCGGCAGCTGCAGCCAGCGCCGCAGCGCGAGCAGGTCGGCTCCATCCGGGATGTCGTAGCCGGGCTCGGCGAAGCCAGCCCACGCAGGATCGGCGGCGCGCAGCGAGCCCATGCCGGAACCGAGCCCGTGGGCGATCGACGCAGGGCGACGCTGCTCGGCGGGCACACCGTTCGTGCGGAACGCATGGTTCCGATCGAAGTACGCAGTCAGCAGTTGCTGCTCGAGGCGCCCGTCGTAGTGCCAGGCCACCGGTGCCGGAGGGTCGCCACCGCTGCCGCGCCGCGCAGCGGGTTGATGCATGATGCGGAACGAGGCCATGAAGTCGGCGCCTGGCTCCGGCCGTAGCTCGAACGCATCGTCGTCGGGTCGCCACGCAATGCCGCGTGCGTCGATGCGCGAGATCGAGATCTCCGGTTGCGCGAGTGGATTGCCGAGCAGCTTGTCGGCGGCAGCGCACTCGTGGTCGCGATCGGCTGCGTCGAGCGCGACCGCGAACGCTTCCTTGTCGGCGACGGCCGCGCCGTCGCGCACGTGGAACACGTCGACGACCTTCAGCTCGCTGATCTGCATCGCGACGCACGCGCCGCCGGCGTCCGGCACCTGCTCGCCGAACACCGCGGTCACCGACGGCAGCACCGCGGGGCCCGGCACGTAGACGTCCTCCCACGCGCCGTCGAGGTCCGCGAGCACGATGTCGCAGCGGTGCGCGACGATCTCCGGCACGCAGCGCACGTTCGTGGTCTTCGCATCGATCGAGACGGGCTTGCCGTCCTTGCCCAGCAGCGACAGTGGCTCGTTGCGCCGCCAGTTGCACGTGCGCACGAGCAGCGCATCGGGGAAGTGGCCGACGAGCACCGCGCCCGCCATCGGCGTCGATGCATGCAGCCGCTGAAACAACCGTCGCATCGCGAGCACCGTGCGGCCGTCCTGGTGCGGCGGGCCTCTGTGCATGCTCGCGTCGATCACAAGCGTGCGGAACCCTTCAGCCGCGACGTCCGTCGCGAAGCGCAGCACGCGTTCGCGCAGCTCATCTGCCGGCTCTGGTCCGACGCGGGAACGCGCCACTTCTGGTGCAGGAACGAGCAGCAGACTCGCTTCGACGACGATCACGACGAGCGGCGCCTTGGGCTCGCCGATCTCGCGCAGCCACTCGAGCCGCTCGATCTCGAAGATGCCGTCGCTGTTCACGTCGTGCGGCGCGAACGCCTTCACGACGTCGGCCAGCTGTGACTGTGCACCGAGCGGCGATGCCAGCGCGGCGACCGCGGCTGCGAGCAGCTCACGGCGCATGACGCGTGCGCCCGTTCTTCGCGGCGGCTTTCTTCTGTGGTGTCCTGGCGGCGACCTTCGCGGCGCGAGGCCGTGTGCCGCTGGCAGCCTTCGCTGCGGGCCCGACGTCGAGTTCCTTCACGCGCTTCTTGGGCGCGATGAGCCGGTAGCTCTCGACGATGAAGTGCTCGACCTCCGACCAGTCGGGCTTCGCGCCGAGCTTCATGTCGATGCCGCCGTACTTGCCCACGTACTTGGCGATCGAGAACCGCGGGTCGGACTCGACCAGTATGGACTGCTTGTCGAGCGTGGTGCGGATGCCGATGCACATCTCGCCGTCGTCGTCGCGGCCCCAGCCGACGAAGATCTTGCCGTCGACCTTGCAGTGGATGCTGCCCCACGGCCAGTCCTCGTAAGCGCCAGGGAGCTTCAGGGTGATCGCGAGGAGGCGGTCGTGCATGGGATCGGCGGTCATGCCGGCAGGATACATGCGCGACGCGTCACCTGTCGCGAACTGCCCGGTCGGCGTCGAGCGCAGCCGCTACTTCGCGGCTTGCAGCTGCTCGGCGGCCTGCCGCAGGATCTCCGCATCGCGCGGCGTCGCGTTCTTCGCGAGCTCCTGGATCCGCTGCAGCGATGCCGTGTGCTTCCTCGCGGCGAGGCACAGCGCGGCGAGGGCCTGCGTCGAGGCCTTGCGCGCGTCGAGCACGGGGTCGCCCGGATGGACCATCACCATGCCGCCGGGCGCGATGAGCTCCTCGTCGCGCACCTGGCGCGGTGCGAAGCGTCCGTCGAGCGCCGCGATGAGCACGTCGCACGCCGCTTCGCTCGGATCGTCGCGCAGTTGCTGCAGCATGCGCGCGCGGTTCCACGGTTGCGGGCTCCGCAGCGCCGCGGGTGCTATGATCGGAAGCGCTTCGGCGCGCCGTGCGGGCGCGAGCTGTTCGCCTTCTCTCGTGACCCAGACAGCCGCAAGGCCGAGCGCCGCACGTTCGTCGGCGCGACAACGCGCGTGCACCCCGTTCCATGCGGTATCGCCCTTCAGCGACTCGACGGCTCCTGCGAGCAACGCCTGGTCGAACTCGTCCGGTGCGTCCCACGCGCCTTCGTGGCAACCGAGCAGCCGCAGCTGCGTGAAGCCGCCGTCCGTTGCAGCGGCGGCGGCCGCCTGCTTCAGCCACTCCTCACGCAGCGCGTCGAGGTCGGCGTCGTCCGCGACCTTCGCGCCGAACACCGCGGCGCGCAGCCGCGCGCGGCGTGGCCCTGCTTCCCTGCGCGCCTGCGAGCGGCGGCGCTCGAACATCGGGCGATCGTCGCCGTGGTCGGACAGCCACTGCACGAGCCCTTCGGCCGCCTCGCGGGTAAGCAAGGCGTCGCTGCTCCAAAGGCCGTCGGCCCACCTGATCGAGGCCCCGTGGTGCACGCCGATCGACGCGATCTCCTTGCCCGCCTTGAAGAACATCAGCGTCGGGCTGCCGCAGCACATGCAGTGGAAGTCGGACCCGTCCTCGACGACATGCAGCAACGGCAGCACCTTGGCGATGTCATCCGGCGCGGTGGTGTCGAAGAGCACCTTTTCGCTCGCTTCGTCGCGATGGCAGGTGCCACGGGTGCGCAGCACGAGCCGATCGGCCGTCGCGAGCAAGGTCTGCAGCTGCTCGTCGTCGACCTCGCCGTCGATCGCGCACTCGGGGTGTGCCTTGCGGAACGCCCGCTGCTGCGCAGCCGGGACGCCGCAGCCCTGCAGATACAACGTGCGCAGACGGTCGAAGCCCGTCGCTGGCAGCTCGCCGATCGGCGTGAACATGAGCTCGATGTGCTCGAGCCGGGGCAGCCCGGCGAGCGGCGCGAGCGAACGCGGTGGCACGTCGTCCGCGTCAGGTCCCCAACAGTAGACACGACGCAGCTCGGTCATGCCGCGGAGCAGCTCGAATGTCGCGAGCGGAAAGTCCTTCGCGGCGAACGAACGCAGCTCGCGGAACCCTTCGACGATCTCGGTGCCGACGAGACGGGGCTGTTCGCAGTGGAAGACGCGCAGCAGGACAGCGCTCGCGAACGGGCGGATGTCGATCTTCGTGAAGCCGCAGTACTGCCCGCCGAGGTAGAGCGTGCGCAGGTTCGTGAGCTTCGCGGCGGCCGTCAGGTCGCCGAAGCCCTCACTGGTCTCGTAGCACAGCGCGAGGTGGTGGATCCCAGACGGCAACGCGGGCAGTGCGCGCTGTTCGCCGATGGCCGTTCCGTCGGTGACGACCAGCGGCACGCTCGGATCGAGCGCGCCGACCGCTGCCGCGACGGCGTCGTCCCAGTGCAGCACGACGACGCCGAGCAGTTCGCGCCGCGTGGCTTCGTCCGATTCGACAAGGCGCTTGCTGTCCAGCACGGCGATCTGCTCTCGATCGCCGCGCCGCAGCCTCACGCGGCCGTTTTCCTTCGTCTCGTCGAAGAACTCGTAGTGGCCGGGTTCCGCGAGGCGCACGAGGCAGTCCGTTTTGGCTTGGACCCAGACCAGATCGCCGGCGGCCGGGGCTCCCGGCGTGCCTTGCAGCGACACGATGCCGCTGCGCACGTCCAGTGCGAATCCGAATCCCGTTGGCTTGCCATCGAGGGCGAACGTGTAGCCGCCCTGCGCCGGCAAGAACCCTGCGAGCAGCGCGACCAGCGAAGACGCTGCAGAGTGAACGGACTGACTCTGACGCGAGCGGGAGGACATTGGCACGATGTTGCCAGATCACCGCACAGTCGTCACCGGGGTGGTTGACGGGCCGCGCGTGCCGACACGTCGTCGCCGTCGCCGAATACACCGTTCGGGCCCGCGCTTACGACGAACGTCGCGCGCCGCCCCATGACTTGATCGCGCAGCTCGTAGTCGTGGCCCCAGGGGTCGATCGGCAGCTCCAGCAAGTGCCGCATTCCGGTTGCGTCCGCGGTCACGAGCTCGTGCAACGACGCCGGCGAATGACCATGTCGGCGCCGCCACGACCGTACCGCGTCGGCAAGGAGTCTCATCTCCGAGTCGGCCTTCGCCACTCTGGCTACATCGCCGTTCTGCGGCGGCACGCACGTAGCCTCCGCGCACCAGCCGAGCAGGATCGCGAGCAGCGCGATTCGCACCCACGTCGCTCGCCGCGTGGACATGGCTCGTGGGACGCCTCGATGCGCCCGCTATTCCGGCGCAGCGAGGACGAGCCGTTGCTCGCCATGCACGTGGTGCGCGTCGCGTCTCGTGCGCGCGACCTGGCACCAGTTCCGACTCATCGAGGCTTCGAGAAGCCGGCGCGTTCGAATACCGGCCAGGCCTTCTCGGACCGCAAGAACTCGTGCAACTCGTGAGCGCGTCGGTTGGCACCCTTCACCAACACCATCGGATAGACGATCTTCGGATGCAGGTCCTGCGGGATGCGAACGGCGACGTCGACCTTGGCCGAGACAGCGGCATCCGTCGCGTAGACGATTCCAGCCTGGGCTTCGCCGCGCTCGACGTAGGACAGAGCCGCCCGCACATCCTGGGCTTGGACCACGTTCCCGCGGATCTTCTCGAAGACTCCCGCCTTCTCGAGCGCGGCTCGAGCGTACTTGCCGGCGGGAACAGCGGTGTAGTCGGCGAGGCCGATGCGAGCAAAGGTCGGGTCCGCCAGGTCCTCGAGCTTCGAGGGCCGGGTCTTTGCGTCCTTCGGCACGATCACGACCAGGCTGTTGCCGAGCAGGTCGACTCGCGTTCCGGGCTCGACGAGGTCCCACCCCGCGACCTTGTCGACCCATTCGACGCTCGCCGAGATGAACACGCCCGGCGCTGCTCCCTCGCGAAGCTGCTGCGCGAGGGTGTTCGATGCCCCGTAGCTCGCGACGACGTGGCTGTCGCGGATCGGCTCGAACTCCTTCACGAGCGTCGTCAGCACGTCCGTGAGGCTCGCTGCGGCGTAGAGGCGCGCCTCGGCTTTGTGCTGACCGGTGCCGTCGCCCTGGCCGCCGTGTTGCCGCGCGCCGGGATGCTCGGGAGGGCCGGAGGCCGCCGCGTCCGGACTGCATGCGGTGAGGCACGCCGACAGGATCGCGAGGCCGGACCAGGTGTACGCGAGCACTCGATGCCCAAGCGAAGCTAGCATGTGCGGCAACGTTAGCACTATCGTGTGCAGCATTGCCGGCCCATGCGTGGAACTAGTCAGCAAGTGCAAGCATTGCGAATCGGCGAAGTCGCCGAGCTCCTGGCAGTCAGCAGCGACACCGTGCGCCGCCTGGCCGATTCGGGAGCGCTGCGCAGTGTGCGCACCCGTGGCCGCCAGCGCTGCGTCGATGGTCGATCGGTCGCCGAGTTCCTCAGCAAGCGCAGCACACGCGGCGAGAACAGCTCGCAGCAGTCGGTTCGGAATCACCTCCCGGGCATCGTCTTGCGCGTCGTCAAGGACAGGGTGGCCGCCCAGGTGGAGCTCCAGGTCGGACGACACCGGTTGGTCGCGCTCGTGACGCGTGAGGCGGTCGATGCACTCGGTCTCGTGCCCGGGATGCCTGCGGTAGCCACGGTCAAGGCAACCAACCTCGCCGTCGAGCTGCCGCGCGGAAGGCGCGGCCGGCGCCACGTGGAGTGAGCCGATGGACGCTGCGGAATGGCAGGCGCTCGGTCTCTCCGCGATCGTCGGTCTCGCGGCCGTGGCTTGCGTGCTGCCAGCGGCCGTGGCTTGCGGCTACTTCCTGGCCACGCGCAGCTTTCGCGGCAAGACGCTGATCGAGACCGTGCTGGTGCTGCCGCTCGTGCTGCCTCCGGTCGTCACGGGCTACGCTCTGCTGGTCCTGTTCGGCCGGCGCGGACCGCTCGGCGGCGTGCTGGATGCGATCGGCCTGCCGATCGTGTTCACGTGGCGAGGCTGCGTCGTGGCTTCGGCGGTCATGGCGTTTCCGCTCGCCTACCGAGCGTGCCGGACGGCATTCGAGGGAGTCGACCGGCGCTTCGGAGCGATCGCGCGCACGCTCGGCGCCGGTCGCCTGGACGTGTTCGTGCACGTCACGTTGCCGATGGCCTGGCATGGACTGGTCGCCGCGGCGATCCTGGCGTTTGCGCGCAGCGTCGGGGAGTTCGGGGCGACGATCATCCTCGCCGGCAATGTCGAGGGTCAGACGCGCACGCTTCCCGTGGCTGTCTTCCAGGAGATCCAGTCGCGCGGTGCCGAAGGAGTCTGGCGGCTCGCCTTGTTGTGCGTGGCCCTGGCCACCGGCGCGCTCGTCGCCAGCGAGGCGTTCGCGCGCAGGAGCCGGCGATGACTCGCCTCGAGGTCGACGTCAGGCGGCGGTTGTCCGCGGAGTTCACGCTGGACGTCGAGTTCGCATTCACGTTCGAGTCGACCCGTCGGATCGCGGCACTCTTCGGCCCGTCGGGATGCGGGAAGTCGACGACGCTCGCGCTGATCGCCGGCCTCGAGCGCCCGGACGCGGGACGCGTCGTTCTCGACGGTCGAGTCCTCGTCGACGTGGCGGCCGGCGTGCACGTGCCCCCGCAGCAGCGTGCGATCGGGCTCGTGCACCAGGACGGACTGCTGTTCCCGCACCTCGACGTCGCGGGGAACTTGTCGTTCGCGGAGCGCAGGGCGTGCGGGCGCCGTGTCGCTCGCGCGGACGTCGTTGCCGCGCTGCGGCTCGAAGGGCTGCTCGGCCGCAGTGTCGGTGCGCTGTCCGGAGGCGAGCGGCAACGCGTAGCGCTCGGTCGCGCCCTGCTCTCGGGTCCGCGACTCCTGCTGCTCGACGAGCCGATTTCTGCTCTCGACGAGAAGGCGCGCTGGGAGGTGCTCGGCTACGTCGAAGAGGTTGCCAGTCGCTTCGACGTGCCGGCGCTCTACGTGAGCCATCAGCGCGCCGAGGTCGCGCGCCTTGCGGCGCAGGTCGCGCGGCTCGAAGCTGGCCGTGTCGCGACGGTGGGTGCCACGGCATCCGTGCTCGGCCAGTCGCCCGAGGCAGGCGGCGTGCCCAACATCCTGCGGGCGACGTTCACGAACGAGGGCGATGGCGACGCACGGCTCGCCGGCGGGGTGCGCATCACGTTGCCCGTCCGCGGCGCGAGCGACGAGGTCGTCTGGTGCCAGGTCTCGTCTGGCGCGATCACGCTGGAGTCGCCGCGCTCGGCGTCCGTTTCGAGCGCGCGCAACCGCCTGCCAGGTACGGTGCAGGCCGTGGCGCGCGATGAGATGCGAGTGCGGCTCGTGATCGAGGCGGCCGTGCCACTGCACGTCGACGTGACACCACAGGCCGCCGAGCAGCTGCAACTGAAGCCCGGCTCGGCGGTCGTCTGCACGTTCAAGACCCACTCGATAGAGGTCCTGCGGTGAGGGTGTCGACGCTGTTCCTGGCTAGAGGCCGAGCAGCTCCCAGCTCAGGCAGTTGCTCAGCGAGATACCGAGCCCGGCCGGGGTGACGCACAGCTCGAAGATCTGCGAGCTGTAGACGTTTCCCGCGAGCGCGGGCGTCAGCGGCAGCGGCAGGTCGAACGTCGTGCTCCCGCCACAGACGCTGGGTCCGTTGATCAGGTTCGGCCCGAGGTAGCCGAGGAACGGCACCGTGTAGATGGGCCCGCACAGCGGTGGCACGCTGGGACCCGTCGGATTGCACGGACCGTCGCCGACCATGCAGAACGAGAAGCTGCTGCCGAACGCGCCGTCGATGTGCAGCTTGAAGTCGAGGTTGCCGAGCACCGGGTCGTTGACGAGCGAGTGGTGCATCGGGCACGGTGGGCACGTGCCGCCCGCGCACTCGGTGCCGAGCGAAGTGGCGCGGCCCGGGTGCACCGCGAGACCGATCATGCGCTCGAGCACCGCGATCGTGCCCGGGCAGCACGACCAGCTCACGATCGTCACGTGCGTGCCGTTCCACGAGTAGTTCATCGACACGATGGTCTGGCCGTCAGTCGCGTAGAGCATCAGCTTGCCCCAATCGCACGCGAGACCGGTCACGAAGCCGAAGTTGGTCGGGCACGGCGGCATGTCGAAGGCGTCGAACTGCACGCACGGGTGCGACAGGTCGTTGACGTGGATGCGGGTCGTGCCCGCGAGCAGGTCGGGATACGACACGAACACGAGACCGATGCCTTCGTCGATTGCGAGGCCGGTTGTCACGCGCATCACGGGTGCGGGCGTCGGCACGAGCACGGTTTGGCAGCCGCCCTGATGCACGGGCGGGCAGGTGTTGGAGTAGAAGTGCAGGTTGCCTTCGTTGTCGATCATCCAGAGCGAATCGTGCTCGTCGATCACTTCGAGCCCGGTGATGTAAGTGGTAGTGCTGCTCAGCGACGGGATCGGCAGCGGTCCACACTGCAGCGAGCAGTCGGCGTCGTACTTCGCGAGCATCCGGCCGTTCGTGACCCACGCGCCGCGGCGGCGCGGATCCCACGCGGTGCCGCCGACGAACGGCAGGTTGGGGGCCGGCGGCATCTGCGCGAGTGCGCATTGGGACAGGATCGGGCAGGTGATCGCCTGATGGCGCAACGCAGGAGTGGTGCGCGTCATGCCGACCAGATGCGTCGGCGATTGTGCCGCCACCGCGGCGGCGAGGAATGGAAGAACGAGTGGTGCCAGGGAGGTGGTTTTCATGGGAAAGATCCTGGGGGGCGAACGTCACCCCGCCGCTTGCAAATGTACTGCTTCCAGCGAGCGCATGTTTTCGCCGCACGGCGCGCTGCTCGCGCTGCGCAAGCGGCGTACCTGTTCGCCGTGATCAGTTGCGAGGCAGGCTGCGCGCGACGCGCACGCCGATCTCGGGTGTCGTCTGGTTCGCGAGCACGAGGCGCACGGAGCCGAAGCGCGACTCGGTCGGACGCAGCATGTACGAGCCCCCGCGCGCGAGATACGAGGTTCCGGATCTCCCCTCCAACTCGCCGACCGCGAGCTCGGCCACGTTGCCGAGCACGTCGTGGAGCCCGTAGTTGTTGGGCAGGAACGTGCCGACGGGTGCATGCGACGCGAAGCCGTCTCGCACGCTGCCATCCCAGGGCCTCTCGTGTTCGTGATGATCGCCCAACGACGCGTCCGCGACGTTCGCGTAGCCCTGGAGCGACGCGGGCTCGTCGCCGGCGATCCAGATGCTCGAGCAGCCGCCGCGCGCGGCGACCTCCCACTCCACGAAGCTCGGCAAGCGCAGCTCATAGTGCTGCAACCAAT
>DASRJH010000223.1:0-13882 GCA_035649575.1 Planctomycetota bacterium
CTGCGGCCGATCGCCGCTGTTGCGCATCAGGAAGTCGATCGACTGGCGCGCCGTGTCGTCGCTCATGCGCGCCTTGCCCGTGCCTGCGCTGCCCGTGCCGCTCGTGAGCCGGTCGGCGCCGTATTCGTAGCAGTAGGTGCATGTGAGATTGCACTTGTTCGTGACGTTCAGGACCAGCGTCGCGATCGGGAACGGCATCGGCGGTAGCTGCGCGCGCGGTGCCTGCGGCTCGCCGACCGGGCGGATCACGCCGAGATCGATCAGGTCGTGCAGCGTCGTCTCCGCGGCCTGCCGGTCGGGATGCGCCTGCAGCCACTCGGTCGCGTCGAGCCCTTCGGGCACGTCGAAGGCCGCGACGATCGAGTGGGCCAGCGCGTCGAGACCGAGGATCGCGGCCGAGGTCGCCACGTAGACGAACTCGAGACCGCGCTCGCCGCGGAACCGGCGGTGCAGAACCGTGCGCAGCTGCATGTCAGCGATCCTCCCAGTCGAGTGCTTGCCAGCGCACGTAGATCGGAACGGTCACGATCAGATGGCCGCGCGCGCGGAAGGTCTTCTTCTCCTTTGGCGGCGGCCCCTGGGGCTCGTCCGGCATCGTCGCCACCGCGAATGGCGGCGGCACTTTCGCAGGCGGGGCCTGCTGTGCCGGGTTCTGCGGTGCCGGCGCTTCTGGTGGGGGCGTCTCCGCGGGCGACGCGGTAGTTCCCTCGCCACCGGGCGCGCTCGGTGGTGCGGACCCTTGGGTGCCCGGATCGGGTTTGCCCGGATCGGGCGCCTTCTCCGCAGGCTTCGGCGGTTTGGGGCGCACGGCCACCTCGAGCTCCACCTCGGCCGTCACGAACACGTCGCCGACGTTGTTGGCCTGCCACCGGCGCGCGGGATTCGGCCCGTCGACGTTCGGCGTGAACACGCCGGTCACGGGATCGATGCCGCCGACGAAGGCAAGGTCGTCGTCGTTCTCGCGCACGCGGAACTCGGCGAGGCCCCAACGCGGCCGCACCTGGAACAGGTCGACGTCGTCCTCGGTGAACGGCTTCTCGTCGGGGCCGCGATACACGGCATAGGCCTCGAACCGTTCGATCTGCCGCGGGTGCTTCTGGCCGCCGACGCGCGCGAGTCCCTGCAAGGGCCGGATGCGCACGTAGTCGACCGTGTCGTAGAGCTGCAAGGTCTGCGAGCCCGGATCGCCGCCGTAGGCGACGAGCCGCGGGCCGAGCTCGGTGCCGATCTTCGCATCGAGCACGAGCGTCACCTGACGGTCGGAGCGCCGCTCGACGGCCGTGATCGTGAGACCTTCGCCGACGAAGAAGTCGCTGGCCTTCGGATCGGCGGGCAGCGCCTCGCCGTAGACCTCGAGCCGGTGGCCCGTGCATGGCACGGCCACGGCCGCGTTGCCGAGCCCCAGCACGCGTGGCCGCTGCTGGTTCCTCGTCAACGTCACGTCGACGCCGATTTCGTCGTAGTCGCCCGTGAAGAGGCGGCCCTTCAGCATCTGCCAATCGTCGTCGAGCAGCAGCACTTCGCGCCATTGCGCGCCGGCCTCGCCGGGATCCTGACTGCGGCCGCGCCACGAGTAGCCCGCGTAGAGCAGGCCCTTGCCGGTGCGCTTCACGGTCGAGCCGTCGCTGAACGACAACGACCACGAGACGTCGTACTCGTCGGCGTCGACGCGCTTCAGCTCGACGGTGCCGATCAGGTCACCACGTCCGGTCTCGTGACCCGTCACCGTCCAGGTCCCCGCGAGCGGGACTTCGCGGCGGTTCTTCGTCCACTTCGCCCACTCGGGCGTGAACAGCGGTTGGTCCTTCGCGAGCTTGGCCAGCACGCGATCGCCGACCCCTTGCGTGGAACCCGGACCACCTTGGCCCTGGCCCTGGCCCTGGCCCTGGGTCTGTGCTGATGCCGGTGCACTCTGCGTCCCAGTGCCGGATTGAGTGGTGGGGGTGTCGCCGCGGCCACGCCCGCCGCGCCCGGTGTCGCCGCCGCCAGTACCTCCGCCACCTTGACCGGTTCCGCGACGCGGTTCGTCTTCGGGAGGACCACCGCCCATCTGGCCGCGCGCGAGCGGGAACATCGCGACGTGCGTGGCGCGCAGCAGCTGCCACTCTTCGTCGTCGCGCTGTTGCAGCAGGATGCGCCCGAGAGTGTGGCACTGCGCACACGCGCGCTTGAAGTCCTGTTCGTGCTGCTCTTCGGACCAATGCACGCGCCGTTCGCTCTCGTAGAGGCCACGCTCGGCTTCGCTGCGCGCGAGACCGTGCGTGTTGGCGAGCGAACGCACGAGCTGCTTCGCGTCGTTCGGCGAGAGGTTCAGGCCGTGCAGCCGGCCCATGCGCTTGATGCTCTCCGACCAGCCCTCGGGCGACTTGCGCACATACGAGATGCGCGTCATGTGCGACTTCTCGTCGAGTGCATGGCAACGCACACAGTGGGTGTGCACGAGCACGTCGGTGACCGGAATGCCGCGCCGCGGCGTCTTCGGTTTCGCGTCGGCCGGCGCGGGTTCCTGTTCGCCCTCGCGCGCCTCGCCGCCGGGGCCCGTGCGCGGCTGCCCAGCGCGCGGTTCCTGCGGTGTCTCTCGAGTCGCAGGCGGCGGTCCCTGCGTGTTCGGCGGTGGTGGGGGCGGATCGGTCTGCTGCTGCGAACGGCCAGGAAGCGTCGCCAACAGGCACAGCACGGCGGCGAGCAGGGACCGGACGATCACGACGGCGAAGCTAGGCAATCCGAGGCTCCGGAATCCAAAGGGGGCAACGATGCGCGGCGTAGCTCGGACCATACCGCCGGGGCGCCGTCAGCGTTGGTACCGACCGGCAGAAGTTGCCCTGGCGTGTCTCACGATCGTCCGCGGCGAGCGGCATGCCGCCGTAATTCACCAATCGGGAAACAAGGCTCGGAAGCGGGCTTCGGTGGCCGCGAGTGCTGTGGGGGGGGCGTTGGCGACCAACGCCCCTGCGTCGAGCAGCAACACGCGGTCGACCCAGCGCACTGCCGCAACGCGGTGGTCGACGACGACGATCGTCTGCGCCCGGGGGCGTGCTTTGAGCTCCGTCGCGAGGGCTGTGGCGGCCGCGCCGTCGAGCAGCGCAAACGGCTCGTCGAGCAGCAACACGTCGGCGGGTTGGGCCAGTGCCCGCGCGAGCACGAGACGGCGTTGCTCCCCGCCGCTTAGCTCGATGCCGTCGGGCAGGCGCCGCGACAGCGGCGTCGCGAGACCATGCGGCAGCTGGCGGACCCGGTCGGCGAGGCCGACGACCTCGAGCGCCTGCCACAACGCGGCATCGCCCTTGTCGTGATCACTGTTGTCTCTGCGGCCGAGCCGCAGGTTCTCGCGCAGCGTCAGCTCGAAACTGTTCGCATCCTGCAGCAGCACCGCGAGCCGTTGCCGCCAGCGTTCGGGCTGCAGATGGGGGAGCTCGATCCCACCCACCGACAGCAACCCGGTGGTGGGGTCGTAGAGACGGCAGAGCAGTTTCACGAGCGTCGACTTGCCCGAGCCGTTCTGGCCCACGATCGCGATGCGTTCGCCGGGAGCGAACGTGAACGACACGTCGCGCAACGCGTCGCGCGTCGAGTCGGGGTAGCGGAAGCCGACCGCGCGCGCGGTGATGGCCACGGGCCCGGGCGGTGGCTCGGCCACGGGCAGCGCCGCGACGAGCCGTGGCTGCAGCGCGAGGAACTCGACGAACGGGCGCAGGAACATGCGGTCTTCGCCCACCGCGGCGAGCGACCCGAGCACGTCCCGCACGCTGCTCTGCGCGCGCTGGGCGGCCTGCGCGTGCAGCACGAGCCCGCCGATCGACAGACCGCCGAGCAACGCCGTGTGACCGAGGTAGAGATACGCGCCGAACAGACCGAGGCTCGCGATCGTGTGCACGAGCAGTTCGTCGCGACTGCGGCCGAGCGCGAGCGCGCGCAGCGACGCGCGCAAGCCGGTGCGCAAGGTAGCCAGGCGTTCTGCGAACAGCCGCTGCAGACCGAGCGCACGCAGGTCCTTCGCGGTGGCGCGACCCGTCAACACGGCTCCGAGGTAACCGACTTCGCGCTGTGGCTGCGGATGCTGCTCGTGCCATTCGAAACGCAACCGGGCATGGCGCGCGCGGGCCCAGGCGATCGGCACGGCGGCGGCGCCGACCACGAGCGGCAGCCACAGCTCGATACGCGCCAGCAGGAACGCCATCGCGACGAGCGACACGAGCGCCGTGGCCAGCGCCATCAGGTCCTGCACGAGCCGCACCGGGCGTTGGTTCGCTTCGGTGCCGGCGCGGTGCAGCAGGTCGTGGAACGCAGCGCGGTCGTATTCGCCGAGGTCCAGGTCGGCGGCGTGTTCCTGCATACGCAACGCACAGGCGTCGGCCAGCTGCCGGCCATGCGTCTCGGCGACCACGGCGGCGACGCTGCGCGCGAGGCTGCCGCACAGTGCCACTGCGGCGGCGATCGCCACGGCGGTCGTCGCGTGCACGAACGCGACGTCCGGTTGTTCGGCGCCGGCCAGGCCCTTGGCCACGGCGTCGACGAGCCACTGCATCGCGAACAGGCCGAGCACCGGGAGCAGGGCTTGCACGATCACGAGGCCGCTCTGGGCGAGGAGCCCGGAGCGGCCGGCGAGCGCACACATGCCGAAGGCCGTGCGCCAGGGCACCGGGATCGCGGTCATGGAGGTGGCTCGGCGCCGCGGTGCGGCCCGGGGACCCCCTGCGCGTCCCGTTCCATTGTTCCGATAAGATATATTATGTGTAGCATGACGGGGGAGGCGAGCTACGGTGCAGGCCGGCCGGGCAGCCAGGTTCCGCCGAGCCACAGCGTGAAGTCCGGGGACACCAGGCCCTGAAGGTCCTCGCCGAGCCCGAACTCGATGCCCCAGTGTTCGGCCACCTGGAGCCGTCCACCGAGCCAGAGCAGCAGATGCTCGCGCTGCAACTCGGGTAGCTCGATCTCGCGCAGCGTCGAGGTCTCCCACTCGAACTGGACGAACGCGTGCAGTGCTGTGCTGAGCGGCAGTTCGGTAGCGAGCCCGAGCGACGTCACGTCGGCGAACTCGAGCCTGGCTCCCTTCGCCTGGTCGGGTGTGCCGGCGAAGGTGTGCTGCGCGTGCGCGTAGCAGCCGATGCCCGCGAAACGATAGTCGAGCACCACGCCGAGGCCGGCATCGATCTCACCGTTGCCGTAGCCGTGCTCGTCGTTGCCGGTCGGCAGCTCGATGCCGCCGCGCAAGGTTGTCCCGAGTCGGCCCTCGCCCGGAGGCAGCATCTGCCAGCTCAGTTGCAGCGGGATGTCCATCAGTGCGATGTCGCTCTGGTCGACGGTCCACGCGACCGTGCCCTCCTTGCTCGCGGAGATCGAGTACTCATTGGGTGGCGTCATCTTGCGGCTCTGGCCCGGCAGGCCGAACGCGTCGTGGTAATCGATCACGGCGCTGTCGAGGAAGCCGCCGCTCGTGTGCGCCACGGGCACTTCGGCCTGCAGGTCGAACCCGCCGCCGAGGCCCATGCGCAGCGTGGTGCCGACGCGCAGGTATTCACCGTCCATGATCCAGCTGTTGCCAGCGGCGTCCGAGTCCGACAGGAACAGGTTCGAGTACGCGAAGTCGAGCCGGCCGCTGAGGGTCCCTGCGGGCAGCGCCGTCGCCGCGGCGGGCGCCATGTGAAACACCGTCAGCTGCGCCGGATGCTGATTGCGCACTGGCAGCGGGCCATCGAGACGCGGCCGAGCCACGCACCCCGAAGACGCTGCCAGAAGACCGAGGCACCCGCCCGCGAAGGCCATGCGCATCCGCCGCAAGCTACCGGCGGCTCGAGCGCCTTGCAGCCGCGAGCCCGCGAAATCCCGAGCACGCATGCGGACGATCGCAACGCGGCGCGCGTGTGTAGTCGCTGCCCGTCCGCTACACTGCGCGCTTGCACTCCACCACCAACAGATCTCTCCCGCTGCCTCTCGCGTTGGCCGTCGCGGCCTGCCTTGCTTCATGCGCCGACGGCGGCAAGGAGGATCGGCCACAGAGCGAAGTCCAGATCGGGAAGCAAAATCACGTCTTTGGCTTCCTCACCCTGCGGGGGTTCGGCGCGTTCCCCGTCAGCCAATCGGAGGCGTTCACCGACCATTTCAGGCTGGACCTGTTCACCGACAGCACCTTCACGGTCATCCGTGGCTCGCATACGGGCAGTCCGAGCTCCTATGCGCTCGAGACCACGGGTGCTCTGTCCCTGCTGAACAGAGGCAGCGGTCCTGAGCCGACGGTTGTGTTCCTCGGCGCCTATGGGCTCGAGCCGGGCCCCTCAGCCGCAACGGACCTGTTCTTCACTGATCGCGTGTCTACGCCCAACAGCCCGGAGGTCGGTTTCTACGTCGGCACGCGCATCGTCGACGGTCAGGTCGAACTCGGGGGTGCCTGGCACGTGCTGTCACTGCACGCGATCTTCGACGAGACGCCCACGACCCCGATCCCGGAGGCGAATGACATCGGTCGCGCCGCGCACGGCAGCATCGCAATCGCCCCCGGGGCACCCGGAACTTCGCGCCCGATCAGTGGGTCCGGCAGCGAGAGTGATGACGCGGGAGGACCCCGCTTCGTCTCGTTCGGCGGGTCGATCAAGAACGTGCTCACGAGTGGCGAGGGCGATGGGACCTGCGAACTGACGCTGAACTACGGTACCGACGCCCGCGACGTGCTCGCCGTGGCCACCGGGAACGCTACCCTGGGGAACCTCGTGCTCGGACTCGATTCCGAACCAGACGACGACGAAGCCGGGCTCGTGTTCATGGTGCGGCAGTTCGACCCGCCGGGCGCGTCGGCCGATCCGTCGAAGATGGATGGCCGGTTCCTGGTCGGCGGCCACACCTTGTTCGTG
The DNA here is from genome assembly GCA_035649575.1 of Planctomycetota bacterium. GTDB lineage: Bacteria > Planctomycetota > UBA1135 > UBA1135 > UBA2386 > DASVAL01. The sequence continues at coordinate 6,846 of DASRJH010000223.1, forward strand.
AAGCCGACGAACTCGGGTTCGGATGTGTTTGTCGGCGTGGTCACGCTCAAGGAGCCCGGTGAGCCGGATAGCTTTCGCCTCGATGCGGTCGGCAACCAGGGCATCGACTTCAGCTACATCGGCAGCTACACGCTGAGTCCAGACGGCGGCATGACGATCTCGATCAGCGGCACGACCGAGACCTGGTTTGCCGCGATCGACCGCAGCTACAACACGCTCGTGTTCGTCGACGACTTCGTCGAGGTGCGCAACATTCCGGAGCTGAACATCGGCTTCGGCGTGCGCCGGAAGGACTGAACCGGCACCGCTGGGGCGTTCCGTTCGAGAGTTGCCGGACGGTTCTTTCCCCGGCTTGGCGTCCCCGCATAATCGGATTCGTGAACGCACCAGTCCTTTCGCTCGATCTCCCGTTCTGCAAGCGTCTCGGCCGCGGCAAGGTTCGCGAGATCTTCGAGCTCGGCGGCGATCTGCTGCTCGTCGCGTCGGATCGCATCTCGGCCTTCGACGTCGTGATGAACGAAGGCATCCCGGGCAAGGGCCGGGTGCTGACCGAGACCTCGGCGTTCTGGTTCCGGCTGCTGGCCGACGTCTGTCCCAACCACCTGCTGTCCACCGACGTCGACAGCTGGTCCGACGTGCCAGCCGCCTACAAGCCGCAGCTGCGCGGGCGAACGATGCGCTGCCGCAAAGCCAAGCCGCTGCCGGTCGAATGGGTCGTCCGCGGCTACCTGACGGGCTCGGGCTGGGCCGACTACCAGAAGCAGGGCTCCGTGAGCGGCGTCGTGCTGCCGAAGGGCCTGCAGCACGCGAGCGAGCTGGAGCCGATCCTCACGCCGTCGACGAAGGCCGAGACCGGACACGACGAGCCGATCTCGTTCGGGCGCGTCGTCGAGATGGTCGGCGCCCCCACCGCCGAAGCCGCGCGCGACAAAGCGCTCGCGCTCTACAAGAAGGGCCGCGAATACGCGAAGGGCCGCGGCATCGTGATCGCGGACACGAAGTTCGAGTTCGGCCTGCGCGATGGCAAGCTGATGCTGATCGACGAGTGCCTGACTCCCGACTCGAGCCGGTTCTGGCCGGCCACCGAAGTGCGTCCGGGCGGCAACCCGACGTCGTTCGACAAGCAATACCTGCGCGACTGGCTGAACTCGCAGAAGTGGAACAAGACGCCGCCGCCGCCGACGCTGCCGCCCGAAGTCATCGCGAAGACGGCCGCCACCTACGCCGACATCCAGAAGAGACTCACTGCCTGATCCTCTTGCCATGACGACTGCGCGACCCATCGCCTTCCTGCTCGGCTCCGACTCGGACCTGCCAGTGCTCGAGGGAGCATTCTCGACGTTGCAGAGCCTCGGCATCGGCTTCCACGTGCGCATCCTGAGCGCGCACCGCACGCCCGACGAAGCGGTGGCGTTCGCGCGCACGGCGCGCGAGAACGGCGTGCAGGTGCTGATCGGCGTCGCCGGCATGGCCGCGCACCTCGCGGGAGCGCTCGCGGCCCACAGCATGCTGCCCGTGCTCGGCGTGCCGGTCGACAGCGGCCCGTTGCGCGGCGAAGACGCGCTCTTGTCCACGGCGATGATGCCGCCGGGCATCCCGGTCGCCGCGATGGGCATCGGCAAGGCGGCGGCCGCGAACGCCGCGATGTTCGCCGTGCGCATCCTCGCTCTGTCGGACCCCGCGGTGTTGAAGAAACTCGAAGCCGCGCGCGACGCCGAACGCGAGAAGACCCTCGCGAAGGACCGCGAGGTGCGCGCGCGTTTTTCCTGCTGAACCGGACGCGCCATGCCCCCACCGCTACTTGGGCTGCCGCCGACGATTGCCTGGCGCGGCGACGAGCAGGGCCACCTCGAAGTGCTCGACCAGACGCGGCTGCCGCACGAGCGTTCTGTGCTGCGCATCGACACCGTCGACGAGACGATCGAAGCGATCGTGCGGCTGCGCGTGCGCGGCGCGCCCGCGATCGGCGTCGCGGCCGGCTACGGTCTCCTGCTCGGCGTGCGGGCCGCGGCGCCGCTGCCCGCGGCGTTCGTCGACAGGACGCGCGAAGTGGCTGCGCGGCTCAGGGCGGCGCGGCCCACGGCAGTCAACCTGCAGTGTGCGCTCGATCGCTGCCTGCGCGCGGTGCTCGCCGAGCCCAAGCTGCAGCGTCTCTTCCGCGAGGCGAGAGCCATCCACGCCGAAGACGCCGACAGCTGCCAGCGCATCGGCCAGATCGGCCAGGTTCTCGTCAAGCCCGGTGCCGTGGTCCTCACGCACTGCAACACGGGACGCCTCGCGACCGCGGGCGAAGGCACGGCGCTCGCGGTGTTGTTCGCAGCCTGGCGAGCGGGAGTCCGGTTCCGGGTCCTCGCTTGCGAGACCCGGCCGTTGCTGCAGGGCATGCGACTGACGGCGCTCGAGCTGTGCGCCGAGGGCATCCCGGTCGAAGTCATCGTCGACGGCGCCGCTGCCGGGCTCATCGCGCGCGGCCAGGTGCAGCTGGTCCTGGTCGGCGCCGATCGGATCGCGCAGAACGGCGACTTCGCGAACAAGGTCGGCACGTATGGAATAGCGCTGGCCTGTGCCGCCCACGACGTGCCGTTCTACGTCGCCGCGCCGACGTCCACGTTCGACCTGCAGGCGGCTTCCGGCGACGCGATCCCGCTCGAACAGCGCGATGCCACCGAGGTGCTGACGCTGGCCGGCCAGGCGCTGGCGCTGCGAGGACTCTCGGCGCGCAACCCGGCCTTCGACATCACGCCGGGGCGGCTGGTGCGCGGTTTCATCACGGACGTCGGTGTGCTCGAGCCCCCGTTCGCACCGACCATCAAGACGATGCTCGCCCCGGGCCGATGATGCCCCTCATGGCGATCGCGCCGAACAAGAAGCCCAAGGCAAAGGCCAAGAGCGGTGCTACCGGTGGTTCGAGGCAGCAACGAGCGGGCAAGGAGCCGGACCTCGCCGACGAGGACGTGGACGGGCCGGATCGTGCGGCGCCACCACTGGCCGAGGTCGATGCCGAGGCGCTCGAGTTCATCGCGGCCATCGAACGGTTCAAGAAGCAGCATTCGCGCCCGTTCCCGAGTTGGAGCGAGGTCCTGCTCGTGCTGCGACAGCTCGGCTACCGCCGTTCCTGAGCCTGCTCGCCCGCGACAACTACTCGATGACCTGTTCCAAGCAGAGCAGTGCGAGCAGCACCCCACCGGCGAGGCGATACCACGCGAACGGCGCGAACGTATGGTGGCGCAGGAAGCGCACGAACGGGCGCACGACGACCAACGCACTCGCGAATGCCACGAGCGTGCCCACCATCAGCGGTGCCACGAAGTCGGGTTCGAGCCCGGTCTTCAGCGTGAGCAGCCTGTAGCTCGAAGCCCCGAACAGGATTGGCAGACCGACGAGGAACGAGAACTCCGCCGCGGCCGTGCGCGACAGGCCGAGCACGAGCGCGCCGCCGATCATCGCAGCCGAGCGGCTCGTTCCCGGCACGAGCGCGAGGCACTGGAAGAAGCCGATCCAGAGCGCGGTCCGATATGACGTCTGTTCGAGCTCGAGCAGCACCGTGGTCCGTCTCTTCTCCCACCACTCGAGCACGAGCAGCAGCAGCCCACCTGCGATCATCGTCGCGGCGACGCATCGGGCCGTGAACAGGTTGTCTTCGATCCAATCGCCACAAAACAGGCCCAGCAATGCCGCTGGCGCCGCGGCGATCGCGATCTGCAGCAGCAGGTTCGGGGCACCGGCCGTCGGACGCAGCACCGTGCCCGCAGCCGTGAGCAGGCGGCGCCAATACAGGACGAGGATCGCGGTGATGGCCCCCATCTGGATGCCGATCACGAACACGTTGTTCAGATCGCTCGCTTGCAGACCCCGCAGGCGCTGGGCGACGAGCAGGTGGCCCGTGCTCGAGATCGGCAGGAACTCGGTGAGGCCCTCCACGAGACCCAGCACCAGCGCATCGAACAGGCCGAGATCCGGGTTCGGGATTGCAGCAGCGATCACAGAACGGAATTGGGCGCGTGGTATGGCAGGTTGAAGGCGTCCGCCACCCCTTGGTGCGTGCAGACCCCGGCGAGGATGTTGGCAGCAGTGCCGAGTGCGGGATCCTGCGCGGCCTTGGCGGCACCCATGCCGGCAAGCTTCTTCGCCCAGGGACCTGTCGCGTTGGTGAGCCCGAACGTCGAAGTGCGTGGAACCGCGCCCGGCATGTTGGCAACGCAGTAGTGTAGCACGCCGTCCACGACGTAGGTCGGTTCGGCGTGCGTCGTCGCGCGGCAAGTCTCGATGCAACCGCCCTGATCCACCGCGACGTCGACGATGACGGCGCCTTCCTTCATGTTCTTGAGATCCTCGCGCCGGATCAGACGCGGGGCCCGCGCCCCCTGGACGAGCACGGCGCCGATGACAAGGTCCGCGTGCACGATCTGCTCGCGGATCGTGATCGGTGAGCTGTGCAGCAGCGTCACGTTCGCGGGCATCACATCGCTGAGGTAACGCAGGCGATCGAGGTCGATGTCCATCAGCCGCACGTCGGCGCCGAGACCCGCGGCCATCTTCGCTGCGTTGGTGCCGACCACACCGCCGCCGAGGATCACGACCGTGGCGGGTTCGACACCCGGGATGCCGCCGAGCAGGATGCCGCGCCCGCCGTAGTGTTTTTCGAGGCAGACGGCGCCGACCTGGACCGCCATGCGACCCGCGACCTCGCTCATCGGCGTCAGCAGCGGCAGCGAACCGCGATGCACGAGCGTCTCGTAGGCGAAGCAGTTCGCGCCCGACTTCATCATGGCGTCGGTGAGCTCGCGCGCCGCGGCGAAGTGGAAATACGTGAACAGCAGCTGACCCTTCTTGATCAGCGCATACTCGGCGGGCAACGGCTCCTTGACCTTCACGACCATGTCCGCCTTGCCGTAGACGTCGGCGGCGCTCGCGACCATCTTCGCCCCGACCTTCGTGTAGGCCTCGTCGGACACGCCGGCGCCGAGCCCGGCGCCGCTCTGGACCAGGACCGTGTGCCCGGCACCGACGAGGTCGAGCACCATCGCGGGGACTGCCCCGACGCGGTTCTCCTGGGCTTTGATCTCCTTGGGGACACCGATGATCATGCGTTCTGCTGCTCCGGCGAGGGAAGAGGCGCCGCACCATAACGACGCGACCCACCCGCTGCGAGACATTGCTCTTGGCGGCGTCCAGGTCGCGCAACGTGGCTGCCGCAGCGCCGGCGCAGCCATGCCAACGAAGGGTCGCAGCCGGCTCGCTCTCAGCTCACGGCGTCCCGCAGCCGCTGTTCGATCTGGCTGCGTTCGGAGGCCGGCAGACCCGGGAGCACGTCGAACGCCACTTCGACGGCCGTCGTCGTCGTCGTCATGACCGGCTCGGGCCGCCGCAGCACGCGTGGGTCGTCGGCAAGCAGGCGCAGCAGTTCGCCCTGCGCCTGCGCGCCGGCGCCCGGTATCCGGCACCGCACCGCCGTGTTGCGCGGCGGGTTCGCGGTGCCGAGCCCGGCCCGGGCCGGGGCGGGTCTCGTCGCCGCAGGTTCCTGCGCGGGCTTCGTGGTTGCAGTCTCCTGCACAGGCTTCGCGGCGGCAGGCTCCGGTGCGGCCGGTGCCGGGGGCACGACGCGCTTCGATCGGTCATCGCCGAGCACGGAAACCTCGGCCAGGTCGACGCCGTCAGCGGCAGCGGCCACCGGCGGCGGCGGTGACGGCGGCTTCACCTGCGATGCGCTGGTCTGCTTGAGCCGGTCGACGGTTTCGCTGAGCAGCGCGGCCGCGGCCCAGATCTCCTGGACGCCGTCGAGATCGCGCGTGAGCGGCGACTCCACGTGCTCGGGGCCTGTGCGCGCAGCCGCCGCGACGAACGACCGGTTCGACAGGCGCCTGAGTCGCAGCAAGAAGGCCGTGCCGAGGCTCGCCGCGAGCACGAACGGAAGCATCCACCAGTACACCGACCATTGGCGCGGCGGGTGGACCGCGGCGACGCCGCCAGCCGATCCGCTCTCGTTCTCTTCTCCCCCACCCGTCGCCGGCTGTGGCGATCCCCCCGCCGGCACGCCGTTGCTGCCAGGGGCTGGTTCGGCCTCGTTCTTGATCGGCGCCGTGTTCGCGGGAGTGCCTGCCGGAACCGCCGGCTGTTCGCGCCGGACCGTGCCCTCGACTCGCCGAAGGAAGTCCTCGAGCCGATCCGCCGTGCGTTCGAGCGCCCCTTGCATCAGCGCTTCGACCTCGCGATGGCGCTTGTCTTGTTCCTGCAGCGTCTTCTCCAACTGCTGCAGGCGCTGCGTCATCGCCTTCGCCTCTTCCTGCCGCGCCCCCGTTGCCGTTTCGACGAGCAGTTGGGACCAGCGCTGCATTTCCTGGGTCAGTGTCACCTGGCGGGCATGCAGCTCACGCTGCGACTCCGCGAGTCCGTCCAGCACTTCGCGCAGCGGCTGCAGTGCCGTCGTGATCTGGCCGCGGTCAGCAACGCTCGGGACCGTTGGCTGCGCACCGGCGCTGTTCTTCTGCTGTTGCACGAGCACCGCGCGCAAAGCCCGCAGTTCCGCGGCGATCTCGGTGTCGGGAGGCGTGCCGGGTTCGCTGCAGCTCGCGGTGAGCACGAGTGCTCCGCACGTCGCAACGGCGGCCATTCGGTTCACGGTTGCACCGGCACGCCGTCGCGCGGCGCGTCCATCGCGAACCTCTCGCCCACCCAGCGCAACCGCCTGGGCTTCACGACCACCGTGCTGCGCAGTTCCGAGAGTTCGGCGTCGCGCAGTTGCAGCGGAATGTGCGGCGGCGACGCCACGGTCGTGCTGGGATTCGAGAGCACGACGGGCACGACGGCGCACGGCTCGTTGCTGCGCATCGGGAAACGCGCATGCAAGGACGACGGGCAGCGAAACGAATGCCCTTCGCGATCATCCCACTCGGCCGCAAGTTCGCGCGGTGGCAACTCGATCAGGATGGACGGCGGGCCACCATCGCGATGCCACACGAGGCTCGGGACGAGGGGTACCTGCAGGTAGCCGCGGAGTCGGCCTCCCGGCACGAGCGAGATCACGTCGCGCGTGATCA
>DASRJH010000224.1:0-47018 GCA_035649575.1 Planctomycetota bacterium
CCGTTCGCGAGCGCCTCGAGCACGGGCATGCCGAACCCTTCGAACAACGAGCACTGCACGACGGCGCGGCAGGAACCGAGTAGCTCTAGCTTCGCGGACTCGTCGACGTAGTCGTCCGGCGGACCGACGAAGCGCAGCTCGGGCAGGCGCGGGTTCCGTCGGCGCGCGATTGTGTGGGCCTGCCGCACGCGGTCGCGGTTCTTGCGCGGCCGGTCGTCGCCGAGCACGAGCAGTGGGCCGCAGCGTTGTGCCGTGGCGCCGGGTCGGGGCTGCTCACCGAGCTCCGTGCCATGCGCGATGACGTGGACTGGCGGCGCACTGCTTCGCAACAGCGTGGCGACGTCGCGGGCCGTGAATGCCGAGGGTGCGACGATCGCCGCGGCCGAGCGCAGCGCTCGCCTCGTGACCGACCTGCGCCACAGAGTCGATTGTTCTTGGAGCTCGGGATGCAGCCACGGCAGATCGTGCACCGTGGCGATCGTCGCGCAGCCCGCCCGCAGCGGCACGGCGGCGACCGAACTGTGCAGCACGTCGGCTCGGAGCTCGCGCAGCAACCGAGGCAAGGCGAGCTGGCGGCGCAGCGCGCCGCGCGGCGCCGGCACGAACTCGACCCTTGTGAGCGGCGGCCTCGCGGCACCCGTCGGCAGCATCATCACACACCGGCTATCGAGCTCCGCGTAGGCGGCGAGTGCGTTGAGGAAGGCGCGGCCGACGCCGGTGATGGGGCCATCGCCGAGACACGCGCCGTCGAAGACGACCGTCCTCAAGACGCCACCTCGCGGTAGATGGCCAGGTGCGACGCGGCACAATCCCGCCAGCGGAACCTCGCGGCGGCCGCGCGGCCGGCCGTGCGCAGGCGTGTGCGCAGGGTCTCGTCGCGCAGCGTGCGTTCGATCGCCTCGGCGAGAGCCGCCGGGTTCGTGGCATCGACGAACGAGAGGTCGCCGAGCTCGCGCAGCGGGGCGATGTCGTTGGCGACCACGGGCACACCGAGCTGCATCGCCTCGAGCGGCGGAAAGCCGAACCCCTCCCAGAGCGAGGGATACACGAGCAGCTCGGCGTGCTCGAGCAGCGGCCAGACCGCGTCGTCGTCGACGTCGGGTCGCCATTCGACGTGCCCGCTGCGCGTCGCCTCGCGCAGAGCCGCCACCTCGCCGTCACAGGCCCAGCCGATGCGGCCGATCACGACGAGCAGCGGTCGTTCGCCGCGCAGCGCCGACCACGCCTGCAGCAGGGCTCGGTGGTTCTTGCGTGGCTCGATCGTGCCGAGGCAAAGCACGTAGGGGCGGCCACCCAGCGGATGCGGGCTCTGCGGCGCACAACGCGCGTGGTCGGCGCCGAACGGCACGACGTGTACTCTGGCGTCGGGTGCAAGTCCGCGCAGGTCGGCGGCCGTCGCTTGCGATGGCACGATGACAGCGCTGGCTCTCGCGATCGCCTGCTGCGTGCGTTCGCGCAGAGTGGTTGCATTGGCGCCGTGCCATGTGGGGTCGCGCACGAACGCGAGGTCGTGCACGGTCAGCACAACCTTGGCTCGAGACACCGGCGGCTGCACGTAGTCGGTCCAGTGGAACACCGGCACGGACCCGGCGAGGCGATCGCAACCCAACCCCACGCGCGAGAGCCATGGCAGGCTGCGGCCCGGGATCGGCAGGCGATGCAGAAACGCCGCTGCGGGCAGCTGCACGCGGCACCGCGCGCGCGCCAGCGAGTGCGCGAACAGGTGCAACTCGACGCCGCCGTCGGCGGCCAACGCACGTGCGAGTTCGCGCGTGGCGCGCCCGATGCCAGCGGCGGTCAGCAGGGCGGGGCGGTAGTCGAGAGCGATCGGCAGGGCCACGAGGATGGGAGCGCGTTCAGTCGCTGCGACACAGGGACGGTCGCGACGGTATCCTCCTTCCTGTCCGGACCGGCATGCAACGAAGCTCCGCCACGTTCCTGTTGGCCGCGGCCATCCTGGTCGGGGCCGCCGCCATCGGGTGGTGGTTGAGTGCCGACGACGGGTTGCCGCCGCCCGCGATCGAGGGGTCTGGGCCGGGAACGGCCGGCCCGGCACCGCGGGTGGATTCGCCGTCTTCGCTGCCGCCCGATGCTCTGCGCGTCGTGGTCGAGGTGCAGGCGCGCGAACGTTACGTGCCGCCGCCGCCGCAACGCGCGCAGGCCGTTCGTGCCTCGGATGGTTTGGAGCTGCCCACACAGCTGCTGGCAGGCGTCGGCGCCGGCTTCGACGCGCCGAGCAAGAACGCGGGCATCGCCGCAGCGCTGATCGATTTCGAGGGCGTTCGCCTCGTGCGCCAGGTGCCGGTCGGCGAAGCCGTGAGCCGGACGGTCGTCGGGGCGCGCGTTGCGACGCGTGGACGCATCCAGGATGGGGCGCAGAAGGCGATCGCGGGGGCGCGTGTCTGGCTCGGCGAGCAGGATGCCGAGGGCCAGGCGCGTGAAGTTCTGACCGACGAAGAGGGCGCGTTCGAGCTCGACACGCCGTCGGGCGAGGGTGTGCCGTTCGTCGTGCGCGCGGCAGGCTTCGCGGCCGCGTGGCGACCCGTCGCGGTCGCGCCAGCAGGCCCCGACCTGCAGATGATCCTGCAGCCAGGCGGCGTGCTCGAGGTGCAACTCGCAGTGATGGGCACGGGCCTGGACCAGGCGCGTCTGTTCGTCGTGCCGACCGCCAACGTGACGTCGGAGCTCTCGCAGTTTCCATTCTTCCTGCAGGCGATGACCGATGGCGCTGCCGTCGACGACAACGGGCGCGGGAGGCTCGTCGAGTTGCCGGCGAACGGCAGGGTCGGCGTTCTCGTCCGCCATCCGATGGCACCTGCCACCGCGGCGCACGAGGTCGCGCTCGCGGGCAAGGTGACGTCCGCGATCGTGCAGTTGAAGCTCTGCGAGGCGAAGTGGTCCGGTCAGGTCGTCGACCCTGCCGGCCAACCGATGGCCGGGGTCTCGGTGTGGTCGCTGCCGGCGCGTGCGAGCCTCGCGGCCGTGGGATCGGTGCGCCTGCTGCCGCCGCATCTCGAGGTCCTCGGCGCATGCATGTCGCGCACGGACGAGCAGGGTGCGTTCGTGCTCGGCGGTCTTTCGGGCGAAGGTTCGGTCCTGGCATTGCGCGCGCACGGCTGTGCCGGACGCGACCTCGTCTGGTCCGCCGTCGGTTCTCAGTCACGTTTCGTGCTCGCTCCGTGGCAAGGCGGAGAGCCGTCGCTGCGTCTCTTGCCGCCCGCGGCCGGGGCGGCATGGGTTGCCGAAGCCGATCTCGCCGGTGGCATCCGCGCCACGCTCGAAAAGGACCAGCCGTGGCAGGTCTCGTTGCCACACGCGGGCCGCTTCGACGTGAAGCTCACTCTTTTCTCGGGAACGACGCAGCGCGCGTCGAAGACGTTCCCCGACGTTCATGCCACAGGAGTCGTGGAACTGCAGACGCCGCGGCCCGAGTGAGGCGCCCTGCTCGCTTTGCGGCCCGCTCGAACGGTGTTACGGTCGCAGCTTCGTGAGCATCCTGCGCGATCCGGTCCACGGCGACATCGAACTCTCGCGCGACGAACTGCGGCTCGTCGACACGGCGGAGTTCCAGCGGCTGCGCGGCATCAAGCAGTTGGGCAGCGCCTGCCTCGTCTATCCGGGGGCCACGCATTCGCGCTTCGAACACTCGATCGGCACCCTGCACGTGTGCGAGCAGTTGCTCGCGGCGTGCAACAAGAACGCGGCGCGCGATCCCGCCGGCTGCCACCACGTGACCGATGACGAACGCCGCATCCTGCGCACCGCGGCGCTGCTGCACGACGTCACACACATTCCGTATGGACACAACATCGAGGACCAGACGGGCCTGCTGCCGAGACACGATCGTCCCGAGCGCTTCGAGGCCGTGCTCGGCGACACCGAGCTCGGTGCCGAGCTCGACCGCCAGGGCTTTCGCACCGACGTGCTCGCGATCCTGACGGGCGTGGGCCGGTCGCTTCCGGCCTTCTGGCGCCAGGTCGTCAGCGACACGGTCGATGCCGACCTGCTCGACTACCTGCGCCGCGACGCGCATTACACGGGGCTCGAGCTGCGCTACGACCGGCGCGTCATCGACTACTTCCGCATCGACCGGGCGAGCCAGCGGCTGTTCGTGGACTGCGAGAAGAACGGCATGCTGCGCGAGGACATCGTGTCCGAGCTGCTGCGTGTGCTCGAGTGCCGCTACCACTTCAGCGAACGCGTCTACTACCACCACGCCAAGATCGCGGCGGGGGCGCTGCTGTCGCGCATGGTCGAGCTCGCGATGCGCGCCGGACGGCTCGAGGCCACCGAGCTGCAGCAGATGACGGACGAGTCACTGATCGTGCACCTCGCCGGGCTCGATCTGGGCGACGCGGCGGCCACGGAACGGCTGCACCGCTTCGTGGCGCGATTCCGCCGCCGTGCGTTGCCCAAGCGCGTGCTCGTGCTGCCGTACTACCAGAACCAGGGCGTCCAGGACGAACTGCTCGCGCGCTACTTCACGCCGGAGCAGCCCGAGCCGCGTTTTGCGTGGGAAGCGGCGATGGAGGCGAAGGCGAAGCAAGCACTCGGGCAGCCGATGGACGTGATCCTCTACTGCCCGAAGCGCCGCATGCAGCTCAAGGAGGCGAAGACGCTGGTCCGCTTTCCTGGCTCCGGCGAGCGCACGCTGCCGCTCGACGCGTTCAGCGAGCAGATCCCGCGGTTGCGCGACCTCGCCGAGAGCTACCCGCGCATGTGGAAGCTCTACGTGTTCACGTCGGTCGAGGACAAGGTGGTGCGGCGGCGGTTGCAGGAGCTCTGTCTCGCGGCGTTGCCGGCCGCCTGCCGCAACGCGCTCGTGTTGTGAGCTTCCTCGGCTACTGCTTGTTCGCGGTCCAGTCGCCGCGATACCGCAACACGAGGTGGCGCAGCTTGCGATAGATCGCACTCGTCGCGCGAACGTCGTGTGCGTTGTACTCGGCGATCTTCGCGATCTCGCCCTTCGCGTAGGCCGGCGCCACCATCGACCCGTCCATGACTTCCTTGGGGCTGTCGATGCCGAGCGCCCAGCACACGACGTTGAGGCTCGACGGGCCGCGATTGCGCTGCGTCAGCAGCTCGTAGAGGTCGAGGTGGGGGCGCAGCGACCAGCGGTCCGACACGAGGTCGCGGCGCGCCGGGATGCCGTGGATCACGCTGCGCGTGACGAGGAACGGCACGTCGAAGCCGCGGCCGTTGAACGACACGACCGTTTCGGCCTTGCCCGCGAGTGCCCAGAACGAGCGCAGCAGATCGGCTTCGCTCATCGGCCGCAGCCAGGCCGGGCAGTCGGGGATCGTCGTGCCGTCGGGCGGCACCGCGAGCACGGTCACCGCGTCCTCGCCGGGTTGCGCGTCGCCGTCGCCGATCGCGAGCGACACGACCTTGCCGAAGAACGGGCTCATGCCCATGAACTTCTTCGACTCCGCCTCGACGACGTCGGGCTCCGCGAACTTGCGCGTCGTGTAGCCGATCAGCGCCTCGGCGATGTCGTGCGGCAGGTCCCTGCGGTCGAACGCGGGCACCGTCTCGATGTCGAAGACGAGCGTCCGGCAGCAGAGGTCCTCGACGGCAGCCAGCGCCGGATCGACGAGCTGGCCCATGTCGAAGCCCTCGGGGGCCTGCGCGGGATCGATGACCTTGAGCCGCTCGATGACGAGCTGTGCTGTGTAGCCGGGGCGCTCCTTGAAGCGGCCGCGGACCTTGACCGGGCCGCCCTTTTGCGCGGCCTTGGCGGCTGCCATCGCTTCGGGCGAGTTGTCCCAGATCTTCGCCTCGATGACCGCGTGTACGTCGGCGAGCTCGACGACGAGATAGGGCTTCTGGTCCTTGGTCAGGAACTCCTTGACGTCGCGCAGCTGGGCGAACACGTCCCATTCGTGCTCGGCCACCTCGAGCGCCGCGAGGTTCGCGGCCTGCTCGACGCGCCTCGGGAGCTCCTCGCCGTTCACGTTGCCTCCGCGTATGCGCGGAGCCGCACCATGGCGGCGGCCAGCTGATCCATGGCCGCCGCGTAGCTGAGTCGCACGAAGCCGGGGATCGCGAACGCGCTGCCCGGCACGGTCGCTAGCAGGTGCTGGTCGAGCAGCTGTTCGCAGAGCGTGACGTCATCGATGCCGCGCCGCCGGCACAGCTCGCGCGCGTCGACGAGCGCGTAGAACGCGCCACGCGGCGCCGCGAGGCGGAGGCCCGGAATCTTGTTCACCTCGCGCACCAGATACTGGCGGCGCTCGTCGAACGCGCGCATGCGGCTCGCCTGGTCGTCGGGCAGCGGCGTGTTGCAGGCGACCAGCATCGCCTCCTGGCTGATCGTGCACGGATTGCCGAGCAGCTGGCTCTGCAGGCGGCCTGCGGCCTCGACGATCGCGCGTGGGCCCGCGAGAAAGCTCGTGCGCCAGCCAGTCAGCGTGTGGCTCTTCGTGAAGCCGTTGACGACGATCGTGCGCTCGCGCGCACCCGGCAGCGACGCCGGCGAGACGTGAATCGCCCCGTCGTAGAGCAGCGTCGCGTAGATCTCGTCGGAGACGAGCCAGAGGTCATTGGCCTTCGCCGTGTCGACGATCGCCTGGATCTGGGCCCGGTCGGGGCACGCACCCGATGGGTTGTTCGGGAAGTTCAGGATGATGCCCTTCGCGCGGTGTTTCTTCGCTGCGGCTTCGATCGCGGCGCTGCCGTGTACGAAGCCCTGCTCGGGCACTGCCGGCAGCACGATCGGCGTGCCGGAGGCCATCGTGACGAGGGCCGGATACGAGACCCAGTACGGTGCGAGGATCAGCACCGTGTCGCCCGGTTCGACGATGGCGTCGAGCGCCATGTGCAGCGCACCCTTCGCGCCGGCACAGACCATGACCTCGTCGGCGGCGTACGAGAGGCCGAAGGTGCTGCTCAACCACCCGGCACCGGCCGCGCGCAGCTCCGGAATGCCGGATGCCGCCGTGTAGCGCGTCTTGCCCTGCTCGATCGCGCGGATTCCGGCGCGCGCGATCGTGTCCGGTGTCGGGAAGTCCGGCTCACCGGCGCCGAGCGACACGACATCGAGACCACTCTGCTTCATGCGCGCGGCTCTTGCCGAGATCGCGAGGGTCACCGATTCCTCGATGCGGCGGGATCGGGCGTTGGGGACGAGTCCGGCCATGGTCGCAGTAGAACGCGCTCGGCGGGCGAAGGCAAACCCGCGCAGGATTCGACGCAGCGGGGGAAGATCGCGGCGAGGCGCGCCGTCTAGCCACCTCGGCCTCCTTGCGGACCGCACGGGCCGCTACGCTGCGCGAAGATGCCGAAGCCGAAATCGAGAGTGCGACGATTGCTGAGGACCCTCGGGATCGCCGCGGTGGCCTTGGTCGTGTTCCTGCTGCTGTTCATAGGGGCGTTCGTCTTCAACCCGTTCGAAGGCTCGATGGCCCACCTGCCGGGCATCGTGCCGCGCGACATCAACTTCTTCGTGCGCAAGCAGCGTCTGGCCGACGATTTCGCGCAGTTCCCGGAGCCGAGGTTCTGGGCGTCGCTGGCCGATGCGCGCGGCTTCTCGGACCTCGTGAACGGCGGCGCCGCTCAGGAGTGGCGACGCGGCGGTCTCGACCGCTGCTTGCAGCAGGCGCGCGAAGCGTTCGAGAGCGTGCAAACGCAGAGCGACGGGTGGCTCGACGTGATGCGCGACCTGATCGGCACCGAGGTCATCTTCGCGGGTTACGAACAGGACTACTCGCAGTCGCCACCTCGTCCGCTCGCCGAGCCCTGGTGGTGCTGCTACACGCGCGTGAGCTGGCGGGTGAAGGCCGCCTTCGGTCTCGCCGGCTTCGGCTTCGTGCAGGACCGGCTGCGCAGCTACGGCGTCGAGTTGACGAGCGACGGTGACCTGCTCGTCGCGAAGGTGCAGGGAATGCCGGCGCCGCTCTACTGCAAGCGGCACCTCGACGTCCTCATGGTCGCGAATCACAAGGTGCTGCTCGAGAGGGGGCAGCGTCTGCTCGACGGCAGTCGCGACGAAGAGACCATCGGACAGATGCCCGCGTACACCGACGGCGCCTTGAAGAGGATCGAACGATGGAGCGATCTCAACTCGTCGGATGCGGCGAACGTGGTCGAGTTCGTCGTCGAGCCGAATGCGTTCGACGGGTTCCGACGCCTTGCCGCGAGTTGGCCGAACTCGCAGAACCGCGACAGCATGAACGAGCGTGTGCTCGCGAGCTTCCTGAACCTGAAGGGCTGGCTGCAGGTGACAGGCGGCATCATGTTCGGCGATCAGGTGCTGGCGGCGACGGGCCAGGTCGGTCTGAACAGCAAGCAACACACGCCGTTCCAGGGCAGATTCTACAGCGCGGAGAAGCAGCGACGCGAAGACTGGCTCGACCCGTTCCTTTTGATGGTGCCCGACAACGCCTGCGCCGCGGCGGCGATGCGCATGCCGGCCGGTGAGTTCCTGCACGCGATGTTCGAAGCGCTCGAGGAGGGTGAGAAGAACCAGCTCAACGAGGGCGTGCGCAGGGCGACCTTCTCGGGAACCCCGCTCAACGACATGCGCGATCTGATCGATCGCCTCAGCGTGGCATTCCTGCCGCGCACGGGGTTCGTGTTCCGTCGCAATCTGCCCGACACGACGCGCGACGAAAAGACGGGCGAACTCATGGTGCCCGTCACGGCTCGATCGCCGATGCCGCAGGTGGCCTGGGTGTTCTGGTTGAGTCCCAACAGGTCGCAGCTCGTCCAGGAGCTCGTCACGATGCTGCAGAGCTACCACAGGGTTTTCAACCTGCTCAAGACGTGGCACCTCAGGGTTCCGTTCGGCGACAGCCACCTGCCCGAGCCCGTCTGGGAGTTCACGAACCCGCAGATCCCCGCGACGGGCGAGATCGCGATGATCGTGTTCCGCGAGTTCTTCGTCCTGTCCAACTCGGGTCCACTGATCCGCGACATCGTGCGCACGCGTTACGGCGCCCAGACTGGTGCCAGGTCGGCTCGCGAGCTGCCCGAGTTCGATCTGGCGCAACGGGAGCTTCCCGCCGAGTTGAACGGGATGATCTGGTTGCACGGCGAGAGCATGCTGCCGGTGATCGACGACTACATCGCGTTTGCGGAGACAGACAGCGCGTTGCCCGATCAAGAGTGGATGATGCAGGGTCGGCCGGCGGCCGAAGAGCACGTGCGCCGCACGCGCTTCCCGCAGTATCCGAGCAAGGCGAGCATGCCGAAGTCGATGACCGATCCGGGCGGCGACTTCGACGTGGCGGTCGGCGTCTACCTGCGCGAACTGTGGCAGCGAGAACGCACGAACTTCACGGCCGACGACCGCGAAGGCATGAAGCAGCTCCGTGCGTTGGCGCAGATGCTGAAGGCTGCGTGCGTGCACGTGGAACTCGAGAACAACTACATCCGGTTCCAGGCTCGCATCATGGCCAACTTCCGCTGAGGCGGGTTGAAATCAGGCCGCAGGCCGCTACTGTCTTCGCGCTCGCGACCGGCCCAGGTGGCGGAATTGGCAGACGCACCAGCTTGAGGTGCTGGCGCCCCTAAAGGGCTTGCAGGTTCAACTCCTGTCCTGGGCACCACTCCCGCGAGCAGCCACCTGGGCAGTCTCGCAAACCTGTCGCGCTGTGCGGCCGGTGTGTCACAGGGTTGGCGCCGCACTGCGTGCGCTGGTGTTGCGTCCTGCAACACCTGCTCGACGACGCGTGCTCGCGCGCCATCGCCGCACGAGGCTGCGCCGATGGCGAGCCTCAAGCGAGCGGTTTCGCGCGACCGATACGTTTCGCCATGAGGCTACCCGAAGGCCGGGCGGAGACTCATCCGCAGCCACTGCCGAGGCGGCAGCCGGTCGCTCACGGCTTCACGCTGCTCGAGCTGATGATCGTGTGTGCGATCCTCTCGATCATCGCGGGCATGGGTGTGCCTCAGTATCTCTCGGCGCTGCGCACCGCGCGCATCGGCAAGGCCAGGCACGAGCTCGTCACGATCTCCAACGCGATCGCTGCCTACCAGGCCAACAACGGCGGTCACCTGCCGTTGACGCTCTATCAGGCCGGCTTTGGCGGCAGGCTCGACCCGTGGGGTCTGCCGTACTGCTATCTGAACTACGCGGACGGCACCGGCGACGGACTCGAGTGGGCGATCAAGGCAGGGCTCGTCGACCCATCGGCAGTGGTGACGGTCTCGATGGGCGCTGGCGCAGGCGGCGCACCGGGCCCGAGGTTGGCGGGGTTCCTGCTTCCGTCCCTGGTCCCGCAGTCGCCGGGCGGCCGGCAGGGCACGCAGCAGACGGGAGCTCAAGGCGCGCAAACGGGAGCTCAAGGCGTGATCGACGTCGCCACGTCCGATCCGGCCCCAATCGGGAAGATCGTTGCCAATCTCGTGCGCCCCATCGCGCCCGACGAACTGGCTGGCCTGACCGGTTCGTTGGTGAGTGGCGCCAAGGTCTACACGACCGTGCCGATCGACCAGACGCGTCGCCGCGATCGCTACCTGTTCCCGCTCAACACGGACTACGACCTCTTCAGTCTCGGTCCGAACGGGCTCACGTCGGTCTCCCTCGGCGAGAGTCTCGCCCAGGACGATGTCATCCGCGCCAACAACGGCGGCTTCTTCGGCACAGCATCGGAGTACTAGATCATGGGAAGAGGCTCCTTGCGCCGGCGGCTCGTCGTCGATTCGAAGCTGCAGGGCAGCTTGTGCGCGCACATCCTGTTCTACGGCGGAATCATGCTCGCCTGCGTCGCCGCGGGCATCTTCCTGCCGCTGCTGCAGGGGCTCGACAACCCTCCGCGCGCGCCCGGTCTCGACGACCGCGCCGTCGTGATGGTCTACATGCACGAGCGCTTCTGGGGCATCGCGCTGCTCTGCTTCGCCCTCGTCGGGTTTGGCGCGCTCAAGCTCTCCCATCGCATCGCGGGGCCGCTCGTGCGCGCCAAGCGCAACCTTCGGCTTCTCGCCGACGGCAAGCTGACGCCGCCGCTGCGCACGCGCCGCAGCGACTACCTGAAGGAGGAGGTGGACTGTCTGAACCAGGCAGTGGCGGGAGTCACGGAGCGCGTCGCGGCCATCCGCAGCGCGCAGGTCGCCGTGAGCCGTGAGCTGGCGGCGGCGCTGGCAGCACTGCCCCGGCATGCGGCTGCAGACCTCGAGCCGCTGGTCGTCGCGAACCGCGAGCTGGAGCGCAGTGTCGATGCGTTCTCGACTCTGGATCCATGCGACCATGTGATCCCGGGCCAGGCGATGCGGCCCGCGGCACTTGCCCTCACGGCGGGCGGCGAGGTCCGCTGAGTGGTCGGACGCATTGGTGAGCCGCGGATCGGCGTGCTGGCGTCGCGCATCGGCCGTCGCTTCGTCGTGATGTTCCTCGGCTGCGCGCTGCTGCCGTTGGTGGCGTTCTCCTGGCTGACGCTGAGCCGGGTCACCGAGCAGATGAAGGACGATGCGCGCGAGTCCCTGCACCTCGGCGCCAAGACGGCGGGCATGGGTATTGCCGCGCGTCTGAGCCAGGTCGTGGGCGACCTGGCCGTGGTGAGCGATCTCGTCGAGCACGAGGGTACGGTCGTCGCCCGCGGAAGGGACCGCCTGAATCATGCTGCCGCGATGTGCAGCGCCGTATGGATCGTCGACGGCCAGCACATCGAACTGCTGCGCGGTGAGCAGGTGTTGCTGCTGCCGGTCTTCACCTCCGACGAGCGCGCGCACCTCGCTGCGGGCAAGACGCTCGTGCGGACCGTGGGCTCGCCGCCCCAGCTCGCCGTCATTCGCACAGCCGGTTCGCAGCCGGCGGCATCGCGACTGCTCGTCGCTTCGCTGGACCGGGACAGGTTCTGGAGCGCCGACGAACTTCGCAGTGCGGGGTCGGAGTTCGCGGTCTTCGACACGGACGGCCATGCCGTCGTTCATTCCTCGCCGCAGCCGCCGTCCGCGGCCGCGTTGCTGACAGCAGTCAAACTGAACCCGGCATCGGGCTCCATCGAGTGGAGTGTCGACGGTGAGCCTCAACTTGCGCGCTACTGGCGGGTGTTCCTGTGGCCGCAATACCACTTCGACATGCTCGTCGTGCATTCCAAGTCGCGTCGTGAGGCGTTGGGTGTGCTCGACGATTTTTCGCGCTCGATGCTGCTGGCCGCGATCTGCACATTGCTCTGCGTGCTCGGCGCGAGCCTCGTTCAGATGCGCCGCACGCTCGGCCCGATCATGTCGTTGCATGCAGCCACGAGTCGGGTCGCGACGGGTGACTTCGGCGTGCGTGTCCTGGTCTCGAGCCGCGACGAATTCGGCGACCTCGGCGCTGCCTTCAATCACATGGCGGAGCAGCTCGCGGAGAGCGTGCGGCGGCGCGAGCAGACCGAACGCGAGCTCACGGCCTCGCGCGACGCCGCGTTGGCCGCGGCGCGGGCAAAAGCCGAGTTCGTCACGAACGTCTCCCACGAGTTCCGCACGCCGATGACGGAGATCCTCGGAGCAGCCGAGATCCTGAGCCAGCTCGAGTCGGGGGACGACGCGTCGCGTCTCGAGTTCTCGTCGATCACCCTCAGCGGCGCGCGCCGGCTCGCGCGGCTCGTCGACGACGTGCTCGAGCTCGGCTCCACCAACGCCTGGCAGCTGGAGCCCGTCGACGTCGCTGCGTCGATCGCCGCTGCGATCGAAGCCATGCCACCCGAGGTGCGCGGGCGCATCCGGTCCGAGGTCGCCCCCGACCTCCCGCGCGTGATTGGCAGCGCGTTGCGGCTCACGAACACCTGGCGCCGCTTGCTCGACAACGCGGGGAAGTTCAGCGAACGCGGCAAACCGATCGAGGTGTTCGCACGGCGGCGCGGCGGCGAGGTCGTGGTCGAGATCGTCGACTGCGGCGTCGGTATTGCGAAGTCCGAGCTCGGCCGGATCTTCGAGCCGTTCCGGCAGGTCGGTCGCGACCAGATGATCGACAAGGCCCGCGGCGCGGGTCTCGGTCTTGCCCTCACGAAGAGCACGATCGAACGGCACGGTGGGCGCATCGAGGTGGCGAGCACGCTCGGCGAAGGGTCGACGTTCCGCGTGATCCTGCCCGTGCATGTGCCGGCGGCCGTGCCGATCGGCTGAGGCCCGGCGAGCCGGAATCCAGCGGAGCGGGGATTCAGCGCACCGCGCCTTGCAGCGTTGCCCAGAGGTCGGCGACGTGTTCGCGTTCGGTCGAGAGGGCTCCGATGGAGACACGGACGAGCCAACGGCCGTCGAGCTGGACAGGTGTCAGCCAGCCCATGCCCGTGCGCTGTACGGCTTCGATCAGGGCCAGCGTGTGGCGGTCGAGGGCCTCGCCGGCGAGCCCCGGCGGCTCGTGCCGGAAGCACACGGTCTGCAGCGGTGCGGGGGCGAACAACCGCCACGGCGGCGTCGCCGCGATGCGTTCGGCGAGCCACTTCGCATTCGCGAGATCGCGGCGCAGGCGTGCCTGGAGTCGTTCGGTGCCGTGTGTGCGGATCAAAGCCCAGAGCTTCAGCGCACGGAACCGCCGGCCCAGTGCCACGCCCCAGTCGCGGTAGTTCTTGACGCGCTCGTCGACGGAACTGCGCAGGTAGCTGGGGTTGGTCGACATCACGCGCACGAGGTGCTCCTCGTCGCGCACGAAGTACACCGAGCAGTCGAAGGCGGCACCGAGCCACTTGTGCGGGTTCACGACGATGGAATCGGCGCCCTCGATGCCCTGCCACAGCCGGCGGCATTCGGGCAGGATCATCGCGGAGCCGGCCATCGCCGCGTCGACGTGCAGCCAAAGTCCGTGGCGTCGGGCGAGCTCGGCGCAGGCGCCGATCGGGTCCATGGCTGTCGTCGCCGTCGTTCCGGTCGTCGCGACGATTGCACACGGGCGCAGTCCCGCTGCGATGTCAGTCGCGATGCAGCGGTCCAGCGCTGCTGCATCGAGCGCGCGGGCGGCGTCGACGTCGATCTTGCGCAACCAGTGGCGGCCGAAACCGGCTAGCAGGGCGGCTTTCTCGATCGAGCTGTGTGCGTCGCGGCTCGTGTAGACGACGAGCGGCCGGCCGCCGTCCTGCAAGCCCATGCCCGAAGCAGCGTGGCCCGTGCTGCGTTCGCGGGCACAGATCAGGGCCAACAGCGAGCCGGTCGATGCCGTGTCCTGGATGACTCCGTGCCAGGCAACAGAGAGACCGTTCATCTGTCGCAACCAGTCGACGACACGCTCCTCGAGTTCGGTGAGCGCTGGCGCCGACTGCCAGGACAGCCCGAGCACTCCGAGGCCCGTGCTCAAGAAGTCCCCGAGCACGGAGGCGAGATCGCCGTTGCTCGGGAAGTAGCCGAAGAAGCGCGGGTGCTGCCAGTGCGAGAGCGCGGGCAGGATCTTGCGGTCGATGTCGGCGAGCACTGCGGCGAAGCCCTCGGGTGCGCGCGGTGGCTGCTCTGGCAGCGATGCGAGCACTTCGCCGGGCCGTGTGGCAGTCTGGATCGGCAGCTGGCCCGCGCGCGTGCGGTAGTCGGCGATCCAATCGACGACCTGGTGGCCGAAGCGACGGAAGTCCTCGGGGCTCATCGACAGCAGGTCGTCGGGTGGGGGGGCGCTCATTGCTGGAATCGAGGTCTGGCGCGCGAGCCGATGCCGCGCGCCCGTTGTGCGATGGGACAGTGGCGATGGGACGGGCGTTTCCGCCGCATTCGCTCTCCTATCACGACGAGCGGCAGGCGCCACACAATTGCGGACGCGTTCGTTCGCATGCACGCCGGGGCGACAAGGGCCGTGGAAGCGAGCGTCCTCTGTGTATGCTCATGCGTTCCCAACTCGTGGGTGTCGGCCATGAGGTGGCACCCGGATCCCGATGAAGAGTCAGCACGAAAACTCCGAACCGTCGCGTCCCACGCAGGCGCAGATCGCCGCAGCGATCGACCTGCTCGGCGACGACCGGGGTCCGATCCAGGCCGCGGCCCGCGAGCGTCTGTTGCAGTGGGGAGACCTCGCCGTGGCGCTGCTGCGCGAGGGCGCCGAAGCGGACCACGTGCGCACGCGGACCCGTTGCCGGGCCGTGCTGCGCACGCTCGAGATCCGCGGTTGTCTGCGGCGATTCTCCAAGTTGCGGCTCGGCCGGCTCGGACGCGGATCGGCTCCTGCACTGCTCGAGGGCGCGGTGCTGCTCTCCAAGATGGTGCGCACGTTCGTGCCCGAGGCGACGGAGCTGGCGGCGCGCCTGCGGCGTCACGCGACCGAGCTGCGGGCCGATCTCGTGGGCCGAAGTCTGCCGACCTGCGCGCGATTGCTCGCGGAACGCCTGCACGACACGCTCGGGTTGCAAGGCGGCCGGGCCAGCGTGCTCGAACTCGACCATGTGCTGATCGATCGGGTCCTCGAGCAGCGCACCGGAATCCCGGTCTCGTTGTCGCTGATCTACCTGCTCGTCGCGCGGTGGGCCGGTCTCTCGGTGGCCGGCGTCGCGTTGCCGGACCATTTCCTCGTGCGATTGCAAGGCGTGCGACCCGTGCTCGTCGATCCCTACCACGGCGGCCGCACGATCACGAAGGCGGATTGTGCTCGCTATCTGCGCTCGAGCGGTCACGATCAGGTGCGCGATCATCTTCGCGACCTGACCGATCGTGAGCTGCTGGTCCACTATCTGCGCTGCCTGCAGCTGGCCGCCCGCCATCGCGCGGCGCCCGAGACCGAACAGACCCTGGGGCACGCGCTCGCGTTGCTCGAGACCTGACATTACGGTTGCACGCGTGAGGCTGGTCGCACTTGCGCTCGTCGTGCCATGTCTCGCTGGCTGCAGCGGCATCTTCCAGCGCGTGAGACCCGAGGTGCCCGCCAGCTACGCTGTTCTCACCGACGCATCGAGCGGGTTGTCCGTCGGCAGCGCCGAACGCGACGTGACACCCGAAGTGGGTGGCTACATGGCCGGCTTCGACCCCGCGCGCACGAGCACGAGCGTTGCGAGGCCGCTCAAGGTGCGCGCCCTGGTCCTGGAGACCGGATCGCGGCGCATCGCGATCGTCGGCGTCGACAACCTCGGCCTCATGCGGGAAGACGTCGATTGGATCAAGAGGGGGCTCGCCGGGTTCGCGAACGGCGACGTGTTCGTGTGCTCGAGCCACACACATGCGGGGCCCGACATGATCGGCCTGTGGGGCTTCTATTTCATGTCCTCGGGCCGCGACCGCGACTACCTCGTGCGGTTGCGCGAAGCGACGGCGACGGCGGTTGCCGAAGCGCGTGCCAACGCGGCGCCTGCGCGTCTGCTGCGCGGTCAGGCGATGCTTCCGCCTTCGGGTCTCGTCAAGAACGCCAACCGCCGGTTCGTGTTCGATCGCCGCGTCACGGTGCTGCATGCACAGGCGCTCGACGACGGTCGCCCGCTCGGTTCTCTACTGCACCTTGCCTGCCACCCCGAAGTGCAACCGCGACGCAACACGGCGATCAGCGCCGACTTCGTCGGGGCGCTGTGCGACGAGTGGCGCGCGCGCGGCCACGGTCAAGCCGTGTTCGCCAACGGTGCGCTCGGCGCGATGGTCTCGCCCGACGTGCACCCGCGCGACGAGACCGGCGTGGCAGCGTTCGGAAAGGGCGCCTGTGATCTCTGCGAGAAGGCCTTGCACGAAGCAGAGCCGCTCGTGGTCGACGAGATCGAGGTGCGTCGGGCCGATGTCTACCTGCCGATGATCTCGGCCGGCTTCCGGGTCGGCCGCCTGACGACCGTGCTCGAACGCGAGCTGTTCGACGGCGCAGCGCGCAGTACGGTTGGGTTCCTGCGGCTCGGCAGCTTCGAAGCCGTGGCCGTGCCCGGCGAGATGGAGCCGGTGCTTGCGGCGCGTCTGCGGGCCCAGCTGCGTCGCCCTGATCTCGTCGTGCTCGGTCTCTGCGACGACGAGGTTGGCTACCTGCTGCGCGACAAGGATGCTCGGGACCCCGAGTTCGCCTACGAGCGTTCGATGAGTCCGTGTCTGTCGGCCGGCGAGCTCGTGAGCACGGCGATCGCGGGTCGGCCGTGATCGCGTTCGAGCTCAGGGATAGCGATATGGATACGGCAGCTGGCCATTGACGGTGTTGAAGACGGGCCAGAACAGGTCGTCGATCACCTGAAACAGCAGGATCATGATGACGATGCCGCTGTAGGGGATGCGCCCGATCGCGTCGTAGAGCTTGCGCGCAGGCGGGTAGAGCCCAGTGACGATGCCGGCACCGTCGAGGGGCTGGAGCGGGATGAGGTTGAACACGGCGAGCAGAAGGTTCAGCATCAGGAACGTGCCGGCGATCCTCCGCACGGCCTCCGCGGAATTGCTGTCGGGGCGCGCGATGAACCACAACACGGCAAATGCGATGGCCGCGAGCAGGGTGTTTGCGAGTGGCCCAGCCGCGGACATGAGCGCTGCCTTCTTGGGGTTGTGGTAGGCCCAGATCGGGTCGATCGGCGCATGGGCGAAGCCGAGGCACATCGTGCCCTTGGTCAGGTAGAGGCTCAGCAACGGCAGCGCCACCATCCCGAACGGTTCACGCCGCATGTGCGGGATCGGATTCAGCGTCACCTGCCCTGCGTAGTACGCGGTGCGGTCGCCACCCCACAGCGCGAACAGCGCGTGCGCCGCCTCGTGCACTGTGAGGCTGATGATCAGCGTCACGAACCACAGGATGGCCTGCTCCCAGTTCACGGCGTCTCCTTCTCATCGTCGGCTGCGCTCTGGTCCATCGCGGCCGCCAGGTCCGCAGTCACCTTCTTCACCTTGGTTTCTGTAGCCGCGAGCTTCTGGCGGCAGATGGCCAGCAAGGCAGCGGCTCGCTCCACTTTGTCGGACAGCACGTCGAGGTCGATCTCGCCCGACTCGATATCGTGCAGGATCTGTTCGAGTTCGGCGCTGGCGGCCGCGTAGGTGGGTTCGCTGCCCTTCTTCTTGTCACTCATGGGTTGCTCGGTGCACGTGGTCGACGCGGGTGTCGGCATGGCCGTCGCGGAACTGAACGCAGATGATCTGGTTCGCGGCGAGTCGGGAAACCGAGGGCAATACGCGGCCTTCGCTCGATCGGACCAGCGTGTAGCCGCGCCCGAGCACTCGCGTGGGATCGAGCAGGCGCTGCCGCATGGCCTGTTGCTCGATCCTCGAGTTGCAGCGCTCGAGGTGCCGGTCTGCCCCATGGCGGACACGAGCGGCCGCCTGCTGCAGCGTGCTGCGTTCTCGCTGCAGGCGGAACAGCGTCGTGGCCTGCAGCATCCGGCCGGTCGCCGCCAACGCCGCATGCTGTCGCGAAAGGTGGATCTCGACGGCGCGTTGCAGGCTGCGGGCCGTGCGCACGAGTGCGCTGCGTTGCTCGCCCAGGTGAAGGGCGACCGCGTCGTGCAGGCGGAGCGCGCGTTCGCGCACGCTGGCGCGGGCCTCTTCGACACCGCGCACGAGCAGGTCGGCAACGGCTGTCGGGGTCTTCTCGGAGTGCGCGATCGCGTCGAGGACCGATTGGTCGCGCTGGTGGCCGATGCCGACCAGGATCTTGAGCGGGTGGCGCGCGACGGCGAAGGCGACGTCGCGGTCGTCGAACCAGGCCAGGTCGCTGCGCGAGCCGCCGCCGCGCACGATGCACAAGACGTCGAAGTGTTCGGCGTGCTGCGCGAACCAGCGGAGACCTGCCATCAGACTCGGCTTCAGGTCGAGTCCCTGCACCTTCACGGGCAGCAGCGTGACCTCGAAACCGGCGCGCGACTCCTGAAGGTGGCGCAGGAAGTCGTTCCAGCCATCGGACTCGGGGCTCGTGAGCACGCCGATGCGAAGCGCGGGCACCGGGAAGCCGAGCGAACGATTGCGCGCGGCTAGCCCCTGCTGCAGCAACTCGCGCAGGATCTGCTCGCGCGTCAGCGCGAGTTTTCCGAGTGTGAAGCTCGGGTCGATGTCGGAGATCACGATCTGGAAGCGGCCCGTCGGGACGTAGAAGTCGATTCTGACGAGCGCCTTGATCTCGAGGCCGTCGCGCAGCGTCAGCTGCGTCTCGCTGCTCGCGAGCCGCGGCAACAGCCGTTCGGCCGTGCCTTGAAACAGCGCCACTTCGACGGCGGCCAGCGCCCGCGGTTCGCCCCTGGCCTTCTCGACCAGTTGGAAGAAACGATGTGGCCGGCCGGCACTCTTGTCGAAGTCCACGATTTCGCCGACGACCCAGAGTTCACCGGGGAACTGCCGTCGCAGACCGTCTCGGACCTGCGCATTCAGGGCCGAGATCGTCAGTGCGACAGCAGTCTCGTCGCCGTCGCCCGGGGCGCCGGCTGGCGGCGGCGGGCGAAGTGGCAATGCTGCCTGGCCGGCCTTCGGGCCGGTCGGCTTGGACTCGGGAGCGGAACTTGCCCGCAACGTTCCTGCCATCAGAGATGGGATCTCGGGCGCGAAGTCGAACAAGTGGCGCGAGCACGCCGAGAAGACCTGCTCGACGTGCACAGCGGGCACGCGCCACACTTTGCGCTTGGGATCCCAGCGGCGCCCGGGCAGTGCCTTCACCATCGCGACCAGGTCCTCGCGATACGGAAACCGGATCAGGAGGCTCGTGCCGTCCGGGTCGAGTTCGACGGAACCGGTCATGGGATCGCGTTCATAGCGCACCGCTCGGGTCGGTGAGCACAGAAACCGCCGCGCTGGCGGCGGCGACCACCTCGTGCATCGCGATGGGCCGATCTGCCGCCGAGCTCAGATCCGTCATGATGTCGGGTGACAGGCCGCATGGGCGCACCGCCTGCCACGCGGTGAGATCCATCGCGACGTTGATGCCGATACCATGCAGGTTGATCCAGTGCTTCACGGCTACGCCGATCGAGGCGAACTTGCGGCCGTCGACGAAGACGCCGGTGCCGTCGACCGAGGGTTCGGCGTCGAGGCCGAACGCCGCTGCGATCCGCACGCCGAAGTTCTCGATGCGGCGCATCCAGTCTCTCACGTCGGGTTTGGGCAGGCGCAGGATCGGATAGACGACAAGCTGGCCAGGACCGTGGTAGGTGATCTTGCCGCCGCGCTCGACGCTCACGATTCCCGGACGTAGTTCGCCGGCCGGCGTAGCACGGCCCGCAGTGTAGACCGGTTCGTGTTCGACGAAGAGGACGCGACCGTCCGCCCCGCCGTGCACGGCGGCGTGCAGTGCTCGCATGCGGGTCAACACGGGCTCGTAAGCGGCGCGACCCAGATTCTCGACTTCGGGCAGCAAGCTGGCAGACTATCGCGCGTGGCGTTGCTCGTAACGATCCTCTGTCTTGCCGGCTGCCAGCAGCTGCGCGTGAAACCGGTGCCAGCCGAGGTCGGCCAGGAGGTCGTCGTAGACGCCGAGCAGAATGGCCAACCACTGGTGGGCCTCGCGATCACGCTGTCCGGCCTCGACGGGCCACCGCGGGCGGTCGGGGTCACCGGGACGGATGGCCAGATGAGGTTCGTGCCAGATGCAGCCGGCTCCTTCGTCCTCGCGGCCGAGATCGGAGGCGTGGAGACACTGGCACCGCTAGCTGTGATTCCCGAGCGTCGGCGTTGGTTGTTCGCGCTCGGCTGCGTGCCACTCGGCCTCGCGCTGCTCTGGCGTAACCTCAGCCGAGCACGCGATCGACGTGGCTCTTGACGGTGCGCAAGTCGACGTTGCCGGTGAAGCGATCCACTTCCTTGCCGTCGCGGAAGAAGACGCAGGTAGGCACGCTCATGATGCCAAGGCCTGCAGCCGAGTCCTGCGCGTTGTCGATGTCGATCTTGTAGACGTCGATTCGACCCTTGTACTCACCGGCCACCTTGTCGATCGTGGGAGCCAGAGCCTTGCACGGCTGGCACCAACTGGCCGAGAAATCGACCAGCACCGGAACCTTGGCCGCTTGAAGTGTGCTCTGGAAATTGGTGTCGGTGAGTTCGGTGACCATGTGGGTGTCTTGCTTGCCAGGGACGCGTAGCAGAAGACGTGTATCTTGGCCAGGGACGGGGACAGCGCAAGTGTTCGCCTCGAGGTGCCACCCACTGGCTCGATCCCGTGCGGCTTCGGTCGCAGGGCGCCGCAGCCATGGGACTCGTTCAGCCCTCGCGATTCAGTGCAGCGAGCAGGCGGTCGGTGGGGATGCCGTTCTGGGCGGCGACCGTCTCGATCGAGTCCTGCGGGTCGAAACCGCAATTCCGGCATCCGCCGAGGTGGAAGTCTCGCATGAGCACCATGCCGAGCGTCGGATCGGCGGTCAGGACTTCCAGCAGAGTGGTCTTTGGCGTGAAGCGGGTCTTCTTCTGGGTGATGGTCTTGTCGTTCATGAGCTTGTCTCAGTTCATTCGGCGTTGAGGATGCTGACCTGTTGAGCGACCTTGCCCGCGATCTCGATGAGAGCCCTGCCGCTCGCTGAATCTGGCGCGGCGATCGTGATGGGACGACCGTTGTCACCACCTTCGCGAACGGCCATCTCGAGTGGAACCTGGCCGAGCAACGGCACGCCGAACTCACGTTGGATCTTCTCGCCGCCGCCCTGTCCGAACAGGTAGTAGCGTTCGGTGTGTCCGGGCGGCGTGAACCACGCCATGTTCTCGACGACACCCAGGATCGGCACGTTCACGGTCTGGAACATGCGGATGGCTTTCTTGACGTCGAGCACGGACACGTCTTGCGGTGTGGTGACGATCACAGCACCGATGAGGTGCGCCTGCTGACTCAAGGAGAGCTGCGCGT
The DNA here is from genome assembly GCA_035649575.1 of Planctomycetota bacterium. GTDB lineage: Bacteria > Planctomycetota > UBA1135 > UBA1135 > UBA2386 > DASVAL01. The sequence goes on from DASRJH010000224.1 coordinate 21,593, forward strand.
CTCCCGTGCCGGGCGGCAGATCCACGACGAGGTAGTCGAGATCGTTCCAGGCGACGTCGAAAAGGAACTGTCGCACGGCGGAGTGCAGCATGGGGCCTCGCCAGATGACAGGTTGATCCTCGGCGACCAGAAGCGCCATCGACATGACCTGCAGCCCGTGCCGCTCGAAGGGCACGATCCTCTTGTCCACCACCGTGGGCTGGCCGCTGAGACCCAACATGAGCGGGACATTCGGTCCGTATACATCGGCGTCGAGAATGCCGACGCGGGCGCCTGTGCGTTGCAGTGCGCACGCCAGGTTGACGGCGACCGTCGACTTGCCGACGCCCCCCTTGCCCGACGAAACCGCGATCACGTTCTTGACCCCGGGGATGAGGCCCTTGTCGCCGAGCACGGGCCGACTGGCCGTGACGCGAGCGGTCATCTCGACCGAGACCTGGGTGACGCCCGGAAGCGCCGAGACCGCGCGTTCGGCCTGCGACTTCATCAGTTCCTTGACCGGGCAAGCGGGCGTCGTCAGTTCGATCGAGAAGGCCACGTGGCTATCGCAGATCCGCAGGTTCTTGACGAAGCCCAAGGCCACGATGTCCTGATGGAGGTCCGGATCTCTGACCGACCGAAGGGCGTCGAGGACGGCAGCTTCGGCAAGGGCGGCGGATGGCTGGCGCATGCGGACCGCGTAATTAGCCTGGTACTGGAGCTATATCAAGAAGGCGGATCATCCTTCGAGGGTGGCTCAAGGTCGTGAGCGAGCATGAGGTGAACCGTAGTGTGGCGCGATGCATCGGTGCTACTGTGGCGCGGACACAACTGACCCTGACGCTGTGGCGGGAGATCTGAAGCGGAAGAAGTCCAGCGCGAGGGTCGTCCAAGGCAGTCTACGTTGAGCTATGCTTGCCCACTTGCTCTGGCTCGAAACCTCATCTCCGACCGCCCCTAGAACGCCCAATGCTGCTCCGCACTCTGCTCACCCTCGTGTGCCTGAACGCCATCGCGCCATGCCAGAATGGCGAAGCGGGCGAAGAGACTGCCAACCCCGATGTCACTCGCCGCATCAACGAGGCCAAGGAGAAGTCGGGGCGCGGTGACAAGGACACCGACAAGAAGGAGAACCTCACTCCCGAGCAGATGTTGGCGCGCAACATCACGAGCGGTGCTTCGGCGTTCTGTCGATTCTACGCGACGGTCAAACCGGCCAAGTTGATGCCAGGACAGTCTGGCGTGGTCTCGGTAGCAGCGATCCTGCTGGGAGACGCCGTAATCCCGTCGCCACCTCCCATGGAGCTGATCGGGGCTGCGCAGCAGGGCGTTGTTGGCCTCGGCGCGATGTCATTCCTGCCGGCGGAGCCTGGCAAGCATGCTAAGGGGTATCTCGGGCGCCCGGTCTACGACAACTACGCGATCTTCGAAGTTCCGGTGACGGTGTCTCCTGATGCCGAGATAGGGAAGAAGCAGCGCGTCGCAATCGACATGAAGTTCGATCTCTACGACGGCAACTCCGGCCAACCCGTCGGGCGGTTCGTCGATCAGGTGTCGACCGAGATCGAGATTGGCCGCGCGCTCGACCCGGCAGTGGCCGTGCCGCGGGAGGGAGCCGCGAGGCCTTCTGCCGAGGGTGGCAAGACGGCGATCGAGCCGACAGCGTCGCCGGTCGCCGAGCCGAAGCCTCAAAGGGTGCTCGAGGGGTCGGTCACACCCGCCGCCGCGCCTCCGCCGGTCCCTCAGCAGCCCGATGCTGCGCCCGAAATGCCCGTCGGGGTCGATGCCAGCGAGACTTTGCTTCCACTCCCGGTGCTGGTTGGTGGCGGTGTGCTGCTGCTCGGGATCGTGCTGCTGTTGGCGCGAAAGAAGTAGGTCGGGCCGTTCGGCGCGTTCCCCAGGCGGATTGGGGCATGCTGATTCTGGAACACGGCTGGTGGCTCACTTCGTCGCCGCGGCGGGGTGCGGTGCCGACCAAGCCCGGGCTTGCGGCGAACGCGTCCATGGCACGGAAGTTGGTCTAGAGCCCCTCAGGTTCTTGCCGTGAGCCTCTACTCCACTCTTGCGGAGTCAAGGACGGCGAACCTCGTATCACCCAACTTCCAACCCAGACCCCACGATGGTTCTCGCAAAGCTATTCTCCGCCAACCGGTCGCGGCTCAAGCCGAGTCAGGTGTTGTCGTTGGCAGACCTGGACTTGCGGCTAGACGTGATCAGCGATCGATTCAAGGCTACGGTCAACCGTCTCATCGAGCAGTTCTCGGTTGCCCGTGCGAGCCTCGATCTGGCTGCCTACCGCGCCGAACGCACCAACACTGACAGTCCGGCAGCACTGCCGGACTTTCCTGATTTTCGCGACAGTGGTTACCAGGCCGACCTCAGGCGAATTTCGCAGATGGACCGGGCTGAAGAGTTTCGCATGGCCCGGCGGCACGAGTTCCTTCGCAGTCTCGTGCGCAGTTGCCTCGACAAACAGAGGATCGACGCAGCCTCGATCGACGACCTCATGAAGCGTCCTGCGCGCGAGATCATCGCCGCTGTTCGCGCGCGGCCGATGCCGCGGCGTCTGGATGCCGCCTGGGTGGAACTGATGGTTCTCCAACTCGATGAGCTGCGCAACCTCTATGTCGAAGGCGCCCTCTACATCGTGCTCGGAACGGTGAATCGCTATCGCGGTTTGGGCGTCGACACGGCGGACCTGATCCAGGAAGGAAACGCGTCTCTCTTCCAGGCGATCGACGGATTCGATTGGCGCCGCGACGTTCGATTCAGGACGTATGCGCAGTTCTGGGTACATCAGGCCGTGCTGAAGATGCTCTACAACAACTCTCGCACGGTGCGACTGCCGATCTGGGTGCAGAAGGTTCTTGGCAAAATCCGGCGCACGCAGGAGGCCGGTCGCCGGGATGGCCAGGAGCTGTCGCATGCGGAGATCGGCAAGAGGATCGGCATTCCCGCCGAGAAGGTCTCCTGGGTGTTGTCGACTCGCCGGTACGCGGTGAGCCTCGATGCCGAATTGTCGCGTGATGATGGTGGTTCTTTGGCGCAGATGCTGCCCGATGAACGCCTGGTGCCGATTCCTGATTCGATTCCCCCTGGCAACCTGCAAGAGGCGCTTGCCGAAGCGATGGCTGACCTCCCGGGGCGCGAGCAGGGCATCCTGCGCCGACGTTTCGGCCTCGGAGGAACCGAACCGCAGACGCTCGGCGAAATCGCCGCCACCCTCGGCATCACTGCGGAACGAGTACGCCAGTTGCAGAATGCGGCCATCGAGAAGATGAAACGGCATGGCAAGACCCGACAGCTGCAGGCATATGTCGAATAGCGGCGGGGACGGCTACTCGTCGTCGCTGGCGAAGTCCTGACTGTGCGATTCGCGGCTCCGTTCGACCATCAACGGCCACACTTCCTCGAACATCCGTCGGTAGACGCTCGGACGTTGGTCGCGCGCGATCGGCAAGATGCGCCGCATCATGCGGACCTTGCGCAACTCGACGGTGGCCACGATGGCCCCCGCCTCGCCGGAGCCTGCCACGAGGACTTCACCTGTAGGATCGATGATGCGCCCGTCGCCCGGGAAGGCCAGTGTCTCCCCGTTCTTGAGCGAGGGCTCCTGCCCGGTGCGGTTGCAGCCGATCACGAAGAGCTCGTTCTCGATCGCTCGGGCGCGTAGCAGGGTTCGCCAGTGGTGAGCGCGAGCCTCGGGCCATTGGCAGGGCACCACAAGCATCTCGACACCGCGATGGAAGTAGTAGCGCGCCAGCTCGGGAAAACGAAGGTCGTAGCAGATGAGGACCCCGAGCCGCCCCAGCGACGTCTCTACGACAAGAGGTGCCTGTCCGAACCCGTGGCTGCGATGCTCGAGGTTCGGCGAGAAGAGGTGGATCTTGCGGTAGGAACCGAGGCAGCGCCCTCGCTCGTACACATGCGCGGTGTTGAAGACCTCCCCGGCGTCGACCTCGATGCAGCTGCCGACGATGACCAATCCGTGGGTGGCTGAAACCTCGCAGAGGTCGCGCTCCGCGGTTGCGGACTGGCGCAGAGCGTCATCATCGAAGGTCGACAGGAACGAGGTCGACCAGAGTTCGGGTAGCACGCAAAGGAGCGCGCCGGCCGCGACCGCCTCTTCGACCCCGGCACGCATCGCAGCCACGTTCGCGGCAACGTCGCCAGGGCGCACATCGAACTGCACGCAGGCTGCAACGAACTCGTCGACGGTGGGGTCAGGCCCGTTCACAACTCCAAGGATAGCCGTGACCTCGGTGGATGGTCACCAGGAATGCGGGAGCGCCGCATGGCGGCGCCTCATCAGGTCGCAGGTCAGACGCGCCGTCACCTCGCAGGGCAATCCGATCGACGTCGGGGGCTGCGCGCGGCGGCCCTTCGGATCATCCCTTGAACAGGATGTCGTCGGTCGGCAACCCAGGCGTCTTCTTCGCGCGAGGAGCCGCGTTCGTCCGCGTCTCGACGATGAGCTGGTCGCTCGGTTTGAAGATGATCGTTTCCTTGTTGGCGACGTCGATGCTCTCACCCGTGAGGGGGTGTTTGTAGGCGCGCCCCTTGCGGATGCGTCGTTCGAAGGTGCCGAAGCCCTTCACGGCGACCTTGCCGCGATCTCGCAAGAGTTCGCTCACTGCGTCGAGGACGGCGTCGAGGACGCGGGCAGCGGTTCGCCGCGGCACGTTGAGTTCCTCGGCGACCTTGTCAGCGAGGATCCCCTTGTTGGCTTGACGGCCGAAGGCCTCCTCGGCCGCCGAATACTTGTCCGTCCCCTGATCGATCCCTTCTGTCGCATCTTGTTTGGTGGTGCGAGTCATCCTGAATCCCCCATTCCCGGTTGGCTTCTTGCGGCAGGCTCCAGTGCCTGCCCGCCTGTTTGTTTCTTCCTCGTCAGCTCTTGGCGTCCTGCGTCACCGGCTTCGGACGTTCGAGATAGCGCTCGAGGCCCGAGACCAACTTCGCGAGGTAGCGCGCTGCGACGCTGCCGGGGAAGGCTTCGCTGAAGGGCGTACGCTTCATGACGGCGCCCTCAACGGAACTATCTTCCGGCAGCATTCCGAGCCAGTTGAGGTCGAAGCCCAAAAAGCGCTCCGTGCATCCCTTCAACTTCATGAACACCTGCTCAGCCTCTTCGGGCGAGCGAACACGATTCACGACACAGTGGATCGGCTTGTCGAAACCGTCGGCTACGAGCACCTTGACGATGCCGTAGGCGTCCGCAATTGCCGCGAAATTGCTCGTCGTGACGAGCACGGTCTGGTCGGCGAGCGTGACGAAGTCCGTGACTCCTTTCGATACACCGGCTCCCGTGTCGAGCAGAATGACATCGCAGAACGGGATCAGCTCCTCGATGGCGACACAGACCCTGGCGCGTCCGTTGTCGTCGAGGTTCGCCATCTCCTTCACACCGCTGCCGCCGCTGATGAACTTCACATTGCAGGGACCGTTCTCGAGGATCTCCGCGAGCTCCGCGTTGCCCTCGATGTAGTCCGACAGCGTCTTCACCGGTTTGATCCCAGCCAGGATGTGTGCGTTCGCCAAGCCGAGATCCGCATCGATGAGAATCGAGCGATAACCTCGACGGCTGAACTCACACGCGAGGTTCACCGAGAGCGAAGTCTTGCCCACGCCGCCTTTGCCAGAAGTCACGGCTAGGACGATTGCCTTCTTCTCCGACTCTTCAGACTTCAGTTTATCGGCCATTTTGGTTGGTCGGTTCCGCGCTTCGGACGCCTGCCGATTCATCGGCAACTTCTTCGTCCGAGCTTGCGTCCAACTGCGGGACGATGTGGACCGCTTCGCTCAATGGAACCCGCTCGCGTGCCGATCTGCGCGTCACGACGCCTGCGCTGTGGGGGCCGCAGCGGGTCGTCGGGGCACAAAACGCCCGCAAGTCCCATGTCGTCGAGTTCTGTAGCTGCGCGAGGGCAACACTCATCCCCGCAACTGCGGGCATCGAGAAGCCGGTTTCGCCGTCTGGCCGTGGGACTTCCGGGCGCGGCCATGTTGATCAGCGTCGTGGTGCTCACGCTCTATTGCAGCAACCTGCTCGAGGCTGCCGCCGCCGGGCGCGTCGTGGCGATCGACGATGCGCTCTTCATGTTGGTCGTCGGGGGATTCCTGGCCGCCAGCGCTGCCGTCGTTGGCATGCAATCGGTGCGGCTCTCGAATCGGGTTTCGGGTCCTGAGTTCCGGCTGCTCCAAGCCCTGCAGCGGATTCGCACGGGGGATGTCGGTTTTCGCATCACGCTGCGGCGCGGCGATCTGCTCGTCGCCCTGGCGGACGAGTGCAACCAACTGCTCGATTGGCTGAACAGGAATCCACCGAAGGGTGCGCACACCGGTGGAGACATCGTGGAAATGAGAGCGCCATTGGAGTTGGAGAAGGTAGCGCCGTGAAGACCCAGCCGCACCCCCCGAGCGAGCTGATGCTCGCCGCACTGCTGCTCATCGCGAGCAGCACCGGGGTGGTGTGGTTGCGGCACGAGGCGACTGCGGTCAACGCAACGACGGAGGCTCGGAGACAGGAGCTGGACTGCCTCGTGGGGCTCGAGGGCATGGTCGGCAGAGCGGTGCCCGCCAGGTTCCCCGACATCGGAGCCTTCGGGGGTCACTTCGCTGGCCACGAACTCGTCTGGACGGTCGCTCCGACGGGTGCCTACCTGACCATTCGGCTGCAGCGATGACGACTCCACCTGCATTCGCGGTGAGCAGACGGTGGTGGACCTGCTTCGCCTCGCCGCTGCTCTTGTGCGCAACTGCTTCGTTCGTGCTCGTGTTCGCGGCGCTGCTCTCCGTCGCCCGGGCCGTTGCGAACGCCGAAGGTGTCCGCCAAAAGGCGGTGCACGTCTGCGCGAGGCTCGCTGCAGACATGGTCGCCATGCAGCAGCTCTCGCGTCCAGCCGGCGAACCAGTCGGGGTCCAGATCGCCGGCATGCAGGTAACCGTCGATCGGCAACACACCGGATGGCGGATCGAGACTCGAGGTGCCGATGGCGACGCATTCGTGTTTCTCTGCGAGCACCTCGTGGGCGCGGCTCCCGAGGTGTTCGGCAGCCGCGCGGCGGTGGTCGACGCCGGTCTGTTGGAGCGGATCCCCGGGTCTCGACAAGTCCACCGTTGTGAGTTGCCGCAGCTCGATGAGCAGGCGTTGGCCGCCGCCGTGCATGCAGACGTGACCCCTACGCTTCGCCGAGACTGCGGGATTGCGCTCTTGCAGTGGGCCGCGGGCACCGACGGCGACGACTACGTGTTCGATCGACGCCACACGTGTGGCCACGAAGTGCCCGGGGACCTGCTCGTAGTGCCGGGACACCTGTGGATCGAGCCGGGCGAGCGCCCGCTCGAATTCGAACTCACTCGCGATCTCGTGGTCGTCGTGCGTGGCAACCTCTATGTCGGTCGATCGATCGCGGTGGCCGGTGGGGGCCGCCTGTTGTTCGCGGTGGCTCGTGATCCGCAGGCCTGCGTCTTTGCCGACCGCGACGGCAATGGCAGATGGTCCTCTCGCGACGTGCTTCGTGAGGACGCGGAATTCACGGGGCCCATCGAAGGTGGTGGCAGCGTCTACCTCGGGTTGACCGGGTCCCGCGCCACCGTCGCACTCGGCGCAGGGCTCGTGGTAGGCGGCGAACTGCACCTGATGACCGATGCCCGCGTCGCGGGCCCGCTGATCGTCTCGCATGGAATCACCGCAACGACGCCCGGCGCGCGTGTGGATGCCGCGGGGGACTGGGTGTTCGATCCGGATCGGGAGCGGGTACCCGGTTTCCTGACGCGGGGTGGCCCGCGCCCGGGCCGGCTGCGCGAAGTCGAGTCGATTCCCGCACCGCCACCAGAAGAGCCTCTTTACCTGGCGCAGCCCGCTCGCTAGCTTCCCGGCCCCCGAATTTGCGGGGTCGTAGCTCAGTTGGTAGAGCGATGCGTTCGCAATGCATAGGTCAGGGGTTCGACTCCCCTCGACTCCACCACAGCCGGCCTGCCGGACATGAGAGTGCCCGGTAGGCCGCATTCACTGCGGGGGCTCCGCGTGGCGGCTGCATAGCCTGCGCGGGTCGCCGAACAGCGCTTCGGCAGGGAGCTCTGCCCGCTGCCGTGGGCATGGTCTCTCTCGTGGCTATTCGCGGAACAGCCGGTCGCGACGTTCCAGAGGCCGTCTACGCGGGTATCACCACCGATGCGGTCAGTCTCCCTTTGAGTGCCGGCTTCCTGACACGTGCAGTACCGCGCGCTGCTGCACGGGTCGTTCGAGCTGTTCCGCCAGGCGGCGCCGGTCTTCGGCCACGGCTCGGCCATGGCGACGAAGGTGTTCTGGAACAACTTCGCCTACTGGTCCTTCACGTGTCAGTACTACCAGCAGGATCTCTTCCGGCTCAAGGGTGACGACCAGCTGCGCGTCGGCGCGATCGGACGGCGTTTCCTCGAGCTCACGAGCCACATGGAACTGCTGCTGCACACCTGGGCGCGCATGGCGCCCGAACGGCCGCGGCCGGTGTTCATGCAGGCGCCCGCGTTCCCGTCGGTGCTCATCGAAGCGCACACCGCGGTAGCGAAGAAGATGTCGCTCGACGAGACGCTCGCCTACATGCAGCGCCGCCTCGAACAGGGGCTCGAGATCATCGGCGAGATCGTGCTGCGCATCGTGCAGGTGCTCGGCGACGAGCGCGGCAGGGAGCTGCTCGACCGCGTGCAGTTCGCCACGTGGGGCGTGCCGGTGCCGCGCCGGCGGACCGAGCTCGAGACCTTGCCGAGCCTCGAACGCCGCCATCGTCTGCCCGATCTCGCGCGCGACGTCGAACGCGGTCTCGGCCCCGTGCGCCGGCACGCGGCCGCTGCCCCTGCGCGCGAAATGCTGGCCTCGATCGCGGGCTGCTAGTCAGCACCTCGAGAGCGCGCGCGGCCGCCTTCGCGTCGCGCCGCGAGCAGCATCTCCTGGAACGGGTTGCCCGTGCGCCAGACGTCGCCCGCGAGCACGCTCATGACGCCGCGACGGACCGGCATCCCGCGGGAGTCGCCGAGGAAGATCGACTGCGCGAACGTCGGGTTGTTGTAGAAGCGGTCGATGAGTCCCGCGAACGTGCGGAAGGCGCGATCCATGCCCTCGTTGTGAGCCGACAGCAGGTCGGCCGCCCCTTCTGTTCCGGCTTCGAGTGCCGGTGCGAGGATGTCGGCGACCCGCTCGGCGTTGCGCAGCGCCAGTGTCACGCCCGACGAGAACACGGGATCGAGGAAGCACGAGGCATCGCCGATCGCGGTGTAACGCGCGCCCGAGGGGACCTTGTTGCGATAGCTGAAGTTGCCGATCACGCGCGTCTCGAGCCGCCGCGCGCCGGAGGTGAGGCGCCGGACCAGCGGGCCCGACAACAGGCCGGCTTCGAGGTCGGGGGCCGTGATCTTCGCCTTCGACACGAGGCCGATGCTGAGCCGCTGGCGCGGCAGCGGGATGATCCAACCCCAGCCGTCGGGCCGCAACATGATGCGGATGTTGAAGTCGGGCACGAACTCGGACCACGCCGCGTCCGAGACATCGTCGTAGTGGGTGAAGACCGACACCGAGCCGAAGCGGTCGTACGGCTGCATCGTGTCGTGACGCCGCGCGAGCAGGCGCGACTGACCCGAGGCGTCGATCAGGTACTTGCCCGTGAACGTCTCCGTGCGCGTTTTCACGAACGCCCGCTCGGAGGTCGTGCCGAGATCGAGCACCGTCTCGCCATGACGCACATCGGCCCCCGCGGCGACGGCGCGGTCGCGCAGCACGGTGTCGAAGCGTGCCCGTTCGACCTGCCAGGCGTGGCTCGCGCACCCCGGCAGGGCTTCGCTGAATCCGAAGATGCCCTCGCGACCGCTGTCCTCACAGACGAAGTGGGCGCCGCGCTTGAACACGAACGTGTCGGCTCCGGGCACCACGCCGAGCCGGTCGAGCACGGGAAGCCCCGCCGGCAGCAGCGACTCGCCGATGTGGAAGCGCGGGAACGAGTCTTTTTCGAGCACGAGGACGCGGACGCCGCGCTGCGCGAGCAGCCCGGCCACCGCCGAGCCTGCAGGGCCGGCGCCGACCACCAGAACGTCGTAGGGCTTCGAACTCAAGCGAACCTCGGTTGGAGTCGTGTTGCGGAGGGCCCTGCGCGGCCCCAGCCGACCATCCCCGCGCGGTGGGGCAGCGTCAAGCCTTTCTGCGGCGCGTGCCCGCCAGATCCGTGCCAGCCTCGCCATCGACGAGACTCAGCTTGGCTGTCGTTCGTGGAACGAGTGGGCGGCTTCAGGAAGCGAGGTGCTCGCGCGCGTGCTCTGCTTCCTGGAGCAGCACACCGCCGACCGTCGTTCGCCGAGGTGCGGCCCCAGGCTGGTCGACGAGCAACACGGCGCGTTGCAGACCGTCGGGCAGCGGCGAGACCTGGGCGACCACGTACTCGTTGAGCGCCTCGAACAACTTGAGCGCCGGGCCGATCGGCTTGTCCGCGTAGCGCATGCGCTCGAGCCACGGCCCGAACGGCAGCATCCAGGACCAGTCGTACACGCAGCCGGGGCTGCCCAACGCGGCGATCACGATGCTCGCCGCGACGACGTTTGCCTCGACGATGTGGTGCACGAGTTCGCGCGGCGTCAGGGACTCGCTGTCCTCACGACGATCGAGGTCGGCCTCGGTCCGCCCGTCGATGTGCGCGTGGACGAGCCCCACGATGGACTTCCATGCTGCTATCGGATCCTCGGTTGGAGCTGCCATGACTCGGTCAGTCACCGGTCACGGTGCGAGTCGACCCATCTTGCCGCTTTCGTAGTCCTCGATTGCCGTTCCGATCTCGGCCTTCGTGTTCATCACGAATGGGCCGTAGCCGACGACCGGCTCGCGGATCGGCTCGCCCGAGAGCACGAGGAGCCTCGCATCGGTGGTTGCTTCGACCTTCACGGAGTCGCCGTCTCGCTGGAGGAAGGCCATCTCCATGGCCTTCGTCTCTTTTCCGTTGTCTAGGCGCACCGCACCACTCTGCACGAGCAGCATCGCCGTGTGCCCCGCCGGCAGCGGGAGTTCCACCGACCTGGTCGCGCGCATGCTGACATCCCACAGATCGATCGGCGTGAAGGTTCTGGCCGGTCCCTTCGTGCCTCGGAAGTTGCCGGCGATCACGCGCAGCGTGCCAGACGCGTCCGGTAGGGCGACCTTGGGAATCTGCTGGTCGAGCAGATCCTGGTAGCGCGGTGGCGACATCTTGTCCTTCGCGGGCAGGTTCACCCAGAGCTGCACCATCTCGAGCGTGCCGCCCTTGCGCGTGAACTCTCGGCTGTGCATCTCTTCGTGCACGACGCCCGATGCGGCCGTCATCCACTGCACGTCGCCGGGGCCGATCCTGCCGCCATGCCCGGCCGAGTCGCGGTGTTCGACCTCACCCTGGTAGACGATCGTGACGGTCTCGAAGCCGCGGTGGGGGTGGGGCCCGACGCCGCGCGGCTGCGCGGATGGTTCGAAGCGCGCCGGGCCTGCGTAGTCGAGCAGCAGGAACGGGCTGATGGCAGGCGCGTCGTCGTAGGAGAAGTAGGTTCGGACGGGGAATCCGTCGCCGACCCAGTGAGGGTCGGCGCCGCGCATGGTCTTGGTGACGAGCTTCATGGCCCGACTGTAGTCCGAAGTTCCACGCTACCAAGCTGGACGCGACATGCCGCTCGTCCTTGCGCGCGACCAGCACGTTGCCGGGCTTGAGATCGCGGTGCAGGACGCCCTTCTGGTGCGCGTGCTGCACGCCCTGGCACACCTGCTCGAACAGGTCGATGCGTTCTCTCAGCGACAGCTTGTGCCGGTCGCAGTAGTCAGTGATCGGAATCCCCTTCGACCAGCTCCATGACGAAGAACGGCTGCCCGCGCTCGCTGGTGCCGCAGAAGACCTTGGCGATCGCGTGGTGATTCATCACCGCGAGGGCCTGCCGCTCGAGCTCGAAGCGTGCGAGCACCCCCTTGCTGTCCATGCCGAGCTTGATCAGCTTCAGCGCGACGCGGCGACGCACCGGCGTCTTCTGCTCGGCGAGGTAGACCGTGCCCATGCCGCCTTCGCCGAGCGTGTCGAGGATCTTGTATGGGCCGATCTGCGTAGGCGCCGACTCCGGTCCCGTCGTTGGCTTCTCCGCGGTCATGCCGGTGGGAGAGTAGCCATGATCAGCTGGTAGCGGAACGTGTGCGACGCGGTCGCGGCCGGCCGGAATGGCGCAGCGGCCCGCGCCGGCCGCAGAAACGCGCCGGAATCCCGAGGGCAGCCGATGGCGGTATTGGCCCCGGCCTCTTTGCCCCGCAGCCTTGACTCGCCGTTCGAGGGCGCACCGGCTAAGGTGCGCGAACATTCCTACCTCCAAGAGAAGCAGCCAAGCCATGGGTCGTCCTGTGATCGTCGCCGCTTGCCGCACCGCGATCGGCAAGTTCCAGGGAGCACTCGCGTCGTTCACGGCCCCGCAGCTCGGTGGCCTCGCCGTCGCCGAAGCCTTGCGACGCGCGAAGGTGCCCGCCGATCAGGTCGAAGAGGTGCTGATGGGAAACGTGCTGCAGGCCGGTCTCGGGCAGAACCCGGCGCGCCAGTCCCTGCGGGCCGCTGGCATCCCCGACGCCGCGGCCGCTGTGACCATCAACAAGGTCTGTGGCTCGGGCCTGAAGGCCGTGATGCTGGCCGCGCAGGCGATCAAGGCCGGCGACATGCGCGTCGCCATCGCGGGCGGCATGGAGTCGATGTCCAACACTCCCTACTACCTGCCGGCCGCGCGCACCGGCGCACGGCTCGGCCACAGCCAGGCACTCGACGGCATCGTGTGGGACGGGTTGTGGGACCACTACAACAACTTCCACATGGGCGCCACGGCCGAGCTCGTGGCCCAGAAGTACGGCGTGACGCGCGCCGAGCAGGATGCCTACGCCGCCGAGAGCCATCGCCGTGCCGTCGCGGCGCAGAAGTCGGGCGCGTTCGATCAGGAGATCTTCGCGGTCGAGCAGAAGCAGAAGAAGGGTGAGCCCATCGTGTTCAAGGTCGACGAAGGTCCGCGCGCGGACAGCACCGAGCAGACGCTCGCCAAGCTGCGGCCTGCGTTCCAACCCGAAGGTGGCACCGTGACCGCCGGCAACGCTAGCTCGATCAACGATGGCGCCGCGGCCCTGGTCGTGTGCGACGAAGACTGGACGAAGAGCAACGGCATCAAACCGCTCGCGCGCATCACGGGATACGCGACGGGTGGCCTCGCGCCCGAGTGGGTCATGATGGCTCCCGAGGTCGCCACCAAGAAGCTCTGCACGCTGCTGCGCTGCACGCCGCGCGACTTCGACCTCGTCGAGATGAACGAGGCGTTCTCGGCGCAGATGGTGGCCTTGCGGCGCCAACTCGAAGTCGACCCCGCCAGATGGAACGTGCACGGGGGCGCCGTGGCTCTCGGTCACCCGATCGGGTGCTCGGGCGCCCGCGTCCTCACGACGCTCCTGTATGCGCTGCAGCAGCACGGCAAGACGCGCGGCCTTGCAGGCCTGTGCCTCGGCGGCGGCAACGCCGTCGTCATGAGCGTCGAGAGGATCTGATCCCGCCGCTGCGACGAATCGAAGAAGCCGACGAACTCTATGACCAACCCGAACCTACCCGCCGCCGCCGCCGTCATCGGCGCAGGCACGATGGGCAACGGCATCGCTCAGACCTTCGCCACCTGTGGTGTAAAAACCTTCATGGTCGACGTCGCGCAGGAGTTCCTCGACCGCGGTCTCGCGAACGTTCACAAGAGTCTCGGCAAGTTCGTCGAGAAGGGCACATTGACCGCAGCCGATGCCGAACGCGCCAAGTCCCGACTCACAACCACGCAGGACATGGGCGTGCTCGCCGGAGTCGACCTCTGCGTCGAGGCGGTCACCGAGAACCTCGACGTGAAGACGAAGGTGTTCAAGACGGCCGACGCAGCGATGAAGCCTGCTGCGATCCTCGCGAGCAACACGTCTTCGATCTCGATCACGGTGCTCGCGGCCGGGACGAAACGCCCCGACCGCGTCATCGGCATGCATTTCATGAATCCGGTGCCGCTCATGAAACTCGTCGAAGTGATCCGCGGCAACGACACGAGCGATGCCACGACGGACGCCGTGCTCGCCTGGTCGCGCGCACTGGGCAAGGTCCCGCTGCCCGCGAACGACTACCCTGGCTTCGTCGCCAACCGCATCCTGATGCCGATGATCAACGAAGCCGCCTTCGCGTTGATGGAAGGTGTCGCGACGCGCGAAGCGATCGACGAGATCATGAAGCTCGGCATGAACCACCCGATGGGACCGCTCACGCTGGCCGACTTCATCGGCCTCGACGTCTGCGTGTCGATTCTCGACGTGCTGAAGCAGGGGCTCGGGGACGACAAGTACCGCGCCTGTCCGCTGCTGCGCCGCCTCGTTGCTGCCGGGCATCTCGGCCGCAAGACCAAGAAGGGCTTCTACGACTACTCGCAGAGCAAGTGATGACGACTTCTTCCGTCGCCGCGACCGCACAGGTCACCGACTTCATGCTCTCGCCGGAGCTGCGGCAGTTCCGCGACTACGTGGTCGACTACACGCAGAAGCACCTCGGCAACGCGGCGAGCTACGACGCCGAGACGAAGTTCCCGCGCGACCCGGTGACCGCGGCGGCCCGACTCGGCCTGTTGCGCACGACCGTGGCCAAGGAATACGGCGGCTCCGCGATGGGCAACCTCGCGAGCTGCATCATGCTCGAAGAGATCAACGCCGTCTGCGCGTCGACCGGCGTCACGATCAGCGTGCACAACTCGCTCGTGAACTCCCTGCTCGGGAAATGGTGCAACGATGCGCAGAAGCGACGCTGGTTCCCGAAGCTCGTGACCGGTGAATGGCTCGGCGCCTACTGCCTCAGCGAGGCCTTCTCGGGTTCGGATGCGGCCGCGTTGCGTTGCGAGGCGAAGAAGGCCGGCGACCACTACGTCGTGAACGGCGCCAAGCTGTGGATCACGACCGGCAGCGAGGCGCAGCTCTTCGTCGTGTTCGCTCGCACCGCGCCCGACCGCGTGAAGGGCATCTCGGCGTTCGTCGTCGAGAAGACCTGGCCAGGCGTCAGCGTCGGCAAGAAGGAGCGCAAGCTCGGTATTCGCGCCTCTCCGACGACCGAGATCTTGCTCGAGAACGTGAAGGTCCCGGCAGATTGCCTGATCGGGAGCGAGGGCCAGGGCTTCACGATCGCGCTCGACACGCTCGACGGCGGTCGGCTCGGCATCGCCTCGCAGGCGCTCGGCATCGCGAGAGCGGCGATCGATCTGATCCGGGCGCACCTCACGACGCAGGTCGACGCCAAAGGCCGGTCGACGTCGACGCAGCCCGACCAGTGGACGTTCGCGGATCTGGCCGCCGATCTCGATGCCTATCGCTTCCTGACCTGGCGCGCTGCAATCCTGCGCGACAACAGCGTGCGTTGCACCACGGAGGCGGCCATGGCCAAGTCGAGTGCTTCGCGTCTTTCCAACCGCGCTGCGCGGGCCGCAGTGTCGATCCTGGGCCTCGCGGGAGCCAGCGGCGTCACGGCAGCCGAACGGCTCATGCGCGATGCGCGCATCACCGAGATCTACGAAGGCGCCACCGACATCCAACGCCTCGTCATCGCGCGCGGCCTCGTGAGTCCCTCATGACCTCCTGGCCACCTCCTCCGCCACCGGGCAGCCCGCCACCCGGTGTGCCACCGCAGCCACCGCATTGGCCGCAAGCCAGCGTGCAGCCGCGCGAGTCGCGCGGCGTTGCGTTCTTCGTCGCGATCTTCCTCGGCATCCTGCTCGTGGCCTCGGCCGGGCTGAACGTGCTGCTATTGTTGCTCAGTGTCGGCAGCCTGGCCGGCGCAGGGCTCACCGGTGGCTTCGACGGCGACGGCGTCTACGACGAAGTGCACATCGCCGGCGAGCGCGGCGGTCACGCGAAGATCCTGCAGGTGCCGATCCGCGGTGCGATTGCGGAAGCGCAGAACCCCGTGTTGGGCGCCGCGGGCGGCACGCTGACCCAGATGCGGCGAGCGCTGCGGCGGGCCGCCGCGGACGAAGTGCTGGGGGTCCTGCTCTACATCGACTCGCCCGGTGGTGGCGTCACGGATTCGGACGAGATCTACCAGATGGTGCGTCGCTTCCGGCGCGAGCACCCCGAGAAGCCGGTGCTCGCGTTGTTCGGCGACATGGCGGCCTCCGGTGGTTACTACGTCGCGGCTGCCGCGCAGCGCATCGTCGCGCGTCGCACGACGATCACGGGCAGCATCGGCGTGATCATGAGCGCCTGGAACTTCACCGACGCCGCCAGGAAGCTCGGAGTCGACCAGGTCGCGATCAAGTCGGAGCGAACGCCGTTCAAGGACATCCTGTCGCTGACGCGACCGATGCGCGAAGAGGAGCGCGCGCTCCTCGTGAAGATCGTCGACGAGCTCTACGACCTGTTCGTCGATGTCGTCGACGAGGGGCGCGACAACCTCGACCGCAGCCAGGTGCTCGCCGTCGCCACGGGCGCAATCTACACGGCCACGCAAGCGCTCGGAAACGGGCTCATCGACGAGATCGGCGATCACGAGACGGTGCTCGCCTGGTTCGAGCAGAAGCTCAGCAAACCCGTGACGATCGTCGAGCATCGCCGGCGGACCGGTCTCGCCGACCTTCTGCTCGGCGCGGATGCGCCGAGTGTCCCGCAGAGCAGCGTCTCCTCCGCTGGCGCCATCGAGCGGTCGCTGAACAACCTGCTGACCGGCTCGACCGGTCCGCGGTTCTTGTATTTCTGGGAGGGTGGCCGTTGATCGGCTCGTGACACCGAGATGCACAATCTGGAACTGAGCGAAGATCAGGAGCTGATCGTCGACACCGTGGCCAAGTTCGCGGCAGACGAGGTCGCCGCGAAGGTGCTCGAGCAGGACGAGCATCGCGTGTTCGCGCGGACTGCGTTCGACGGGCTCGCCGAGCTCGGGGTGTTCGGGCTCCTCGTGGCCGAGGCCAAGGGTGGTGCGGGCCTCGGATTCCTGCCCTTCGTCGGCGCACTCGAAGCGATCGGCGCAGAGAGTGCGTCGTTGGCTCGGCTGTGGATCGGCCAGGTGCAGTGTGCCGCGCTGCTCGAGGCAGCTGGAGCCGACAGTCTCGATCCTGTGATGGCCGGCGCGACGCTCGCGACCTTCGTCGGGCTCGAGCACGGCCTGCGGTTGCAGGGCGGGCGCCTTTCTGGCAAAGCACAGCTCGTGCCCGGTGCGACCGAGGCGGACCTGTTCGTGGTCGTGGCGCTGTCGGACGGCAAGCCCGTCATCGCGACGGTAGCTCCCGCTGCCGTCACACGCGCACCGCTGCGTTGTCTCGGTCTCGCGAGTGGGGGTTGTGCGAGCGTCGGGTTCGACGGCGCTGCCGCGACGGTGCTCGGGACCGGTGATGCCGCCGCAGCGATCAGCCGCGCCCAGTTCGCGGCCTGGGTCGGCGTCGCGGCGACCGCGGTCGGTGGCGGTCTCGCATGCGTGCAGGCTTCGAGGAAGCACGCCGCGGAACGCATCGCGTTCGGCAAGCCGCTGCTCGCGCAGGAGGCCGTCGTGCGCAAGCTCGTGGAGTGCCGCCGCCAGACCGAAGCGGCGCGGCATCTCACCTGGCACGCAGCGCGTCTCACCGACCTCGGCCAGGATGGCGTCGATGCGGCGCTGCAGGCACGCGTGCTCGCGGTGGACGCCATGGTCACCGCAGCCGACGAGGCGATCCAGATCCACGGCGGCTACGGCTACACGGTCGAGTATCACGTCGAACGCCATTACCGCGACGGCAAGACGCTCGAAGTGCTCGATGGCGGTGCGCAGGACTTGCTCAATCGCCTGGCGGCGCGTCAGTTCGCGTGAGGGCGGGGTGCCTTCATCAACTCGGCACGCGCTGCTGCGCCATGCCTGCCAGGTTCTGCTGCGTGCCGGTTCGCGGTCCCGATCCGTGCGGGCCCATGGTGGCCAGACAGCGCGCGACCCGCTCCGGGGTGCCGAGGTCCGTCCAACCACAGGCGGGCGCGATGCGTACGCCCAATTGTTGCGCGGAACCCGCGAGGACGTGCCGCGAGAAGTCGCTGGCGTTCATGTGCGCGTAGAGCGACGAAAGGTCGCTTGGTGAAGTGTCGTGCGCGGTTGCGAAGGCGCGCAGCATGGCAGGCAACCTGCGCCGGTAGAGCTCGAGCATCGCAGCGGCCTGGGCCACGACGAGGAAGCTGTTCCAGACGGCACCTCGGGCCCACAGCGCTGCGGCCGTGGCTCGGTCGGGTTTCTCGACGAAGGCCGTGATGGGCAGGGTCGCCGCAGTCGTGTCGCACTGTGGTCCGACGGCTCGCTCTGGCAGGATCCACCCGTAGTCGGTCTCGACGGAGTCGGGCTCGATGCCGAGCAGGATCACGCGATTGGGCTCGGCGACAGCAGCGCGGCGCGCGGCGCGAAGCGCCTCCGCGAGCGTCCACTCGTCGGCGACGAAGTGGTCCGATGGTAGCAGCGTCACCACTGCGCCGGGATCGCGCTGCATCACGGTCAGGAGCGGAAGCAGCACTCCGGCAGTAGTGCCGCGGTTCTGCGATTGCACGACGAGTTGGCTGGAGTCGTTGCCGAACTCGCGGCGCCAGTACTCCTCGTGTTCGCTCGTGACGACGACGAGGATCTGCTGCTCGGGTGCGAGCGCAGCCGCCCTCAGCATGGCGTCGCCCAGCAACGAGCGGCCCGGCAACGAGCGATCGCCGAGCAGCGAGCAGAACTGCTTCGGAACGATGCACCCGCGCTCATCCCTCGTGAGGCTTCCGAGACGAGTGCCGTTGCCGCCAGCGAGCACAATGGCCCAGCGATGGTCGCGTTCGACGGACGGTGTGGTCGGTGAGCCGATGACGACGCCGGGCGTCGTGATGTCGCGATCTCGCATGGGTGCTTCTCCGGCTCTTGTCATGTGATCCGCGGATGGCCCCCGCGGCCTGGTGTCAGACGGTCGAGACGACGGCGGACTCGGGGTTGCCGGTCGCAGTCAGAGCAGGGTCCGCACGGCGGAAATGAGATCTTCGAAGTCGAGCGGCTTGTCGAACACGGCCCGCGCACCGCTCGCAAGCGCTGCCTCGTGGACCGCCTTGTCGCCGAATGCAGTGATCATGATCACCGGAGTGCCGAGGCCGCGCTGCCTGAGCTCGTCGAGGCACTGCTGACCCGAGTACGCCGGCATGCGCAGATCGGTGACGATCAGGTCGCACAGGAGCTCTGGATCCCCCGATCGGGCCATCGCGTCGATCCACTGCATGAGCTCGAGCCCGTTCTTGGCCTCGACCACGTCGTGCCCGTCGGCTCGCAAGTGGCGCCTGAGCAGTCGCAACATGCCGTCGTTGTCTTCGGCGACCAGGATACGTCCCATCCACAGGGACGTGCGGCGTGGCGCGGATGGCTCGAACTCAGGCTTTGGTTCTGTGTGGTGTTGCATGACCGTGTTCGCTCCCTTGGTCTTCCGTGTCGCACGACCGCGTGCAGCACGAGGGAAGTGATGCACATCCCATGCCGTCGACTCCGGCCGACGCAGAACTCCGCGAGCGGCGCATGCACGGCCCGCGGCGGTTGGCTGCGCTGCGGTTGCAGTGCTCGGGCTGATCGTGCTGCTGAGGCATCTGGCCCCGATGGGGCGCTTTGCCCCGCGCGCAGCAGAACCGAGCCGTCTCGGGCACGGGCGAGGCGTGGATCGCCGCTTGGTCAACGTGCTTCGCGAGCAATCGGGAGGTTTCGTTCGCGCTGGATCGTAGCGAAGCCACAGCGCATCGACTCGCTGCCGGCCGTCGTCCGCGACCAGCAACTTCGACACCGAAGTCGTGCGCTCGGCACCGTGCGGATCATCACCAAGTTCTCAGCCACTCTGGTCGCCGGCATCTGCGGCATCCTGGTCGTGAACGGAATCTACGCCTACGACAGGGAAGTCCAGTTCTTCGCCAACGACATGAACCTCGACCACCGCGTGCTCGGCGAAGCGGTCGTGGCGATGGTCGAGCAGACATGGAATGGGCATGGCAAGGCGGCCGCCATGCAAGTGCCGCACGCGATCGATCAGGCCGGCCGCCACCTGTCGCTGTCGATCATCGATCCGGCAGGTGAGGCCTGGCAGAAGATCCCGCAAAAGGAGCGCGAGCGCCTCCTGGCGCGTGAGCCGGTGGTCATGCGCGACTCGAGCTTCCAGCAGAGCCTGCTGCCCATCGTCGGACCCGGGGACGAACTGATCGCGTTGGAGGTGCGCGAGCCGGTGGCCGAAGAGCGGGCCTTCGCGATGGGCTCCATGGCGCGAACGGTAGTCGTCACACTCGCCATGATGGCGCTCTGCGGTGTGCTGACGTTCGTGATCGGCTTCTGGTGGATGGACCGTCCGATCCGCACGCTGTGCGACGGTGCCCGGCGGATCGGGGAAGGCGATCTGAGCGGCGAAGTGCGTTTGCCGGGCAGCAACGAGCTCTCGCGGCTGGCCGTCGAGATCAACACCATGTGCCGGTCCCTGGCTCAGGCCAGGCTCAAAGTCGCCGCGGAGACCGAGCGGCGGATCGCGGCACTCGAGCAGTTGCGCCGAGCAGATCGCCTCGCCACCGTCGGCAGGCTGGCCGCCGGTGTCGCCCACGAACTCGGCACGCCGCTCAACGTCGTCTGGGAGATCGGCAGGATGATCGCACGCGATGAGATCGCGGGCGCGGAGCTGGTCGAGAGCGGCGGGACCATCGCGTCACAGTCGGAGCGCATGACCGGGATCATCCGCCAGCTGCTCGATTTCGCGCACCCTCGTGCCGCCGTGAAGGCGCCAACCGATCTGGTCGCGCTGTCGCGGCAGACGCTGCATTTTCTCGGCAGCGTGGCCCAGAAGCGCGGTGTACAGCTCGCGATGGTCGCCAAGGAGGCCGAGGCAGTGGTCGAAGTGGACGCAGCACAGCTGCAGCAGGTGCTGACCAATCTCGTCGTCAACGCGATCCATGCCACTCCCGCTGGTGGTCGCATCGAGATCGACGTCGCCCGCCAGGAAGCGAAGGGGCCCGATGACCAGGATGGCACTGCAGTGTGGCGGCGCATCGACGTGCGCGATACGGGCGGTGGCATCAGCGGGGAGCACCGCCAAAGGCTGTTCGAACCGTTCTTCACGACCAAGGATGTCGGTGAAGGTACGGGTCTCGGACTCTCGGTCTCGCTCGGGATCGTCAAGGAGCACGGCGGCTGGATCGCCGTCGCGAGCACACCCGGCGTCGGCTCCTGCTTCTCGGTGTTCTTGCCCTCTGGCGAGCACGAGGTGAACCGATGCGTGGCCGCATCCTGATCGTCGACGACGACGCGGCGATGTGCCGCATGGTCGAGACCGCGCTGCAGCGGCGCGAATTCGCGGCCGCATCGAGCACCTCGGGCGAGGCGGCCCTTGCCCTGTTGCACGACGCGGAGCACGACGTCGTGGTGACGGACCTCAAAATGCGTGGCATGGGCGGCATCGAGTTCTGTGGTCGCGTCACGGCCACTCGTCCCGACGTGCCGGTCATCGTCATCACGGCGTTCGGCAGCCTCGAGACCGCCGTGCAAGCGATCCGCGCGGGCGCCTACGATTTCCTGACCAAGCCCGTCGACGTCGAAGCGCTCGTGCTGACGCTCGACCGCGCGGCCGCCTACGGGTCGCTGCGCGCAGAGGTCCGCCGCCTGCGCGAGCAGATCGATCGCGTGACGCCGCCGGACCGCATGGTGGGCGACAGCGCGCCGATGCGGCAGTTGTTCGAGGTCATCGCGCGCGCGGCGCCGAGCGAGGCCAGCGTGCTCATCGTCGGCGAGACCGGCACCGGCAAGGAACTCGTCGCGCGTGCGCTGCACGACGGCAGCCGCCGCAGCACGGGCCCGTTCGTCGCGGTCAACTGCGCAGCGCTGCCCGAGGCCCTCGTCGAGAGCGAACTGTTCGGCCACATTCGCGGCGCGTTCACGGACGCCCGGTCGTCGCGACCGGGCCTGTTCCAGCAGGCGAACGGCGGCACGCTGTTCCTCGACGAGATCGGCGAGCTGCCCGCTGCGATGCAGCCGAAGCTGTTGCGCGTGCTGCAGGAGCAGCGCGTGCGCCCGGTTGGCAGCGACGTCGACGTCGCGGTCGACATCCGCCTCGTCGCGGCGACCCATCGCGACCTCGAGACGGATGCGGAAGAAGGACGTTTCCGCGGGGATCTCCTCTATCGGATCGACGTGGTGCGGATCAGCGTGCCGGCGCTGCGGGCGCGTGGCAACGACGTGCTGCGGCTCGCGCAGTCCTTCGTCACCGCAGCCGCCTTGCGCGCCGGCAAGAAGGTGGCCGGCATCTCGGCCGCGGCGGCGCAGAAACTGCTCGCGTACCCCTGGCCAGGCAACGTTCGCGAACTCGAGAACACGATCGAACGGGCCGTGATGCTGACCGACTACGAACAGCTGACGGTCCAGGATCTGCCCGCCAAGGTACAGGCGCACGAGCCCTCGCACGTGATCGTCGCGGCGGCGGCGCCCGACGAATTCGTGCCGCTTGCCGAGGTCGAACGGCGCTACATCCTCAGCGTGCTCGAATCCGCCGGCGGCAACCGGACCACGGCGGCGCGCATCCTGGGTCTCGACCGCAAGACCCTGTATCGCAAGTTGCAGCAGTACGGCTCGTAGCCGGACATGGGGCAGGTTGCCCCGACCGGGGCGATCTGCCGCGACGCCGATCCGCGTCGAAGACCATGGCGCACTGGGCGGCAGATCCGCGGCCCGATCCGCGCTTGGCACGCGATGTGCTCTGATGTGTGCCCTGATGACTGATCGAGCCACTGATCGAGCGCCGCCCTCCTGTGGAGCGGCGCCTGGCTCGTCGCGCTGTGCACGTCGCGCAGTGCGATCGATGCACGGAGCACGAACATGGACCCTTCTCGAGCAGCGCAGCGCGAAGCGGTGTCGTCCGCGGAGCGCGATCCCAGCAACAGTGCCAGGAACGGCGCCGCGAGGCCGCGGACCCTCGTCGCCGAAGACAACGAATACATGCTGCAGCTGCTGTCCCGCGCCCTGCAGCGCGATGGTCATGAAGTCGTGCAGGCGCGCAACGGTTTCGAGCTCATGCACTGGGTCGATTTGATCACCGAGTGGTCGCAATCGGCGCCGCTGTTCGACTTGATCGTCACCGACCTTCGCATGCCGATGTTCTCGGGCCAGGACTGCCTCGAACGTCTCGATGCCTGCAACCATCGGACGCCGGTGATCCTGATCTCGGCGTTTGCGGACTGGCAGGTGCGTCGCGAAGCATTCGCGAAGGGCGCACGCGCCGTGCTCGACAAGCCGCTCGACATGCGCGCCCTGCGCGCCGCAGTGGAACTGGCCCTGCGCTGACTCGGCGCAGCGAAGCGTACGTCGATTCAACGCTCCTTCCAGCGCCGCCGACCGACAACGAAACCCCCACCTGGAGATCCCGATGACAACCCGGCTCTTTGCTGCGTTCCTCGCCTCGACTCTCGCAATTGCGGTGATTCCCGCGCAGGAACACGGAAAGCCTGCGGACAAGCCCGCTGGCACCTCTGCCAAGCCGGCGACCGTCTTCGTCGTCACGCGCTCACACGGCAGCTACGAGGTGATGACGAAGGAAGCGTGGAAGGCCAGGAACAAACAGATCGCGGAAGACTACGCGAAGGCGGTGCAATTGCGCGCGAAGGAGAAGGCGGCCGCGAAGCGGGCGCACAAGAAGGTGACCGTGTCGGACCCAAAGAAGCCTCCTCCGATCGAGGCGGTCGGCGGCGAGTACCCGACGAGGGAGGCCGCCGAAACCGCGTTGAAGGCGCTCGAGCAGGAGAAGGCCAAGGAGCACGAAGGCAACGCGAAGAAGGAGCCCAAGCCGGGGCAACCCGGTCCGGGCTAGAGTCCTACCTGTGCGCCGTGGCCCACTCGCCGGCGCGGTGCTCGGCGCGGGCCAGCATGCGGGCCAACGGCGGCCGCTGCAGCAGGCGGCGGTTGGCGCGCAGATAGCTGCGCAGGAACGTGGCCACCGTCGCCGCTCCGCCCGGCGAGCCTGCGCTGCGGAAGGCCGCGAGCAGGCGACCGAGGTCGGCGCCGCGGCCGCGCGTGTCGGCCGCCGAGCCGCGACTGACGCCGTCGAGGTCGACCATGCACACCTCCCGGGTCGCCCCATCGCGCACGAGGTTGTCGAACTTGAGGTCGCGGTTGCCGAGTCCGTGCGCGTGCAGGCGGCCGACGTTGGTGCCGAGTGAACGCGCCGCGCCGGCGATCGCCGCGGCGTCGAGCAGGCCGGCCTCGAGCTCGGCCTCGAGTGACCGCGGGCCGAGCCGCCGTGAGAACACGAATCCGCGGCCGCGGTGCAGCCGCAGCGCGAGCGGGGTTGCCGCGGCGACCTTCGCGAACAGCAGCCAGTACGCAGCGCGCCAGAGCTTGCGCGCGGCGCCGCTGCTGCGTTCCTTCGCGGCCATCTCGGCGACCAACCAGACCGAGCCGCGGCGGCCCGTCTTGTGCGGGACCGGCGGGGCTTCGGCCAGTTCGGCGCAGCGCGCGCGCGTCGTTGCATCGAGGTGAGGACTCAGATGCCAGTGCCAGCGCGGCCGGCTGCGTTGACGGACCTCGACCTCGGTGTGGGCGCACGAGCGTGTGCAACGCCGCCCGAACGCCGGCAGGGCAGCGGCGCGCCAGCGATGCGTGGCGAGGCGCAGTTCGTGCTCGAAGGACGAGGGCATGTCGTCGCTGCGATAGGCCTGCAGCAGGGCCCGGGCCGCCGGATCGAGCGGGCCGCCGTCGAGCTGATGGCAGAAGAACGCGAGGGCTCTGGCGCGGATCTGCAGACTCGGATCGCCGACGCGCCGCAGCGAGGTCAGGTCGAGCAGACACGGCTGTTCGCTCGCGTCGAGCAGCAGGTTGCCGGGATGCAGGTCCCCGGGCAACAGACCCCGGGCGTGCACGCGAGCCAGCAGCGCACCGACGAGCTGCTGTGCCCTGACCGTCGCGGGCCACGAGAACGGCCTGCCTCCGGGCACCGTGCGTGTCACGACGAAGCTGCGTTGTTGCTCGCCATCACACGCGAGGCCGCTGGCCAGCGGCTCCACGACCGGCAAGTCGAGAGTCTTCGCGTGCAGCAGGTTCTGCAGCTCGCGTTCGCCGCGTGGTCCGCGCATGGCATCACGCGCGCGATCGGCGAACTTGTCGGCGCGGAAGACCTTGATGTGCACCGGGACCGAACCGAGCTCGCCAGCGAACACGCTGCGCACGGTGCGTTCCTTCGTGCGCCGCAATCCGTGGGATTCCCACGTCGATACGTCGTGTCGCAGCAGGTCGGACAGCGCCTGCGCGATCGGTGCAGCTGCCACCGCGACAGCGCGCCCACACTTCAGGGCCACAGAATGGGGAAGCGGATCGTTGCTCGGTGTCGAGCCTTGCGGAACCATGGTGAACGCGCGATGTGGAAACTGCACCGATACTACTTGAAGGAACTGGTGGTCAACGCCGGAATCACCTTCCTGGTG
>DASRJH010000225.1:0-4071 GCA_035649575.1 Planctomycetota bacterium
TGGCGCGCTGGCTCGGCCTGCGCCTCGCCGACTGCCCCGTGATGTTCGTCTACCGCAAGGAGCCATCGACGGTGCACTTCATGCGCGACTCGCTGGCGATGCTGCGCGACATGTTCAAGGTGCGCTGGCGGACCCTGCGCGGCGTCTACGACCAGCAGCCGTCTGCGTCGGTGCTGCAGGAGTTGCGCGATGGCGGACCGCGACGCGGCGCGGTGACCGCGCCGACGGTAACCAAGGCGGGCACTGCGGGCCCTGCGCGCCGGAGCGGCTGATGCCGCGCGTCGTGTTCGTTGCCGACGACCTCGGGATCTCGCCAGGCGTCGACGAAGGCATCGCTGCGGCGGCGCAGAACGGGCTCGTGCGCGAGGCGTCGCTGTGTGTGACCGGCGCTTCGGCTGAACATGGCGTGCGTCTGGCCAAGGCGGCCGGTCTCGGCATCGGGCTGCACTTCAGCCTCACGCTCGGGCGCGCGCTGTCGGGACCGATCCCGGGGTTCACCGACGCGCAGGGCAGGTTCAGAGGCATGGGGCCTGCGTTGCGCGCGTCCATGCTGCGGCGGGTCGATCGAGCAGCGGTCGGACGCGAGATCGAAGCACAGCTGCAGCTGCTGCGCGAGCTCGGCGTGTGCCCGACGCACTTCAACGGCCATCACCATGTGCACTGCTGGCCAGGTGTCCGCGAACTCTGCTTCGCCGCGGCGGCGGCGGCAGGCATTCGGTGGACGCGGCTGCCGGCGGAATCGGCCGCAGTCGGCGGCCGGTTGTTGCCCAGGCGACTTGCGCTCGCGGCACTGGCCCGCGGCGCGCGCCGGGACGTTGCGCAGTCGGGACTCCGCGCGCTGCCGTTCGTCGGTTCGACGACCGTGGCCAGGGTCGACTTCGCAGCGCGGTTCGCGGCGGTCGTGGCCCGGCTGCCGCTGCAGGACTGCGAGTGGATGGTGCATCCGCGCGTTGCCGATGCGGAGTTCGTGCGGCTCGACCCGGTCGGCAGGCGGCTCGGGCCGGCGGCCGCCGCGGAGCTCGCGACGCTGACCGCACCGGCGACCCGCGAGGTGCTCGCAGCGCGCGGCTTCGCGGTGTCGGACTACGCAGCCGTCGACGAGGCGCCAGGAAACACAGCGAGCCGCCCACACGTCGGTGTGAACGGCTCGTAGCGGATCAATAGCAAGTATCGCGAACGATCAGATCTTGATGGTTTCGCACTTGCGCATGCGCAGATCCTTCGTGGTCGCGAGCGCCGTCTTCGCGGCGTCCGGCGAGAAGACCTTCTTGTCCTTCACGAAGACCAGGGCCTTGCCGTTCAGCCCGTTCGGGTGAACGCGAATGACACCGTCGACCTTGCTCAAGACGTCACGCGTCTCGATCGCGGTGGCCATTCAACCAAGCCCCGAGACGGCGATCTCGTACACCACCTCGGCCTTCGGCATGTCGACCTCGGTGAGCCGCGAGATGGTCACACCACCCGCGCGTCCCTTGGTCAGCTGGGCGTTGAGGTCGGCGATCTCCGGCACGGCCTTGCCGGCTTCGAAGTAGCCGATGCCCGTCGTGTCGAAGATAAGGTTCTTGAGGTTCTTGTCTTTTTCCAGGATCGCACGGACCCTGGCAGCCTGGGAGGCTGCTCCTCAACCGCCGATTCCGGAGGCTTCGATCTTCCACAGCTTCTGCGTATTGGCGTCGGCCTTCGGTGCCGCTTCGGTCTGAGCCAAAGCTGGCAGGGCGAAGGCGGCCGCAACGAGAAGCGCGCTTGCCTTGATTCGCATCTTCTGTCTCCTGGTGAGTGAGTGTTGGGAATGCCCCGGATGGCGCCATCTGGGTTTCCCAACGCTGGCGAGTATCGACGAGCGGTGGTCGCCGGGTCAAACCCCTGCAAGCCGAAAACCTCGTCTGCAACGACTTTGGGGCAATTGATCTACTGGGCGAAGCGCCAGGGTGGCAAAGGTCGCAGCACCGGTGCTTGCCGGAGGGCCGCGCGAAGCACGGCGATGGGAATGGAATTCTGCCGCAGGATCTCGTCGTGGAAGGCCCGTTCGGTCCACTTCCCGGTTGCTACGAGCTCGCCGTGCAACGCGCGCAACTGCAGGCCGCCAAGCATGTAAGCAGCTTGGTACAGCGGCCCGTAGGCGCCGCCGACGGAGCGCCGCACTTCGCCTTCGGCGGCGGCCCGTTCGTGCCCGACCCGCTCGACCAGGTAGTCGACACACTTTGGCCCCGTCCACTGGCCGAGGTGGAAGTTCAGCGAGAACACGATGCGCGCGCAGCGGTGCTTGCGCCAGTAGAGCATGCCGACCTTGTCCTCGGGACTCTTCGCGAGGCCGAGATCGTACATGCGCATCTCCCAGTAGAGCGCCCAGCCCTCGACCCAGAACGGCGTGCCGAACAGCGCGCGATACTGGCGATGGCGCGCCTGCGAGTACTGCTGCAGCCAGTGCCCGGGGATCAGTTCGTGATGCACGGTCGCGCGGCAGAAGTGCTCGTTGTTGCTGCGCAGACTCTGCAGCTTGTCGATGTGCGCCATCGCGTCGGTGGGGAACGAGACCTGGATCGTCTCGCCGCCGAGGAAGAACGGGTTCACGCGCTGCGCCTGCGGCGACATCATGCGCATGCGCCAGCACTCCTTGGCCAGATCGGGGATCGTGACGAGGCTGCGCTGCTCGAGGAATCCGATCGCCTCTTCGGCGAGTTGCTTGATCATCTGCGGCTGTCCGCCCGGTGGCCGGTGGCGGCGCTTCACGAGCTCGAGTGCGGCGCGCCAGTCCGCGCAGTTCAGTTGCTTCGAGGCCTTCTCCATCTCGGCGTCGCACCACGCGAACTCGCGCTCGGCGATCGCGACGAGCTCGGCGGGGGAGTACGGGATCCACTCGAACGCGAGTTCGCGCAACAGCGCTGCTTCGCCGATCGGATCCCCGACGAGCGTGCTGTCGCCCGCGAGCTTGTTGTTGCGCGCCTGCAATGCCTCTTGCAGCGAACCGAGCGCAGTGTCGGCTGCCTTGTACGGGGCCTGCACCCACCACGAGAACAGCGGGTCGTAGCCGTCCCGGTATTCGAACCAGGAGCGCAGCGCGGAGCGCAGGTCGCCGATGCGATCGGCGGCGCGCGCGGCGACCGGCAGATCGAGGTGCTCGAACTCCTTCTCGAGCAGCGCGGTCCTCACGCGGTCGATCGATGTCGCGAGGGTCGCCATCGTCTCGGCCGCGGCCGTTGGCTCGACCTCTTCCATGCGTCGCCGCGCCTCGCAGAGACCGGCGATCGTCGCGGCAAACGGCACGAGCTCGTGGATCTCCTCGTCGTCGCGGTTCTGTTCCGCGAGGCGTTCCCGTTCGCGCCGCACGTGGTTGTCGAGCAGCAGCCAGTCGATGCGCGCGTCGTGCGACAGGGCCTCGAAGTTCATCGACTCGAGCTGCTTCGCCTCGTCGGCGAGCCGCGACTCGAGGCGCGTGCGGCGCTCGGCGGACATCGGCACGTCGTAGCGGCGGCCGAGATCGCGCATGTCCGCCGAGAAGCCCTCGATGCGCGCGCGCATGTCGGGTTCCTGTGCGAACAAGAGTGGCGCGGCCAGCAGGACGGAGACCGGGAAGGCGAAAGGGCACATGCGCGCATGCTACGCGCCGCGGCTGCGCATTTGCGCCGAGGCACGTGGACGGGAGCTCACGCCTCGAGCTGGCGCTGCAGCAGCAGCAGTTGCCCGAGGTGCCACGCGTTGTGGTCGGCGATCAACAGCAACTCGTGCAGCCAGCTGACCTCGGCGTGTGGGATCTCGGCGAGCAGGTCGACGCGCCGGTCGCGCGCGACACGCAGGCAACTGCGCAGGTCGGCGAGGAACGCGCGCGCGCTGCGGTCCCAAGCGGCTGCATCGGGCGGCTTCGGCGATCGCGGCCAGAAGCCGGCCGGCCACTCCGGGGACTGGTGGTCCGGGATGCGGCAGTAGTCGAGGATGTCGCGCTGCGCGATCCGCAGGTGCTCGAGCAGCTGCCAGCCGCTGTGCGGCGCGCCGCGGGGCCGTTTGCCACAGAGCCTCTTCGGGAAGCCGGCCAGCACGTCCTTGGCGCGTGCGTGCGCGCGGCCACCGTCGAGC
>DASRJH010000226.1:0-2169 GCA_035649575.1 Planctomycetota bacterium
GGCATCCTGCGCGCGCGGGCCGTCAACCCGGGTCAGGGCGGCGCCGAACGCTACCAGCAGTTCTTCGACTTCGCCGAGCCGATCGGCCGCATCGCCGCGGGTCGCATGCTGGCGCTGCGCCGCGCCGAG
Source organism: Planctomycetota bacterium (assembly GCA_035649575.1). Classification (GTDB taxonomy): domain Bacteria; phylum Planctomycetota; class UBA1135; order UBA1135; family UBA2386; genus DASVAL01. The sequence goes on from DASRJH010000226.1 coordinate 130, forward strand.
CGCGAGGGCATCCTCGTGCTCGAACTGACGCTGCCGGAGGGCCGCCATCGCGAGCTGCTGCGCGAGCTGCATGCCTCGGACCTGCCCGACGACTCGCCGCTGCTCGAGTTCTACAACCTGGTGTTCGACCACGCAGCACAGCACCTGCAGGAGGGGTGCGGCAAGGACGTGCGGCGCCGCCTCAAGGAGAAGGCGGATCGCGAGGCCGTGCGCACCTACGGCCGCAACCTGCGTTCGCAGTTGCTGTCCCCTCCGCTCGGCCACAAGAAGACGCTGTCGCTGCGCACGAGCAGCCGCGTGGTCTGGGCCGTGCTGCTGGGTGAGGATGGCTCCGTGGCGCAGCACAAGACGCTGCCCGTGGAGACCGACGAGCAGAAGCAGGGCGCGCTCGCGTGGCTCGTCGAGCTGATTCGCACCGAGAAACCGTCGGCCGTCGCCGTGCCGCACGGCCGCCGGCAGGCCGGCAGCGAGCGTGTCGTTGCGCAGTTGCGCGAGGCGCTCGGAGAGACCCCGCTGCCGATGCTCGTGCCGGTCGACGAAGCCGCTTCGACGATCTTTGCGACGAGTTCGATCGGCAAGAAGGCCATGCCGGGGGTCGAGGTCGGCATTCGCACTGCGGTGTCGCTCGGCAGGCGGCTGCAGGATCCGCTGATCGAGCTCGCGCGCATGGATGTGCGCACGCTCGGCCTCGGCCAGACCCTCGACGACGTGCACCAGGGCATGCTGCAGCGCGAGCTCGCGACCGTGACCTCATCCTGCCTGGCCATGGTCGGCTGCGATCTCAACACGATCGGCCAGGATCTGCTCGAACTGGTCCCGGGCCTTCGACCCGAGCAGGCGCAAGCGATCTTCGAACACCGCCGCAAGATCGGGGGCTTCCCGAGCCGCAAAGCACTGGCCGACGTGCCTGGCCTCGACCTTGACACCGTGCGCAACATCGCCGGCTTCTTGCGTGTCGTCGGCGGCACCGAACCGCTCGATGCGACGCCGGTCCATCCCGAGGACTACGGCATCGCCACGGCGGTCGCCGCGAAGAAGGGAGTGCCGCCACTCGAGCTGCCTGCCCACAACCTGCGCGAGGTGCCCGCGGACGAGTTCACTACGGCCGACATCCCACGCCAGCGCGTGATCGGCGTGCTGCAGCTGCTGCAGCGGTCGCGCGAGGACCAGCGCGGCCAGCTGGTCGCGACCGCCAACGAGGGCATCAACACGATCGCCGATCTGCACACCGACCGTGAGTTGCGGGGGCGCGTCGCCAATCTCACGGAGTTCGGCGCGTTCGTCGACCTCGGCATCGGGCACGACGGACTCATCCACATCTCGCAGATTCCCGGCAATCGAGTGCGCGACCCGCAGAACATGCTGCGTGTCGGCGAAGTGGTCACGGTCTGGGTGCTCAGCGTGGACCAGGCGACGCAGAAGATCTCGCTGTCGATGCACAAGCCGCGTCACCTGCAGGAAGGACGGTTGCCGACGCTCGGCGAACGCATGGAGCAGCAGCAGGGCCGGCGCCCGCGGCGTCCGCCCGCCGAGACGCAAGGTGCGGCGGCGCATCCTGGAAGCCGCTACTTCGGCGCGCGCACCGGCGAACGCCGCGGACCGCCCGAGCCCGGCCAGGAGGGTGGCGAACGCCGTCGTTTCGGCGGCCGCGGTGGTCCCCGCGGGGCGCCCGGGGAGCGCGAGGAGCGCCGCGATCGTGGTGACCGCGTCTTCGACCGCGGACCCCGGGACCGGGGTGGGCGCGAGCAGCGTGTCTACACGGTCGAACCGGCCAAGGAAGTCGTGGAGACCCGCACGCACAAGGGGGAGTTCACGAGCCTCGCGAACCTGCGGGCGTTGCTCGGTGGCAAGAGTCCGGCGCAGGCCCCGGCCCCCGCCAAGGTGCAGGCACCGGCCCCCGAACCCGTGGCCGAGCCGACGCCCGCCCCGCCCGCCGCCGACGGCACCTGATCCGCCCGCATCCACATGGCACAGGTCTTCGTGGTCGACCGGGCCGCCTTCTTCGGCGGCGACTGGCCGCAAGGCTTTCATCCGATCACC
>DASRJH010000227.1:0-26518 GCA_035649575.1 Planctomycetota bacterium
ACCTCCAGTGACGGCACGAGGATCTGGGACCTGCATGGACAGCAGCTCCGCAGCCTGGACACCGGAGACTGCGGTCAAGGGTTCGGCTTTGCCCTGGACGACACCAGACAGCGGCTGGCCGTGGCCAGCGGCGGCATCGCACGCGTCTACGACCTGGCGACCGGCAGGCCGCTGTTCTCCGCGCCTGCACCAGGATTGCATGGGGACGAGTGCTCCGCCACCTGGCTCGCCGACGGCCGGCTCGCTGTCGGCGGCATGGGGGGGCGCGACGTTTGGGTCCATGCCGCCGACGGGCGGACGCACGAGGTCTGGCAGAAGTGGAACCCCGGGGTGGTGCGCGCAATGGCGCACGGGACTCGGCGCGGCCTCGTGCTCGCAGCCGGTTGGGGCGGCCGGATCGCAATCTGGGACAGCCAGGGGCGGCTGCGGCACGACGTGGCGACGGGCCTCGACAACAGCTGGTTCCATGCACTGGCCGTGGCACCCGACGAGCGGCTGTTCGCAGCGGGCGGCAGCGACCACCTCGTGCGCGTCTTCCGACTCCCTGACCAGGGCGAGCCCGTCGAACTGCCGGTGTCGCCGCTCCAGGGGCATGACGCCACCGTCGTAGCGATCGCATGGTCACCGGATGGCCGCTGGCTCGCCACGGGGGCCGCGGACGGATCGACGCGGCTCTGGGACACCAGCAGATGGGCAACCGTCGCCGTGCTTCGCGGTCACGACCGTGGCGACAGCGGCAACGTCGTGAACGCCGTGCTGTTCACCGACGACAGCAGGATGCTGCTGACCGCCGGTGACGACGGCGCGATCCAGACGTGGCCTACGGACGCGGCGACCTTGCTCGCGATCGCGCGCAAGAAGTTGGCGCGCGTCGAGTCGGGCACGCCGTCGATCTGGCGCTATCTGGAGTTGCTGAAGAAGGGCGACCTCGCCGGCGCAGCGGCAGCCGGCAAGGAGATCGTCGAGAACGCGATCGCGATCCGCGACGACCGCGCCCTGAACCGCATCGCCTGGGAGATCGTCGATCCCACGGTCGCCGACCGGCCGCGCGACCTCGACCTCGCCGAGCGGGCGGTCTCGGCGTCGTTCTCCTTGCAGCCGAAGCCGGATGCAAACGGGCTCGCCACTCGGGCGCGCATGCGCTTGTCGATCCGGCGCTATTTGGAGTTGCTGAAGAAGGGCGACCTCGCCGGCGCAGCGGGGGCCGGCAGGCAGATCGTCGAGAACGCGATCGCGACCGGCGACGCGCGCGCCCTGAACGGAATCGCGTGGGCGATCGTCGACCCCGGGGTCACCGACCTTCCGCGCGACCTCGACCTCGCCGAGCGGGCGATCACGGCGTCGTTCTCCGTGTTGCCGAAGCCGGATGCGAACCGGCTCGACACGCTCGCGCGTGTGCACTACTGGCGCGGCGACTACCGGAAGGCGCTGGCCGAGCAGCGGCGGGCCGTGGAGCTGGCGGATCGGCCGAATCTGCGGGCGGCGTTGGAGGAGTACGAAAAGCTGGTGGAACGGGGGCGCTGATCCAGCGCGGTCAGGGTTCCGGAGACCTTTCCTGGCTTCCAAACCGGGCCGGCAGGGTGCTGCTGCAAGCACGCAGGTTCGGACCGCCCGCCTGCCAGGGCAATGCACAGATTTCCAAGGCACGCGAGACCTCGTGCACCCCTTTGCATTGCAGTGGACAACGAGGAGGTCGCACATGCATCTGTCGGTACGTTGTCTCGCGTCGCTCGCCATCGTCTCTGCCGCGGCTGCCCAGGTTCCGCGCGGCTGGGCGGTCGCTTCCCGCTACTCATACGGCTCTGTAGTGACCGGCGGGCTCGTCATGTTCCATCCGCTGGTCGGCGCCCCGCAGACGATAACCGGCCTCCCGCCGCAGATCAGCGGGTTCGGACTCACGACTGCGACCGGCGCGGCCGCCGTGCTCGTCGACTCGGCCACGGGCGACGTCGTCGTCGGGACCCACACGCCCGCGAATCTGCCCGTCGACGTGCACGTGGTAACGCTGACCGGGACGGTCGCGACCTCGATCGCCGCCTACAACCTCGGCATCGCTGGCGCGATTGGCTGGACAGACCAGATGGCGTGGGTCGGCGGCGACATCCTGGTCACCAATCGTGGTCAGTGGATGGCTTCCGGGCCGCTCGCGGGTGCTCAGCTGGGGTGGGTGCGTCCGCGCCTGGGACCACCGGGGACGCCGGGTACCGTCGTACCGATCCCCGTCGGCGGGACCATGAGCGGCACCGTGAACGCGCTGGCGGTCGATGCTCAGGGTCAGTTCGCCTACCTCGGAAGGTTCATCTACAGCGGCGGTCTCTACACTTCCTTCGTCTATCGGGTTCCGCTGAGCGGGCCTTCGCCGGCCATGCCGGTGCTGCTGACGACTGTTCCAGACGCCCTGCTGCAGCTGGCGTTCGCCGCGGATGGTGGGCTGCTGGCGGGCGTCGGTTTGCTGAACGGGACGACCAACGTCGTGCACGCGATCGACGTCGGCACGGGTGCCATCGTGGCGAGTTGGGGTGGCTCGGGAATCGCCGACGCCAATGGCCTGGCTGTCGACCTGCCGACCGGCGACATGCTGGTCGGAGATGACACCACCGGCAACGTGTACCGCAGCTCTCCTCTCGGGGCCGGCCTCTATGGTGCCCCAGGTCTCGTGGCCAACTGCGGACTCGGAATCTCGGGCATCGCCCTGCGCCCCGCGCTATCCACCTACGGGCAGCCGAGCTACCCGCCCGGCGCCAACACGCTGACCTGGGTGACCACCGCGAACCCCGGTGGCGGACCGAACGTCGGCAATCTCTCGTTCTCGCTCTCACTCGACTCGAGCCCCGGCGCCGACTTTGGCCTGCTCTGTCTCTCACTCGGTCAGGCGACGCCGCCGCCGTTGCAGGTGCCGCCGCTGGGAATCACCCTGCTGCTCGATCCGGGCACGGTGCGCATCCACGCGCTGGTGCCGCCACAACTGCGATCCACCACGCCGCTGCCGATCCCGAACGACCCTGGCCTCGCGTCACTCCACATCTTCGCGCAGATGCTCGGCATAACGCCGTCGGGCTGGTCCGCGTCGCCGGGGCTCTGGATCAGCGTGTTCTGATCAGGGCCGCGCAGGCTCGTCAGCGCGGCAGCAGTGCCGAGCGCTCGTGCAGATGGCCGCCGCGGCAGACCTGGACGAGCGAACGGAACGCGCGCGCATCGGCGCCCGGATCCTGCGTCAGCACGAGCAGGTCGGCGATGAAGCCCGGTGCGATGCGGCCGAGGTCCTTGCCGCGCCCCATCGCGGCGGCGGCGTCGCGCGTCGAAGCGACCACGACTTCCGCGGCCTTCATGCCGGCCGTCTGCATCGCTTCCATCTCGACGAAGACCGACGGGCCGTGCAGCGTCAGCGGGTTGCCCGCGTCGGTGCCCATCACGATCGGCACGCCGCCGGCGCGCAGCTTCATCAGATTCTTGGCCATGGTCGTGCGCTGCAGGTCGAAGCGTTTCTGTATGCCTTCGATTGCGAGCGAATTGACCTTGGCGCGCAGCTCCTTGTCCTCGGTCCTCAGCACGCGCTCCTTCACGCTCGGGTGCACGGCATCGAGCTGGCTGCGGACCTCGTCGCTGATCTTGGCGGAATGGAGCTGCAGGTAGCCGTCGCGCACGGTCAGCGTCGGACAGTAGAACGTGCCCTTCTGCTTCGCCGCGGCGACGAACGCGTCGTCGACCTCCTTGTCCTCCACGCTGTGCACGAGCAGGTGCGCGCCGGCATCGACGGCGATGCGCGCGGTGGCGAGCGTCGTCGCGTGCACGATCAACGGCAGGCCCTGCTGCTGCGCCTCGTCGCCGGCGGCCATGACGATCGGCGCGAGCTCTTCGGCCGTCTTGTCCCTGTCGATGAACCAGAACTTGACCGCCGCGCTGCCGAACGCCTTGTGCAGCCGTACGAAACGCCGCGCGTCGTCGGCGTCGTTCGGGAACACGAACTGGCTCTGGTCCGGCAGCGTCAGCAGCTTGGGGTCGTAGGTCGCGAGCAAGGCGCCCGCAGCGGCCACGTGCGGCGCGCGGCTCGAGTGCTCGGTCGCGGCACCGAGCGTTCGCGTCCACGGGTAACCGCCGACGTCGAAGACGGCCGTGACGCCGCTGTGCAGGAAGGCCAGGTGGTAACGCTCGGGATGCGCGGCGTTCTCGGCCATCGCCACTTCGTACGGGAACTCGGCGCGCGCGTCGCGCGCGTCGGGCCGGCCGTCGGCCCAGCCCGTTTGCGAGTAGTGCACGTGCGTGTCGACGAGGCCCGGCGTGAGGAAGCGGCCCTTGACGTCGACGACGCGGGATCCCGCGGGGACCACAGTGCCCGCGCGCGGGCCCACTGCGGTGATCACCCCGTTCGCCACGAGCACGATGGCGTCGGTGAGCGGCGGCGTGTCGTCGCCCGTGTAGACGGTGCCGCCGACGAACGCGAGCGGCTCTTGTGCCGCGGCTGGCGCGAAGAAGGTGGCGAGGGCGGCGAGAATCAGCCGTGCGAGGTGGCGGGACATGCAGCCATCATGCTCGCCGGCCCGCGCTCGCGCGAGTCACACGTCGGTCCGCAGGTAGTAGCCGAGGTTGTTCAGGTAGTGCAGGATCACGGCTGGCCAGACCGAACGGCAGCGCAGCGCCACGTAGCCGAGCAGCGGACCGATCACGAGACCCGCGTACGCGACGTTGCCGGCGAGGCGCGCGGCGTCGAGCCAGTAGATGTTGCGCAGGTGCAGGATGCCGAACAGCAAGGACGACACCGCGATCGCCACCCAGTTCGGATGCCTGCGCACGAGCATCGCGAGGATCCAACCGCGGAAGATCAGCTCCTCGTAGATCGGGCAGACCAGCGCGTTGAAGCCCGGGCCCGCATAACCGAACACCGTGCCCTTGGCCACGAACTCGGCGTGCGTCGCGAACACCATCGTCACGAACAGCGCGACGACGAGCACGACCTGCGCCCACGGCGCCACGATCCAGATGCGGCGGAACTCGAACAGCAACTGTTGCTGCGGATCGACGCGCCCGATCCGCAACGCCGCGATCACGCGCTGCCATCTCGTACGCCTGCTCACGCCGGTCACACTCGTGGTCATCGCATCGCTTTGCGCAGCGCCTCGAAGGCCGGCCAGCCGATGGTCTTGCTCGTCAACACCGCGTCGACGCGCGCGCCGTCGGTCGTGACCTTCGCCGCCGTGATCGCGTCGAGCACGGGCTGCAGCTCCGCCGTTCCCTTCTGCACCTCGGTCCACGCGCGCAGCCGCTCGAGTTGCTCGGCCTGCAGCCTGGTCAGCCGCTCGGCCCACGCCGCGGCTTCGTCTTCGTCGCGCGCCGTGAACGACAGGCACAGCCGGGGCTCTTCGCCGAACGACACCGTGATCTCGGCGCGTCCGGCAGGCAGCTCGAGAGCTGCGAGCAAGAGCCACGCTTTCGACGTGGGCGGCACGACGACGCGGATCGCCGGGCCTTCGGCCAGCAGTTCGCGAGCGAGCTCGGGCTTCGCGCGGCCGGCCATGCCCTTGCTCCACGTGCGCAACGAGGAAGCGCCGATCGCCACGTCGCCCTCGCGCGTGACCGCGTGCACTTCGTCTCCTTGCCGCGTGACCGGGATCTCGGTCTGCATGAATCCGGCGAGCTCCGCCATCGAGGCGGCGAACTGCTCGGGCTCGAATTCGCCTGCCGTCTGGACGTTCCAGCCGAGCGATCGCCCGAGGTCCTGCAGCACGATCGCAGCCACGGTGTGGTCGAACCGCATGCTGCCGTAGCGCCGGACGACTTCGAACGGGAACTCGCCGGTCAGATCGGCCAGATACTGACCCCAGTAGAGGTCGTCGGGCGTCGGCGCTTTCAACGCCTCGACGACGCGGTAGGACCGGTCGATGGCGACGCGCCGCGCGATGGCCGTCATCGGCGTGAAGTCCGGCAGCAGCGCGTGGTCGAGCACGACGTAGGCGTCGGCGGTCACGGGCAGCAGCAGGTTCTCGGGCGCGAGCCGCTGTCGCGCCGGGGCCGGCCGCCGGTGGAACGCCGCCAGCGCCACCTGAGCACGTTTCTGCAGCAGCGGCGGCGTGTCCGCACGCTTGCTCAGCGCCGTGAGCTCGGCGACCGCACCTTCGTGCTTGCCCCGCTGCAACCATTCGATCGCCACGAGCCGGTCGAGCAGCTCGACGCGCGCGAGCACCGGATCCACCGTGGAGATCGGCGTGAGCAGGAATTGCCGCAACGCCACGGCGCCCGGTTCGATCCCGGCGCGGCGCAGGTGTCGCTCGGCGTCGGTGTTGCCGAGCAGGCCCTGCGGGCCGTGCGCGAACAGCAGCAGCAGGGCGCTCGCGCGGCTCGCGTACGTGCTCTGTTTGAACGGAGCGTCGATCGGCAGCATCGGCTGGAACGGGATCGCGCCGCCCTCGCACGACCGCACTTCCAACACGCCGTGGTCGTCGCGCCGGTAACGCAGCTCGATCAGGTCCTCGCCTGCCGCGCGGCGCTGCTGCAGCAGCGCGTTCCAGGCGTCGTCCGGCATCTGGGCGGCGAGCAGCGTCGAGAGGAAAACCGGGGCCAGCGCGCGTCGCATGGCGGGCACTCTAGTCAGAACTCCCCTCGCCGTGCCATTCCGCCACAACTGGGTCAGGAGAAGCGGCGCAAAACGGCGATACTCCCAGTCGAACCAGGTCCCCTAATGTCGAACGCTCCCGCGCCCTCTGCCGCCACCCGTTCTCCGCTGCTCGGCCTGCTCGTGGCGCAGTTCTTCGGCGCGTTCAACGACAACGCGTTCAAGATGATCGTCGTGCTGCTGGCCATCGGGGCCGCGCAGGCTGGCGACGAGGCCGCGAAGCAATGGGCCGCGACGCTTGCGATGGTCGTGTTCACGCTGCCGATGATGCTGGGCTCATTGCCTGCGATGGCGCTCGGCGACCGCGTCGGCAAGCGTTCGATCGTCGTGTGGACGAAGGGTGTCGAGGTCGCGCTGATGGCGCTCGGCACGCTGGCCCTGACCGTCGCGCCGACGGGCTGGCTGCCGCTCGCCGTGCTCGCGGGCATGGGGGCGACGAGTGCGCTGTTTTCGCCTGCGAAGTACGGCATCCTGCCCGAGATCCTGCCGCACGACCGGCTGACTGCGGCGAACGGACAGCTCGAGGCCGCGAGCTTCCTCGCGATCATCCTCGGCACCGTCAGCGGCGGCGCGCTGAAGGAATGGGCCGGTCCCGAACTGTGGCTGGCCGGCGCGCTGCTGACGGTCCTCGCTGCGCTCGGGTTCGGGGCCGCGTTCATGCTGCCCAAGGTGAACGCGAGCGGCGCCGCGGAACCGTTCCGCGTCGTCGTGCCCGCGGCGTGGCGCACGCTACGCAGCGACCGGCCGCTGTGGCTCGCCACGCTCGGCTCCGTCGTGTTCTGGGGCATCGCGAGCCTGCTCGGTCAGGACGTTCTCGTCTATGCGAAACAGGTGCTCGCGCTCGGCGACGACTGGGCCGGTCTGCCCTACGCGCTGTTCGCGGTCGGCATCGGCGCGGGCGCGTTGCTCGCTGGCCGCATCAGCAAGGGCAAGGTCGAGACGGGGCTGATCCCGCTCGGGTCGATCGGGCTCGCGCTTGCGGCGGCCGCGATGGGGGCGTTCGAGCCGCGGCTGTTCGGCACCTGCGCGCTGATGGCGGTGCTCGGCACAGCTAGCGGCTTCGTCGTCGTGCCGCTGAACGCGCTCGTGCAATGGCGTGCGCCGGCCGCGCGCCGCGGTGCCATCATCGCGCTCGTCAACGGGCTCGCGTTCGCCGGCATCCTGGCCGGCAACCTCGGTTGTCTGGGGCTGGCTTCGCTCGGCGCCACCAGCGCTTCGATCCTGCTCGTCGCGGCCGCGTTCATCATCGCCGGAACTTGCTGGGCGATCTGGCTGCTGCCCGACGCGCTGCTGCGGCTCGTCGTGATCCTGGCCGCGCACACGCTGTATCGCGTGCGCGTGATCGGGACGCGCAACGTGCCCGAAACGGGCGGCGCATTGTTGATCCCGAACCACGTGTCGTTCCTCGACGGTCTGTTCTTGCTGGCGGCGATCGACCGGCCGATCCGCTTCGTCGTCGAACAGCACTGGTACGAACGGCCCTACCTGAAGCCGTTCCTGAAGGCGCTGCGCGCGATTCCGATCTCGGGCAGCGGCGGACCGCGCGTCGTGCTGCGCGCGCTGCGCGATGCCGGCCAGGCGCTCGACGACGGCGAGCTCGTGTGCATGTTCGCCGAGGGTGAGATCTCCCGCATGGGCAGCACGCTGCCGTTCCGGCGCGGTCTGCAGCGCATCGTGAAGGGACGCGCGGCCCCGATCGTGCCGGTGCACCTCGATCGTGTGTATGGCGGTCTCCTGAGCGCGCGCCAGGGGCGCGTGCAGTGGTGGCCGACGAAGGTGCCCTGCCCCGTGACCGTGTCGTTCGGCAGCCAGCTCGACAGCAAGGTCGAGCCGGCCGAGGTGCGCCGCGCGGTCGACGAGCTCGGCGAGGCGGCGTGGCAGCAACGCGCGCGCGAGCTGCGGCCGCTGCACCACACCTTCGTGTCCTCGGTGTGGCGCGCGCCGTGGCGGCCCTTGCTGCTCGACAGCCAGGGCAAGCGGCTGTCGCGGCTCGGCGCGCTCGCAGGCGCGATCGTGCTCGCGCGCCGCCTGCGTGCCGCGTGGGCCGGCCAGGAAACGGTCGGCACGCTGCTGCCGCCGTCGATCGGCGGAGCGCTCGCGGCCTTCGCGGCGAGCCTGTCGGGTCGCACGGCAGTGCCGCTGAACTACACGGTCGGAACCGCGGCGCTGAACTCCGCGGCGCGGCAGGCGGGGCTGGCCTCGGTGCTCACGTCGCGCGCGTTCCTCGAGCGCGCGAAGATCACGCTGCCCGAAGGTCTCACGGTGCTCGCGATGGAGGACCTGCTCGCGGGCGTGCGCACCGGCGAACGGCTCGGCGCACTGCTGCGCGCGCTCTGCCTGCCGATCGGCTGGCTCGAGCGCGCGTGCGGCGCCCGGCGGCGCGTCACACGCGACGACACGGCGACGATCATCTTCAGCAGCGGCAGCACCGGTGAGCCCAAGGGCGTCGTGCTGACGCACGGCAACCTGCAGGCGAACTGCGATGCCGTCGCGCAGCTGATCCCGCTCGACCACCACGACCGGCTCGTCGGCGTGCTGCCGCTGTTCCACTCGTTCGGCAACATGGCGCTCTGGTATGCGGTGCAGCAGGGCGCGGGCATCGTGTTCCACCCCAATCCGCTCGACGCCGTCGCGGTCGGCGAGCTCACGGCGGTCCACCGCGCCTCGATCCTGCTCGCGACGCCGACGTTCCTGCAGCTCTACCAGCGGCGCTGCGAGCCGGGGCAGTTCGGTTCGCTGCGTGTCGTGTTGACCGGCGCCGAGAAGCTCACGGAGACGCTGGCCGACGCGTTCGCGGACCGGTTCGGCATCCGGCCCGTGCAGGGTTACGGCTGCACCGAGTGTGCGCCCGTCGTCGCGGTCAGTACTCCGGGCTACCGCGCGCCCGGCTTCTATCAGGCCGGTTCGCGCCGTGGCTCGGTCGGCCGCCCGCTGCCCGGCGTGCTCGTGCGCATCGTCGATCCCGAGACGAAGGCGCCGCGACCGGTCGGCGAGCCGGGGCTCGTGCTCGTTCGCGGCGCGAACGTCATGCGCGGCTATCTCGGTCGCGACGATCTCACCGCGGCCGCGATGCACGAGGGTTGCTACGTGACCGGCGACATCGGCAGGCTCGACGACGAAGGGTTCCTGTTCCTGACCGATCGCATGTCGCGCTTCTCGAAGATCGGTGGCGAGATGGTTCCGCACGGCACCGTCGAGGAGCACTTGCAGGAGTGTTGTGGCCGCGATGACCGCGCGTTCGCGGTCTGCGGCGTGCCCGATGCGAAGAAGGGCGAACGGCTCATGGTGCTGACGACGTTGCACCGCGAGGACCTGGCCACAGTGCTGCGTCAGATGAGCACGCGCGGCTTGCCGGCCCTGTTCGTGCCGCGTCTCGACCAGTTCGTGCACGTCGACGAGTTGCCGCTGCTCGGCACGGGCAAGCTCGACCTGCGGCGCGTCAAGGAGCTGTGTCTGCAGCAGGCGGAGGCCCACGTGGGCGCCGAGGCCTGAGCGGCCGATCTCGATCGCCGCGGGCGCCACCGTCCTCAGCGCACTGGGGCACGGAGCGCGGCGCGCATTGCCGTCAGGCCTTCGTGGCGCTCGCTACGCCCTTCGCCGGCTCGCGCTCGACGTCGTCGTCGACAGCGCGTCGTCTCCTGGAACTCGGCTGAGTCCTCGCTCAGTGCCCCTGGCGATCGCGGATCTTCTGCTGCCATTCGGCTTCGATGGCGCGCACGCGCTCGGCGGTCATCGGCACCTTGCGCGGTCGCGCCGTGGCGACGCCGTTCGCCACGGTGACGTTGGGTTCGAACGCATCGACGTAGGCGGGGGGCGCTCTGTGTTCGTGCGCCATCTGACGGTTGCCGATCAGCTCGCTGATGCCCGCCGCGTCCTCGAGCGCGATTCGGCCCGTGTGTTCGTCGCCGAGGATCTGGATCAGGATCGTGAGGAGGAAGTTGCCGGCGCGTTCCGCAGGAACTGTCGCGTACGCCTGGCTCAACGCGCCGCGCAGTTCCTTCGCATCGAGCGAGCCATCCCGGTCGCCATCCGCCGCCGTGACCGCTTCGTGCATCCGTTCGCGCGTCACCGGCGGGTTCTGGGCCGTCGGCGTGCGGGCCACGACCCAGTCGTTGAGGCCGAGCACGTCGATGACCGCGCAGTCGGGCAGCGTCCAGCCCAAGACACCGACGGCGCCGCCGTCCACGATCGGGAACGGGTCCGGTGGATCGGCGATCGTCTGGCGCTTCGTGCCGAACATGATCGAGAACTGCTGCAGCAGGACCGCCTGGAAGTTGCACCGCAGGCCGATGAACCGGAAGTAGAGCCAGGCCTGTTGACGGTCGTACCACCGGGCCAGCGGTCGCACGATGGCCGGCAGTTCCGGCGCGATCGGCTTGAAGCCATGTGGGGGCAGCTCGCGCGTGAGAGCGTGATGAACCCACCCGGCCGACCCGGCGAGCCCGAGACCGACGACCATCGCGATCGGCAGGCGGACACCAGTGCCGCTGCGCGCGGCCATGGCAACGCACGCGAGCACGCCGAGGGGCACGAGCTGGCTCAGCACGCGATACTCGAAGTGGTCGCCGCCGACCGCGAACAGGTAGTAGCCCGCGTTGAAGAGCGCTACCAGGACCGCCGCGACGGCGGGCAGGTGGTGGCGCAGCGTGCCGTTCACGAGTGCGAGAGAGCCCGCGAAGCCTGCGCGCCTGCACTCGACCACGAGCCAGCAGGCGGCCACGGGAAACCACAGCCAGGCACCGTTCTCGAGCGCGAAACAGGCGAAGTAGCGCAGGCCGGCTTCGGGCCAGGCGGACAAGACCTTCGCGTAGTAGGTGTTGGGCAACCACTCGCCGTAGAAGCTGCGACGCCAGTGCACCTGTGCGATGACCGCGAGCAGCGGCGACAGGCCCTTCAGCGCCGGCCACCACGACGTCCTGCGTTGCAGCACGGACACGGCGGTGACACCGATCGTGGCGCACACGAGCGTGAGCCCATCGGGTCGCGTCAAGGCCGCGAGCGCCGCGAAGGTCGACCAGAGCGGCAGCCACGTTCGGCGGCCCTCGGGAGCGCGGCACGCGTGCAGGACCCACGCGAGGAACGGCAGGTTGAACAGCGCGGTGTCGAGCCCGCCCGTCATCCACTGCAGGAAGGTGCGGTTGCCGACGATCACAGCGAGCGCGAGCAGTCCGACCACGGCGGGCAGACGCGTGCCGTCGCGGCGGCACAGCCGCAACGCAGCGGCAGCGAGGACCACGACCTGCAGCACGCCACAGCAGATCGAGAACGGATTCGCGGCGTCGGGTGGTTCGACCCCGAACCAGCTCCAGATCGCCCAGAGGATCACGGGCCACAGGAACCCTGCGCCCTCGACGGGTCGGAACGGCGGCGCGTTCCACACGAGTCCATGGCCCTCGTGCGCGTTCGCAGCGTAGCGGAAGTGGATGTATGCGTCGTCGCAGAGGAAGGCGAGGTGCCAGGCGCCGGCGACAGTCGCGAGCACCAGCGCGCCGACGACCGCGATCACGAACGGACTGCGCAGCAGGTGTGCCCCTCGCGATGGAGCGCTGACTTCGGCTCCGGAGCAGGTTGGGGTCACTACCCGATTATTCTGCGGGGCCGCCGTCCGCGCAAAGCCACATCTTGGCGATGCGCCGCGCGACAGGCTTGGCCGCGGCTGCGGGCTGCCATAGTCTGGCGCCTTCCCGATTCCCCGAGGAGCCCGTGTACGACCCTGAACTGGTGCAGCCGTTGCGCGAGGAGCTGACTTCGATCGGCTTCGAGGAATTGCTGACGCCGGACGCAGTCGATGCGTGGATCGACGACGTGCGCAGCGGGCTGCTCGTCGTCAACTCCGTCTGCGGTTGCGCGGCCGCCATGGCGCGCCCCGGCGTGCGCCTCGCGCTGGAGCACAAGAACAAGCCGGAGCGCCTTGCCACCGTGTTCGCGGGCCAGGACAAGGAGGCCACGGCTCGAGCGCGCAGCCACTTCGCACACATCCCGCCTTCGAGCCCCTCGATGGCGCTGTTCGTGCACGGGAAGGTCGTCGACTTCCTGCCGCGCCATCGCATCGAGGGTCAATCGGCGCAGCACGTGTGCAGTGAGCTCGTGGCGATGTTCGACGAACACCTCGCGAAAGGCTGACTCCGTGGCGATCCGCATCCTCGTCATCCCTGGTTCGACGCGCACCGACGCGTTCAGCAAGAAGCTCGCGCGCGCTGCGGGCAAGCTCGTCGTGCAGGCGGGGGCCGAGGCGACGGTCGTCGATCTGCGCGATTTCGCGATGCCGCTCTACGACGGCGATCTCGAGGCCGGCGAGGGTGTGCCCGACGGCGCCGTGCGTCTGCGCAGCGTCATGAAGCAGCACGAGGCGCTGATGGTCTGCACGGCCGAGTACAACTCCTCGCTGCCCGCGGTGCTCAAGAACACGATCGACTGGTTGTCGAGGCCCTACGCGGCCGAACCCGGGGTCTCGGTCTTCAAGCACAAGACGGCCGCCCTGCTGTCGAGCTCGCCCGGTGCGCTCGGCGGCATGCGTGGCCTCGTCCACCTGCGGCAGATCCTCATGAACCTCGGCGTGCTCGTGATCACGGAGCAGTTCTCGCTCAGCAACGCGGCCAACGGATTCGCGGCCGACGGGAGTCTTGTCGATGCGAAACACACGGCGACCGTGCTCGGCATCGCGCAGCGGCTCGTGCACGTGACGTCGCGGCTCCTCGGCTAGCAACACAGCAACATCGAAACTCACATGACGACAGGTAGACCCATGAAGAACACACCGAGTCAGCTCCCGCCCGAGCTGCGCAAGAAGATCTGCGACTCGCTGCGCGCCGTGCTCACGGACGGCATCGACCTGCATTCGCAGATCAAGATCGCGCACTGGAACATCAAGGGGCCGCACTTCGCGGCGCTGCATCCGCTGTTCGACACGTTCGCGACCGACCTCGCCGCGCAGAACGACGAGCTCGCCGAACGCATCGTGACGCTGGGGGTGCTCGCGGTCGGCACCGTGCGCCACGCGGCCAAGAATTCGCGCCTGCCCGACTACCCGCAGGAGCTCACGAAGGACCTCGAGCACGTGCGGCTCTTGACCGAGCGCATCGGCACCTGGCTCGTCGGCGCGCGGCAGGCGCGCGAGCTGGCCATCGAGTGCAAGGACGACGACACGATGGACCTGCTCACGAAGCACATCCAGGCGTTCGAGAAGCACGCCTGGTTCCTGCACGCGACCCTCGAAACCTGAAGTGTGATGGCGAGCATGCGCTGCGTCGTCGTGCGCGAGCACGGCGGGTTCGACCGGCTGCGGCTCGAAGAACGCTCCGTGCCGAGCCCCGGACCCGGACAGGTGCGCGTGCGTGTGCAGGCGATCGGCGTGAACCACCTCGACACCTGGGTGCGGCGCGGCGTGCCGGGGCACACGTTCCCGCTGCCCTTGATTCCTGGCAGCGACGCGAGCGGCGTCATCGACGCGCTCGGGCCCGGCGTCGCGGGCGTCAAGGAGGGCGACGCGGTCGTCGTGCTGCCAGGCGTCTCGTGCGGCGCGTGCGAGGCCTGCCAGAGCGGTGTCGACCAGCTCTGCCGGAACTACCACATCCTCGGCGAGAGCTGCGACGGCACGAGCGCCGAGCTCGTGTGCGTTCCGGTCGCGAACATAGCGCCGCGGCCGAAGGGCCTCGGGCCGAACGAGACTGCGTCGATCTGTCTCGTGTTCCAGACGGCGTGGAACATGCTCGTGCGGCGGGCCGAGCTGCGCGCGGGCGAGACCGTGCTCGTGCACGCGGGACTGTCGGGCGTCGGCAGCGCGGCCGTGCAGATCGCGAACGTGCTCGGCGCGCAGGTGATCGCGACGGCCGGCGGGCCCGCGAAGTGCGCGAAGGTCCAGGCGCTCGGCGCGCACCACGTGATCGACTACAAGGCGAAGGACTTCGCCGCCGAGGTGCGTGCGCTGACGGGCAAGGCCGGCGTGCAGGTAGTGTTCGAGCACGTCGGCGGGGCGACGTTCGAGGGCTCGCTGAAGTGCCTCGCGCGCGGCGGCCGGCTCGTCACGTGCGGCGCCACGACGGGCGGCGCCGTGCAGCTGTCGCTGCACGCGGTGTTCTTCAAGAGTCTGTCGATCCTCGGCTCGACGATGGGCAGCAAGGGCGACCTGCGCGGGATCCTGCGGCTGTTCGAGCAAGGGCGGCTGCGCCCCGTGTTCGACCGCGCGCTGCCGATGGCGCAGGTCGGTGAAGCGCACCGTCTGCTCGAATCGCGCGAGGCGATGGGCAAGATCGCGCTCGTGCCGTGACGGACCGAGCCGTCACGGCGCGCGCCAGCGGCGACCGTCCGGCATCGTGATCGTGCAGCCCTTCCACGCCCTCGCGGCTTCGCGGATTCGTGCCGAGGGGACGTTTGTGCCGTAGAGATCGAGCTCGCGCAGCTGCGTGCCAGGGATGGCACCGAGGGTCCGGACGTCGAGCAGCTGCGCGTGGGCGAGCTTCAACGAACGCAGCGACGCACACGCGGCGAGCGGCGCGATATCGTGCGCGGCCAGGTTGACTCGCGAGATGTCGAGATCGGTCAGCTGCGGCAGTGCTGCGACGATGATCATGGCTTTCTCGTCGACCATCGAGGCATGGAGTTCGAGCGAACGCAGCTGCTTCTGCGTCGCCAGCGCGGCGAGGTCGGCACTGCGCAGCGCCGACTTCTTCGCCGGCGCACCACCCTTGCCCCAGGTCGCGTGGCCACCGAGGCGCAGCGACGTCAACTGCTTGTTGGCGAGCAGCGCCTCGAGCGTTGCGCGGTCGAGTCCAGCGATGCCGGAGAGTCCCAGCTCGCGCAAGCTGGCGAGCGGCGGCAGGCGCAGCAGCGCTTCGCCGTCGAACTGCGGGTTCTGGTCGAGCGCGAGCGCTTCGAGGCCGTCGGGGATCTTGGCGAGCAGGACGCCGGTCACGCTCGGCAGGTTCGACACGTCGAGGCAACGCAGCGTCGTCATCTTCGCGATCGGGCCGCCGATCGCGTCCGTCAATGACTCGGAGCCGCCGAGCAGCAGTGTTTCGAGCGGCATCGCGGCGATCGCCGCGACGACGTCGTCGGTGATGCCGATGCCGTCCTCGGCCATCGGCTCCGGCGGCGCCTCGCCGCCCGGCCCGGGCAGGAACTCGCGCTGACCACGGAACCGGCCCTGGCAGTCGCGCAGATCGAGGTGGCGGAGCTCCTTCAGCTTGACGAGGTGCATCACGTCCACTGCCGACAGCGTCGTGCACGCGCGCAGCTCGAGGCGGCGCAGGCCCGGGCTCGACGCGACGGCCGCGAGCGAATGGCCGTGGAAGTTCATGCAGCTCGACAGCACGAGTGAACGCAGACTCGGCAGCCGCGCCAGCCGTTCGATCGCCGGCGACTCGACGCCGGAGTACGTGAGATCGAGATGCTCGAGCCGCGGCAGCCCTTCGAGTGCCTGCAGTGCTTCGCCCTTCACGTCGTGGCACGTCGCCAGCGACAGCCAGCGCAGGTTCACCAACGCGCCGAGCGAACGCACGCCGGCGTCGCTGATCTTCAACGCGACCGAGTAGCCCCTGTCGTTGACGTCCTTGCCGCCGAGGTCGAGCCGCTCGAGCTTCGTGAAGCGCCGCAGCTTCGCGCACGCGGCATCGTCGAAGTCGAAGCAGCGCAGGTTCACGACGTCGGCCGAGATCGATGTGACGCTCGCGGGGCCGTGAGCTTCGCACCACTCGATCGTCCCCTGGGGCTCTTGCGCTTGCCGGATGCCAGCTGCCGCTTCGCGGAGCGGGACCGCGCCGAGCATCGTGCCCGCGCCGGTCACGACGAGCGCGACGGACAAGCAGCACGATCGCAACGCCGCGTGGGATGCGTGACCCATGGCAGGCCGCGCCGCGAACGGTGTCTCGCCGGGGACTTCCGCGAGCAACCTGTCGAGCTGACGTTCCTTCGCTGCTGCCATCGCCATGCGTGCTTCCATTCGATGCGAGTGCACACAGCGTGCCGCGCGCTCACTGCACGCGCCAGTGCTGACCGTTCGGCATCTTGACCACGCAGCCGGGCCACGCCTTCCCTACCTCGCGGATGTCCTCGGGCTTCAGGTTCGTGCCGTAGAGGTCGAGCTCCCGCAGCGGCGCGCCGGCGAGCGCTTTCAATCCCGCGAGGTCGAGGTTCTTGCACCACATGAGCTTCAGCGACCGCAAAGCGCGGAACGAGGCCAGTGGGGTCATCGTCTCGACGCTGCCGGCCGATGACGACCTCAGGTCGAGCTCGGCGAGCTGCGGCAGCCTGGCCAGCTCGCGCAGGAACGCGGCGTCGAGCGACTTCACGTCGATCAGCTCGAGGCGGCGGAGCTCGCGTTGGCCTGCGACGACCGCACCGGCGCCGCTGGCCAGCGCCATGGTGTTGTTCTTCAGGACGACCTCGAGTGCCTCGATCGTGAGGTTCCCATCGCGCTCCGCCGCCTTGCCCATCGGCATCACTCCACCGAGTCGCAGCACGTGCAGGGACTTGTCGGCCAACAGCGCACGGAGGTCCTCCGCGGTGATCGAGGGCAGGCCCGACAGGCCCCATTCTCGCAACGACGCGAGCTTCGGCAACTGGTGCAGCATCGTTCCGGTGAACTGCGGGTTCTGATCGAGCGCGAGCGACTCGAGCCCGTCGGGCACCTTCGCGAGCAATGCCTGCGTCGTCTTCGGCAGTTTCGACAGGTCGAGACAACGCAGCGTCGTCATCTTCGCGAGCGTCTCGCCGATCGCATCCGTCAGCGACTCCGATCCACCGAGCAGCAGGCCATGCAGCTTCAATCCCGCCAGCGCCGCGACGCTCGCGTCCGTGATGCCGATGCCGTCCTGTACCGGTGGCGGCGGCGGCTCCGGCTCCGGTTTTCCGGGTTCCGTCGGGTCGCCGGATTCGGGTTCGTCGGTTGCGTCCGTGACGTCGTCGAGCGTTGCGATCGTCTGGCCGCGGAAGCGGCCCTGGCAGTCGCGCAGGTCGAGATGCCGCAGCTCGCTCAACTTCGCGAGGTGCATCACGTCGGCCGCCGACAGCGTTGTGCATGCGCGCAGCTCGAGCCGGCGCAGGCCGGGGATCTTCGCGACCTCGGCCAGCGCGCGGCCGTGGAAGCTCATGCAGTGCGACAGCACGAGCGAGCGCAGACTCACGAGGTTCGGCAGGCGCTCGACGGCACGCGTCTCGACGCCCGAGTAGGTCAGATCGAGGTGTTCGAGTCGCGGCAGCGCTTCGAGCACCCGCAGGCCCGGCCCCTTCACTTCGTGGCAGCCGGCGAGCGACAACCAGCGCAGGTTCGGCACGCCGGCGAGGTGCTCGAGGCCTTCGTCGGTGATCCGCAAGTACACCGAGTAGCCCTTTTCGTTGACGTCCCTGCCGCTGAGGTCGAGCCGCTCGAGCTTCGCGAAGTGCGGGATGTGCTGCAGTGCGGCGTCGTCGAAGTCGAAGCAGCGCAGGTTCACAACGCCGGCCGGGATCGACGTGATGCTCGCGGGGCCGTGCGCTTCGTGCCACTCGATGGTCTCCTGGGGTTCCTGCGCGGGCCGCGTGTCCTGTGCCTCGTCGCGCAGCAGCGCGACGCCGAACGCCGTGCCCACGGCGGCGATCACGAGCGCGGCCGCGAACCAGCGCGACCGCAACGTCGCGTCGGATGCTTGGCTCGTCGTGCGGTGTTCCGCGAACGGTGTCTCGCCGCCGAGCACTTCCCCGAGCAACCAGTCGAGCTGACGTTCCTTCGCCGCTGCCATCGCCGTCGTCATGCGTGTCTCCGTTCGATGCAAGTGCGCAGCGCCTGACGGGCGCGCTGCACGAGGGTCTTCGTACCGTTCGGTCTGAGCCCGATCTGCGCCGCGACACCGGTCCAGTCGAGCCCGTCGCGGTAGTGCAGTTCGAGCGCCTGCCGCGTGCGCTGCTGCAGCTGCTGCAGGCAGGCGAGGAGTCGCGCGAGCAGTTCTTCGCCGTCGTCGGCTTCGATCTCGGCGCTCCACAACTCCTCGACCGCAGCAGCCACTTCGCATTCGCGGCGCTTCTGCCACCAGCGCCGCGTGCGCAGCCACAGGTTCCTCGCGACGCCGCGCAGGAAGGCGCGGTCGCGGTCGTCACCCTGGAGCGCGTGCTGCAAGCCGAACAGCAGGGTCTCCTGGGCCAGGTCGTCGGCCTCCGTCGCGTCCGCTCCCAGCATGCGCAGGTAGCGCCACAGGGCCACGCGATGCCGCTCGATCCCGGTCTGCGGGGCGAGGGGGATCACGGTCGGGAGGGGGCGCACGGCACAGAGTCGCTCGAAAGCCCGGATCCTATTCAAGAACGGTTCTGGCGCCCTGGCTCCCGTGCGACCGGCGCCCCGATGCGCACGGAAGAACTTTCGTTGGGTCGCGTGCACGGAACGGCGTCGCACGAGACATTGGGCGTGCATGAACACCCTATTCAGCCCGGTCCTGCCCTGGTTCCTCTGCATGTTCCTGAGCGGTCCAGCCCAAGGGCCGGGGTCGGCGCAAGACTGTTGCTACTGCTGCCCGCCCGGATGTTGCGAACAGTGCCCGCCGGGCTGCTGCGACGAGCCTTGCTGCATCGACTGCTGCCCGCCGGGCTGCTGCACCACGGCCGCGCCCGCGGCAAAGGCTGGTTCCTGCTGCGGTTCGGCTCCGGCGGGCAAGCCGGTCACTGGTTCCTGCTGCGGCCGCTGAGGAGTACGCTCGGCCACTGATGGATCCGCTCTCCGCCGACGAGTTCACCGATGCGTTTGCTCGACACGGGCCCACGCTCTGGATGCTCGCGGCTGCCTGGGTCGGGCGCGGCGAGGCGGCCGATCTCGTGCAAGAGACCGCGCGGGTTGCCTGGCAGCGGCGCGAGCAGTTCGTTCCTGGTTCGGACCTGCGGGCCTGGTTGTCGCAGATCGCGCGCCATCTCGGCGCGAACTGGAGGCGACGGAGGTGCCCGGAACCGCGCGCCAACGAGCAACTGCCGGAACCGCACAGCACACCCGAACCGCGGGCGACGTCGCAGTTCGATGCAGAAGGGCCGTTCGATGCGGACTGCGGCGGGCTCTCCGACGAACTGGCCCGAGCGCTGGCGGACCTGCCCGAGGTCGCGCGCGCTTGTCTGTTGCTGCACGTCGTGATTGGCCACAGCTTCACGGAGATCGCGACCTTGCTGGACATTCCCGAGAACACCGCAGCGAGTCATACCCGCAGGGCGCGGCTCGCGATGCGGACAGCGCTCGCCTCTGCTTCGTTCGATCCAACACCGGTGCCGGAGTCGCCATGAACACGCCCGACGATCAACTCGACGCACGCTTGCGGGCGGCCTTCGCGCCGCCCCCGGCGTCCGTCTTCGCGGCGCAGGCGCGCGCGGTCGCGGCACCGCACCGCGCCCGCCCGAAGTGGCCATGGTTGCTCGCTGCCGCGGCCGCGGTGGTGACGATCGTGCTCGCGATCACACGGCCGGTCCGCGGGCCCGAGGGACACGACGCGCACGAGCTCGGCGCCATGTGGGCGGCTGCCTACGAAGATGCGCGCGAGCAGGGCTTCACCGGCGGTTCCTGCTGCATGCCGGGGCTCGACCTCGGCAAGGCGTGCGAGCAGAAGTTCGCCGTGAAGCTCGGTCTCGGCGCGGGATCCGCCGTGAAACTGCTCGGCTGCTACTGCGGGTTGCCGACCGGTGGCTGCATGGCGCTGCTCGCGCGAACGAACGGCGATCCCGTGTGCGTCTACGTGGTGCCGTGCGGACAGGATCCGCGGCCTCGGTTGCCGGCCGAGAGCCCCTTGCACCTCGTGCGCCGTGAGCTCGGTTCCCTCGTGCTCTACGCGCTGTCGGCTTCGCCGGCAGACGACACGCTCGCGGGCTTCGTGGCGCCCGTCGATTGACGGCGGCTGCTACGGCACGACGAGCAGGTCGACGCAGGCCGACTGCACGAGGTCGGAACCGGATTCGTGAGCACGCAGCAGGGCGCTCATGCGAATGCGCGCGAACGCGGGCGCTCCCGGGAGGTGGCGGTGTAGCAAAGCACCGAGGGCTCCGAGGGCTTCCGGCTGGTTACACGCCCGAACCTCGGAGTGCTACAATGGGGCCTGCTCATGACGACGCAGAATCGCATCACCCTGGACCCCAAAGTCTTGCTCGGCAAGCCGGTCGTACGCGGAACCCGAATCAGCGTCGATTTCGTGCTCGACCTGCTGGCCCGGGGTTGGAGCGAGACCCAGATCTGCGAAGAGTACCCCGGGCTGGAACGCGACGACATCCTGGCCTGTTGTGGCTACGCAGCTGCGCTCCTGCGCGGAGAGAAGGTCTATCCGCTCCCCGCGTAGGCGATGCGCCTCCTCGCCGACGAGAACTTTCCGCGCACAGCGATCGAAGCCTTGCGCAACACCGGCCACGACGTGGCGTCCGTATGGGAGGATGCACGCGGCAGCGAAGACGAGGTCGTGCTTCGTCGTGCGCAATACGAGCAACGCGTGATCCTGACCTTCGACAAGGACTTCGGGGAGCTCGCGTTCCGCTACGGGCTACCGGCCGAATGCGGCATCGTGCTGTTCCGGATCGGAGCCACGCAGCCGACCGTGCTGGCCCACCGGGTCTGCAACGTGATGCAGAGTCAGCCGACCTGGCAAGGGCTGTTCGCGTCGGTCGACGAGGAGCGGATTCGCGTTCGATCCCTGCCAGGGACCTGAAGGGTGGTCCAGTTGCCAGATCACGCCCAGGGCCCCAGTTTCATGGTCATCACGCCGTGGTCAGGCTGGTCGCACTTGGTGCCGACGTAATGCTGCTGCTGGCGACCGGCCTACGCCGCGCGATTGTGCCACCAGCCGATCAAGAGCCCGAGCGGCAACGGCAGCAGCGCGAGCACGAACATGACCATCGCGACCGAACGCAGGTTGCAGTGCAGCAGGTCCTCGGCGAGCACGAGGTAGTCGTTCTTCAGCCCGAGCGAGCCGCTGTTCTCATACCAGTCGCGCGCGGCCACGCTCGTCAGCAGACCGAACGTGAGCTTCAGGTTCGCGAACTGCACGAGACCGCCCGCCATCGCGCAGGCACTTCGCTCCTGCGGCGTGTCGGTGCGACCCCCGGTCCACGCCATCGTGTAGCACCAGGTCGCGAACGCGAGCTCGCCGGCGTGGCCCGCGACGCTGATCAGCACGTCCGCGGCCTTCGTGAACGCCACGAGCGGGATCAGCACGGCCATCGCTGCGAGCGCGATGCAGGCCGGCAGCGTGCGGCGCAGCGCGCCGGCGGCGGTCGCGAACCCGATCGCCATGACCCACACGAGCCAGGTTCGCAGCTCGCCGACGCCGGTCCAGGCGTGGCCCTGCAGGCTGATCGCCGGCGCCGACGGATGGCCGAGCAGGCAACCGATCGTGGCGTGGCCCATCTCGTGTGGCAGCGCGCACAGGAACCACGTGAAGTTCTGCGGCAGCACGAAGCCCGCGAGGAACGCGGCGCAAAAGCCGGCCGCGAGCCACAGCCAGCGTGAAGCTGTCTCCGGGGCGGGCTCCGGTTCGTGCGCGTCAGGCTCGGTGCGGGTGCCGATGACGCGTCCGATGGGCGGCGTGAAGGGCGAACGCGGTGGTTCCAGGGTCGGCGGCACGTCCTGCCATCGGCCCCGGCGAGAGCCCCACTTGATCCCGGCCGTTCCTGCCTCAGCCGATCGTCGGGGCCTCGGCGGAGTGGGGGCGAAAAAACGCATGGAACGGCGACTTCGCGTGGTTGCCGATCTAGATGACCTCGGCGCCAACCCCAGCGCCCCTTCTCGCAGAGGACCCTTCTCGCAAAGGAGACTGTCATGAAGCCTGCCCGTCTGTTCTTCTCGCTGGTCGTCTTGTCGGGGGCGCTTGCGGCACAGGCTGTGGAGCAGCCCAAACTCTCGATCGGCTTCAGGCCGCTGCTCGTGTGCTTCAGCATCACCAGTCCGCACGACACGTTCCTCGGTGCGACGCTCCTGTCGCCCTCGCCCGACCTGGCCCACTACTTCGTGGGGCTGCCGCCGCTGCTCGCCAACCACGTCGTCGTCGACGTCGGACTCGGCCAGGGGCACTTCTACAACTGCGCCGTCAACGAGCTGCTGCTGCCTCCCGGCATCTTCATCTACGCGCAAGGCGTGACCTTCGACGGCGCTGTGTTCGACGCGACGAGAGTGCGCGACTTCGTGCTCGACGTGACCGTTCCGGACCCTCCGAGGTAGCGCGCTGCGGGCAATCTGGATGCGCGTTGCGCTGGTTGGTGGGTCGCCCCGCGGCGGCGGGACCTACTGCCAGTCGTAGCGCACGCGGTAGGTGACGACCTGCTCGCCACCAGCGGGGACCTGTACGCGGAACTCGATGTTCTGCGCGTCGGTCTTCACGAAGTCGTGTGACTTCTGGATCACGTTCCAGTTGACCCAGCGATACAAGCGCTCCGCGATGCGCACCTCGATGGCCGTGTCCTTGCGGTTGCGAACGCGGATCTCGAACGACTCCTCCATCTGGTCGTTCTTGTTGCTGAGCTGGTAGTCGGTGCGCTTCCTCTCGCCGACGATGTCGAACGCATCACCCGTGTAGATGCGCACGCGTTCGTCCTTGGGCGTGTGGTCGATGACGTTCTCGCCCGTGAACTCGAGGCGGCCGTCCGCGTCGTCGCGGCGGTAGAAGCGCGTGCGGCCCTTCGGCAGCGGGATGCCGAGGCCGTTCTGCTTGCTGTTCTCGAACTCGCGCATGACCCAGACCTTCTTGTTGCACTGCGTGCCGTAGTCGGGCTGGTTGCGGATCATCTCGGGGTTGTAGCCGCGATACATGCCGAGCGACGCGCCGTTGTAGACGTAGAGCGTCTCGGCCTTGACGCCCATCGCGCGCACGAACTCGACCTGCTTCTGCTGGCGGTCGCGCAGCGTCGTCGGCAGCGGCAGCGAGTAGAGATGGAACTCGTCGAACGCCTTCTCGGTGACCTGCGGTGCCCCCTCCTGGGCCGCGGCGCGCAGGTAGTCGCCTGCGATTCCGCCGGGCGCGTTCGGCTCGATCTTGTTCACGTCCCCGGCCATGAGCTTGATCACGGCACTCGGAAACACCTTGCCCGACTGGTTGTCGATCGTGATCCAGCCGACGAGGTCCATCGTGGATCCCTTCTCGGGAGCGACGAGGTTGTAGGAAGCCTCCCAGCTCATGCCACCCGTGATGTAGCTGAGCTCGGCGTCGACCTTCTGGGCTTCGCTCGCGTGGATGCGCCAGTCGAGCGTTGGCTTCAGGATCGCGTCGTCGCTCAGCGCCGGGAACTGCGGCTGGCCCGGCAGCGAGAAGCGCAGCTTGCCGTCGAGCTCGATGATCGGGGAGCCCGCGCCCTGGTTCCAATCGCCCATCGCCGACTGACGCATCATGAACTGCTGGCCATAGCGCTGGCTGCCCCCGTAGTTCGGCGTGTAGCCGGAGCGGATCACCTTGCCGCGCACGATGCGCTCGGCGCCGTCCTGGTTGGTCACGAGGAAGTCGATCTCCTTGCCCTCGTGCAGCGACAGCATCAGTCCCTGCGAGATCGTGTCGGCGCGGTAGTTCTGCTCGAGGATCGTGAGCTGCACCTTGCCGGTCGGATCGCGCAGGACGACCGAGTCCGGCTCGAGGTGCGTCGTGACGCCGACGAAGCTCACGTCGTTTGCGCCCTGCTTCAGGTCGAGACTGATGCGGTCGCGCACGACGGCGAAGTTCTGGTTGTAGATCGTGAGGGCGGGACCCTGGGCGGCGGCGGACGCGGCGACCAGGGCCGCGAGAAGGAACGCGGCAGACGGTTGGAGCATGGCGGCGGCCCAACGTATCCGCCGGGTGCTGGTTCCATTGCATGCGCAACGGCGATGGCAGCGGCGGCCTGCGCGTCTACGATGAGCGGATGTTCGCCTCCCTGGCCCTGTTCCTCGTCGCTTCCTCCGCACCGCAGCAGCCGCCGTTCGATTTCGACGCTGCGTGGGCAAACGCCGCGAAGGCGCTGCACACCGGTTGCGAAGCGGCCGGCGTCGTCGGCGGCAGCCTGATGTTCGTGCACGGCGACAAGGTGCTCGGCTTCGAGGCGCACGGGTTCGCGGATCGCGACGGCAAGCGTGCCGTCGACCGCGACACGATCTTCCACTGGGCGAGCTGTACGAAGACGTTCACGGGCATCGCGGTCATGCAGCTGCGCGACCGCGGCAAGCTGCGTCTCGACCAGCCGATCTTCGACTTCGTACCCGAGCTGCGCGCCGTGCACGACCCGCTCGGCCAGCTGAAGAAGATCACGCTGCAGCATCTGATGACGCACTCGGCGGGCTTCCGCTCGCCGACGTGGCCGTGGGGCGGCGACAAGCCATGGCACCCGCACGAGCCGACCGAGTGGAGCCAGCTCGTCGCGATGATGCCCTACACGGAGATCGAGTTCGCGGCGGGCTCCAAGTTCTCCTACAGCAACCCGGGCATCGTCTTCCTCGGTCGCGCGATCGAGCAGCTCTCGGGCGACGACTACGAGGTCTACATGGAGAAGAACGTGCTGCGGCCGCTCGGCATGAGCCGCAGCTACTTCGACCTCACGCCATACCACCTGCAGCGGCACCGTTCGCACAGCTACGAGGTCGGCAAGGCGGGTGGGGCCGCCGAGGACCTCGGTCCTGACTTCGACACGGGCATCACGGTCAGCAACGGCGGTCTCAATGCGCCGCTCGGCGACATGGCGCGGTATCTCGCGTTCCTGCTCGCGGCCGTGCCGCCGGGCAGCGACGCCGCGAACGTGCTCGCGCGCGAGTCGATCGAGTCGATGTGGCAGCCCGTGTTGCCGATGTCGGCGAACGCGAAGGACCACATCGGACTCTGCTTCTTCGTGCAGGACCGCGGTGGCACCCGGTTCGCCTCGCACACGGGCGGCCAGCGTGCGTTCGTGACGTTCTTCTACGTGCATCCGGCGTCGGGCACGGGGGCCCTCGGCGCGTTCAACACGAGCACGGCCGGCCCCGTGATGACGCAGCTGCGCACGCTGTGCATGGAGACGCTGTCGCTGCCGATGAAGCCGTGAGCCTCGTGACTCGAGTTCGCCCGCAAGAAGCGGAGTGTCGTGCGCGCGGCGCCGGCCTAGGTTTGCGCGCAGAAAACCCGAGGACACGATGACGAGCCGAACGAAGAACCTGGAAGCCACCGGACCGGTCACTGTTGACGAGATGGCCACGACAACCGAGCGCGACGCGCGATGGCAGGCCGTGGTCGCGCGAGACGCGACGGCGGACGGCACGTTCTGCTTCGCCGTGCGCACGACCGGCGTCTACTGCCGCCCCTCGTGCGGCGCGCGCCGCCCGCGCGCCGAGAACGTAGTGTTCTTCAGCGATGCGGCGGCCGCAGCGCGCGCCGGTTTCCGCGCCTGCAAGCGGTGCAAGCCGGACGCAGCGGCACCCGGCGCGGCCGGGCTCGTCGTCTCGCTGTGCCGCCAGCTCGAGAACGCCGAGTCGACGCCGCGTCTGCGCGACCTCGCCGCATCCGCGGGCATGAGTCCGTTCCACCTGCAGCGCCTCTTCAAGCAGAGGACCGGCATCACGCCTCGGGCCTACGCCGAGGCGCACCGCGCGGCCCGCATGCGCGGCAGACTCGCGCGCGGCGAGTCGGTGACGCGGGCGCTCTACGCCGCGGGCTACGGGTCGAGCGGGCGCTTCTACGCGGTCGCGCAGCAGAGCCTCGGCATGGCGCCCGCGAAGTATCGCGCCGGTGGGGCGGGCGAGACGATCCAGTTCGCGACCGGCAAGTGTTCGCTCGGTGCCATCCTGGTCGCGGCAACGCCGCGCGGTGTGGCCGCGATCCTGCTCGGTGACGATGCTCGCGAGCTCGCGGCCGATCTGCGGCGGCGCTTCCCGCGCGCCGTCGTGGTGGACGGCGACGCGGCGTTCGAACGCACCGTGGCCGAGGTCGTCGCGTTCGTCGAAGCGCGCCGGCCCGCACTCGATCTGCCGCTCGACATCCGCGGCACGGCGTTCCAGCGGCG
>DASRJH010000228.1:0-2524 GCA_035649575.1 Planctomycetota bacterium
GAGCGCCGAGCAGGCGGGTTGGCTCGTCATGCCGCTGGCGCTCGTCGGCTTCCTGCTGCCGACGCTTGCCGAACGCACGGTGCACCACGGCCACGCCGGCATGAAGCGGACCGTGCTAGCGCTCGCGCTGCTCGGCATGGCCGCACACGCCTGTCTCGATGGCTTCTTCCTCGCCGAAGGCAGCCACCACCACCCGGACGCTCAACACCCGCACTCGCACGAGGTGACCGCGTGGGCCATCATCCTGCACCGCATCCCCGAGGGTGTGGGCATCTGGTGGATCGTGCCGCGCACGCTCGGGCTCTGGCCCGCCGTGCTCGTGACGATCGTCAGCGTGTCGGGCACGTTGTTCGGGTTCTTCCTCGGCGACGAGGTGCTGACCGACACGTCGCAACGTGGGCTCGCGCTGTTGCAATCGCTGCTCGCCGGCTCGCTGCTGCACGTGGTCCTGCACTCGCACATCCCCGCCCCGCGCGAGCAGGGACGCTGGCGCATCGCCTCGGTGCTCGGTGCTGTGGTCGGCGTCTTCGTGCTGTGGTTCGTGATCCACGACCATTTCCCCGGCGACGAACACACGAGCCCCGCGCACGTCTTCTGGGAGCTCGCGATCGAGTCGGCCCCGGCGCTGCTGCTCGCCTACCTGCTGGTCGGCCTCTGCCACGCGTTCCTGCCTTCGAACTGGCTCGCGAGCATCACGCGCGGCCCGAAGCTGCTGCAGGCCCTGCGCGGTGTCGCGGTCGGCCTGCCGCTGCCGGTCTGCTCGTGTGGAGTCCTGCCGATCTACCGCGAGCTGATCCGACAAGGCACCTCGTTGGCCGCCGCGATCGCGTTCCTCGTCGCGACGCCCGAGCTCGAGCTCGCGGCCGTCATGCTGACCTGGCAGCTCATGGGCGGCGAGGTGGCTCTCGTGCGCACCGGTATGGCTGCCGTGCTGGCGCTCGGCGTCGGCATGTTCGTCGCTTCGTTCGCGCCGCGGTCCAGCGCGGTGCCGGCTGGCGGCGAGAGCACCTTGCCGGCCGGCGAGACGGGGTCGTTCGGACAGCGGCTGAGAACGGCGCTGCAGTTCGGGTTCGGACCGGCCGTCGACAACACGGCGACGTGGATCCTGATGGGGCTGTTGTTGTCCGCGATGTTGATGCCCTACGTGAGCCCGCAGTGGATCGCGGCGCTGCCGAAGGGCATCGACGTGCCGATCGCCGCGTTGATCGGCTTGCCGCTGTATGTGTGCGCGACGGGCAGCACGCCGCTCGCCGCGATGCTGCTCGTGCAGGGGCTGTCGCCGGGCGCCGTGCTCGCCTTGCTGCTGACGGGGCCAGCCACGAACGTGACCACGTTCGGCGTATTGGCGCGACTGCACGGCGGCCGCGTCGCGTTCCTGTTCGCCGCCGCGATGTGGCTCGGGGCCGTGGGGCTCGGCTATCTCGTGAACTGGTTGCTGCCGATCCCGCACGTGAAGGCGCTCGGCGAGACCGCGCACGTGCATTCGAGCTTTGCCGTGATAGCGCTAGCCGGGCTCGGCGTCGTGTTCCTGGTGTCGCTGCTGCGCCAGGGTGTGCGGCCGTTCCTCGAACGGCTGTTCGAGTCCCCTGGGAATCTGGCGCACGGGGAGGCCGCGGTTTGTGGGGACGACCACGGGCACGCGCATCACGGCCATGCCCACCACCACCATGCCGCTGGCACGGCCCCAGGCTTCACGCCGTTCGCACAGGCGCCGCTCGCGCCGCCGCGCCCTGGCGACGACGGCACACCGGGCTGTTGCAAGCACTGAAACCTCGAGACGCCCAGCGCGGGCACAGATCGGCCGCACAACAGTCTGGTCCGGGTCGCGTCAACTGATCAACTGCCCGTGCCTGGCTGGTGCGGCGTGCCCATCATGGCCAGCACATGCTAACCCGCGGGGAGCGTGTGTAGGAGGTGCGCGAAGCCGGCCTTCGACTCGAAGGCGAACAGAGCAGCGCCCCGTTCACGCCAGCGCATGCTGAAAGCCCTCGTGCAGCACGCGTTTGCGGCCCCCCTCGTGCACGAGCCACAAGCCGCGCTCGGCCAACACGCGGCCGATCGGGCGCCGCGCGCGTGACGTCAGCGGCCCTCCTGCGGGCAGGGCTCGCGGCGACTGCGTCCAGAGCAGTACGTGGTCTTCGCCATCTGCGAGCGCGTGTTGCAACGCCGAACGCGGATCCCCCCGCGCGATGCGTCGCGCAGCTGCACTGATCGGCAGCGCTCGCGCATCGATCTCGGCGCCGAGCCCCCCGCTGGCCGACAACAGCGTGTGCAGATCCAGCAATAGCCCGTCGCTGACGTCGATCGCCGCATGAACGGCGCGCTGGCGCGCGAGCCAGACGCCTTCGCGCAACGCCGGGCGGAAGCGCGGATGATGTCCCGCCCTCGATCCGCCGAGCGGCCCGGTCACGTGCAGCGTGTCGCCGGGGCGCGCGCCGCTGCGTCGCAGCGCGCGGCCCGGCAGATGCCCGACGGCCGTGACCGTGACGACGAGCGGCCCCTTGCTCGTCGCGACGTCGCCGCC
>DASRJH010000229.1:0-8398 GCA_035649575.1 Planctomycetota bacterium
CGGTTGCCGCGCTTCTTGCGGCGCACGCTGCGGGTGCTGCTGCGTGGCCTGCTCGTGCTCGCCGTGCTGCTCGTCGGGGCATGGTTCTTCCGGCAGCAGCTGATCGCGCCGCTGCTGCGCCCGCACTTCGAAGCGAGGATCGCGGAGATGCTCGGTGCCAGGCGGGTCTCGATCGGAGCCATGGAAGGTGATTGGCTCGGTCGACTCGACGTCAAGGACATCGTCGTCGAGGGCGCAGAGCCGCCGCTGCGCCTGGTGCGCGGGTTGCGGCTCGAGGTCAGCTACTCGCTGCTCGCGCTGCTCGGCGGGGATCTCGCGGGCCTGCACCTGGCCAAGGTCACCGCTGCCGAGGTGGAGCTCGACCTGCGCGCGCCGGCGAGCGGCCAGAGCCCGCCCGGGCAGCCCATCGACCCCGGTTCGTACGCGCCATGGCTGCGCCTCTTGCCCGCGGGAGCGAACGTGCACGTCGAGGCGATGCACGTGCTGACCTCGCACGGCGAACGGCGTGGCCCGCTCGACGTCTCGCTGCTCGCGGGTTCGGGCGAACGCCGACTCGCGGCCTCGTATGCGGGGCTGGGCGTCGAGGTGCACGCGCAGGTGCCGGGGCCGGCGGCCGGTCCGTTGCCGATCCTGGTGTCCTGCGACGCCGAGGATCCAGGCGCGCTGCTCGATCTGTTCGGCCTCGGCGGCGGCGTGCGCGGCGGCACCATGCATGCCGAGTTTGGCATCTGCCTCGAGCCGTTCTCGCTCGAAGCGCGCGTCGACCTCGCCGACCTCGTGCATCGCGGCGAACGGCTCGCGAAGAGCCGCGTCACGGCCCGGCTCGACCGGAAGACACTCGCGATCGAACGCGCTTCGCTGGACCTGCCCGGCGTCGCCGTGGATCTGCACGAGCTCTTGCTGCCGAGTCCGCTCGTCACGGGTGGCGTCGACCTGCGCGACCTCGCGGGCAGGTTCGTCGTGCGCATCGATGACCTGGCGCCGCATGCCGCGATGTTGCCCGAAGCACTGCAGCAACTGCTGCCGATTCGCGGGCGGCTCGCCGGCTCGGCCACGGGGGGCAAGCTGCACCTCGAAGCATCCGAGCTGTACGCGCGCGGCGCGCATCTGCAGATCGAGAGTGGTTCGATGCCTGTCGTCAGCGACAGCTGGTCTGCGGCCGAGGGCGAGGTGCGCTTCTCGCTGAGCCTCACCCAGTTCACGACCAGCCTGCCGTGGCTCGGGGCGACGACCGTGTCCGGGCGCATCGACGCGGACGCCGCCGGCAGCCTCGCCGAGCCGCGGCTCGAAGCGCGTCTCGAGCTCGGCGAGTGCCGCACCGAACGCGGCTCGTTCGTCAACGCGCAGGGGCTCGTCAAGGCCGACGCGATGGCCGTCGCCGTCGAGGGGCTGCGCGTGCAGCAGCTCGTCACTGAGGCGTTGGCGACAAAGGCACCGACCAGCGTGGCCCTCGACGCGAGCTGCCGCCTGCGCGCGGGCGCCGTCGATCGGGACTCGCTGGTCGCGAAGCTTGACCTCGGCAGCCTCGTTCCGAGCGAGCTGCTCGCGCGCGTCTTCGTCGAGCACGGCCTCGGCGCGGCGCCCGAAGGCATCGCGACGCTGCAACTGCAGGCGCGTCACGATGGCAACGGCATCACCATCGACTCGCTGCTGCTGCGCAGCGCGCCGGGCTCTGCGGTCGAGCTCTCGATCGATGGGCAAGGCATCCTGCCGCTGCATTGGTCTGGGACTGAAGTGACTCCGGTCGCCACGGGCACGCTGGTGCTGCATGCGAGCGCCCGACGTGCCTCGATCGGGGAAGCTGCGCCGTTCGCTTTCGAGGGCACGTTGCGCCTCGATGCCCGATCGGCCGCGCTGAGCCAGCTCGGTCTCGAGCTCGGGCCGGCCAGGTTGCGCGGTGAGGCCACAGCGGAGCATGGGATCGCGTCGCTCTTCGATCCGGCTGTCGAGTGGGCCGCGGTGCCGCTGCAGCTCGCGCTCGACGTCGAGCAATTCGATCTCGCGACCCTGCCCACGTCGTGGCTCGGTGCAGCACGGCTCTCGGGTCTCGTCGCGGGACACGTGCGCGCGGCGGGGACCGTGCGCGAACCGGAGCCCGACGTGTTGCTGACGCTCGCCGATGGCGCGGTGAGCGGCGAGGGCTTGCCAGCCCTGACCGGTGCGCAGCTTCGCCTCGAGGTGAGTTCGAGCGATCCCGCGGCGAAGCGGATCCTGCTCGCAACCAGCGCGTCGGCTTCGCTCGACCCGTCACTCGGGCTCGACCAGCAGGTGGCGTTCGCGGCCAAGGTCCGCTGCGACGACAGCGGCACGGCGCTCGAACCCACGGTGCTGAAGCTCGGTGGTGGCGAGCTCGCGATCGAGTTGAGCTCGAACCTGCGCCGCAGCGACCTGCTCGCCCGCACCGTCGATGGCGCCCGGACCACACTCGCAGGCAAGGTGCGCCTGCGCGAGTTCGACCTCGCGAAGCTGCCGAGCCATCTGTTCGGCATCGAGGCGCTGCGTGGCCTCGTGAGCGGCGAGCTGACGCTCGATGGCGCGCTCGGTGCCTCGCCGCTGGCCGCGCTGCACAGCGCACAGCTCTCGCTGAGCTCCGGCGAGCTCAAGGTTGCGGACCTGCCGCGCGTCGAACAGCTCGCCGTCGAGCTCACGGCGGACCGGCACGAGATCGCTCTGCGTTCGTTGACGGGGGAGCTCGGGGCGGGCCGGTTCACCGCGCAGGGTTCGTTGCAACAGCAGGGGACGTTGCTCGTCGAAGCGTTCGAGGACGCAGCGCTCGAACTGCGGCTCGATGGCGCGGACCTGATGCTGTATCGCGGCGCAGGCGCGAAGGTCCGAGCCACCGCGCATTTGCTCGCGTCGGGCACGATGCGGTCCGTCGCCGTCGCGGGCAATGTCGTGCTCGGTCGTGGTACGAAATACGTGCGGCGCATCTCGATGCTGCCCGCGCTCGGCTCACACGAAGCCGCGGCCACGAGCGAGGGCTTCGACCTGCCGCGGCTGCCACCCGCGATCGGCGACCGCATCAGCCTCGACGTGGCGCTCAGGACACGTGAACCGGTCGAGGTGCGCGTGAACGTGGTCGATGCCGACATCGACGTCACAGCACACCTGCGTGGCAAGGGCAGCGCCCCGCGGCTCGAGGGCACGATGTCCACACGCCGCGGCAAGCTGCGTTTCCCGGGCGCCAACCTGACCGTCGACAGCGCCCTGCTGACCTTCACGCCCCGCGAGCCGCGGTTCCCCGAGCTCGTCGTGAATGCGACCGGGAGGCGCCTCGGGTTCGTCGTCACGATGTCGGTCACGGGGCGTTACGACCGGCCTCAGGTGCAGCTGTCTTCGGTGCCCACGCTGCCGCCGCGCGACCTGATCGTGCTGCTCACGACCGGCCAGCTACCGAGCACGCTCGCCGAGCGCGGGGCCGTGGGCCACGCGCGGTTCGTCGGTGGCTACCTGGCCCAGGAGGTGTTCGAGCAGTATTTCGGCAGCGAGAGCACGGAGCGCGGCGAGAGCGCCTTCGACCGGTTGAAGATCGAGAGCGGCCGCGAGGTCAGCCAGAACGGCGTCGAGAGCGTGTTGATCGAGTACGAGCTGGTGCCGAGGTTCTCGGTGCAAGTCGAGCGCGATGCCTACGAGGACTACAACCTGGGGCTCGTGCTCCGGTTCAGGTTCCGATGACGCGCGAGCTCGCGTTCCTGCTGCTCATGCTCGGTGGGGCCTGCAGCGTGCTCGATCCCAGCTACACGGCGGGCCCGCCGGACGCCTCGGGCAAAGCTCCTGTTGTCGTGACGGTCGACATCGTGGGCAACGCGAACCAGAGCTCCGCTGCGCTGCGCGGTCGCATCGAGGACTACATGTTCGACCTGTCGCGCGACCCGACGCGCGAATCGGCCGTCTACGACGCGGCGCTCGAGGTCGAGGACTACTACCGCACGCAGGGTCATCCCGTCGCGAAGGTCACCTACGAGTACTCGCCGCCGGCCGAAGAGGAACGTCGGCCCGAGACCGTGCACGTTCGGCTGCTCGTGGAGGAGGGACCCCTCGTGCTCGTCGAGATGACGCTGCGCGGCAACACGGCCTTCGACACTGCCGACCTGCTCGCGTTGTGGTCCAGGAAGAACGTCGGCTTCTTCGGTCTCGGCGGCGTCGCCTTCGTCGAAGCGGAGGTGCACTCGTTCGCCGAGCAATTGCGCACGTTCTACCGGGCGCGCGGGCGTCTCGATGCGGTGGTCGGCGCGCCGCAGGTCGACGTCGACCTCGACCGCGCGTTGGCGAGGGTCGCGATCGAGATCGCGGAGGGGCACGTGCACACGATCCGCACCGTCGAAGTCGCGGCGTCGTTGCGTGCCGTGCTCGGGACCGCGCTGCCGCCGCCGCCCGACGGCAAAGTCTGCGCGCAGAACGAGATCCAGGGTTACCGCGACGCGGTGCGCACCGCGCTGCGCAAAGCCGGCTACCCGAAACCTCGCGTCGAGGTCGCCACCGAGCCGCTGGCGGGCGTGCCGTTCGCGTGGCATCTGCGGCTCGATGGCGAGCCGGGGCAGTGCGCTGTGATCGCGACCGTCGCGGTCGCGGGCAACCAGAAGACGATGGACGGCATCATCCTCGGCAAGCTCGATCTCGAGCCCGGTGATCGCTACGACGGCACGTCGATCGAGGAAGCGATGCGCCGGCTCTACCGCAGCGGGTTGTTCCGCAAGGTCGAGATCGAGGAGAAGCCGCTCGACGACGGGTCGCGACTGGGCCTCACGATCCAGGTCGAGGAGAACGACTCGCGTGCGATCGAGTTCATGGCCGGCTGGGGCTCGTACGAACTGGCGCGCGCCGGCTTGCGGCTCGAGGACACCAACCTGTTCGGCACGGGGCGTGGCCTCGCACTCGACAACCACGTCAGCACGAAGGGCTACTCGACCGAGCTCACGCTGACCGACCCCGACTTCCTGATGACGGATTCGACGCTGTCGGTGAGTGCCGAGTATTTCAAGCGCGAGGAACCGTCGTTCACCGACGAGGCGCTCGGTGGCACGGTGGCGGTCGCGCGCACGCTGACCGCGGGAACGACGGCGCGCGTGGGCTACACGTATCGCGACCGCACGGATGCCACGGCGTTCACGGTGTTGCCGCAGGACCAGCTCGTCGACTTCGTCGAGGGCAAGGTCTTCCTCGAGTTCCGCAACGACCGCCGCGACAACCTGCTGTTCCCGAGGAAGGGCCATGCCGAGTTCGTGTCGTTCGAACGCATCGCTCCCGAGTTCGGAGCCAGCGTCGATCTCGACCGGCTCACGTTCCGGGCCTCGAAGCACTTCCAGCTGTGGCGCTCGGGCACGCTCGTGTTGCGGACCGAGCAGAGCGGTCTGTGGCCACACGAGGGTTCGGCGAACGTGCCGCTGCAGCTGCGCTGGTTCAACGGTGGCGAGAACTCGGTCCGGTCCTTTCGCGAGTCGCAACTCGGACCGATGGACGCGCAGGGCAATCCGACCGGCGGCGAATACCGCAACATCCTCGGCGCC
The DNA here is from genome assembly GCA_035649575.1 of Planctomycetota bacterium. GTDB lineage: Bacteria > Planctomycetota > UBA1135 > UBA1135 > UBA2386 > DASVAL01. The sequence continues at coordinate 5,508 of DASRJH010000229.1, forward strand.
GAGCTGCGGTTCCCGATCGTGAAGACGCTCGAGGGGGGCTTGTTCGTCGACGCCGGCAACGTCGGAACGAGGGTCCAGGACTTCTCGCTCGACGAGATGCGCTACGGGATCGGCGCCGGGCTGCGGTTGTTGCTGCCGATCGGCGCGGTGCGCCTCGATGCCGCGTGGAACCCCGACCAGGACCCGGGCGACGAGGAATGGGTCCTGCACTTCAGCGTGGGGTACCCGTACTGGGCTATTCGCCGGCGCACGAGACCCGCGCTGGTGCTAGCAACTCGACGAAGCGCCGGAACAGGTAGAGCGCGTCGTGCGGCCCCGGCGCCGCCTCGGGGTGATACTGGACCGAGAACACGGGCAGCTCGCGGTGCCGCAGGCCCTCGACCGTGCCGTCGTTGAGGTTCTTGTGCGTGACCTGGACGCTGTCGGGCAGCGAGCTCGGGTCGACCGCGTAGCTGTGGTTCTGCGACGTGATCTCGACCTTGCCCGTCGTGAGGTCGATCACGGGCTGGTTGCCGCCGTGGTGACCGAACTTCATCTTGAAGGTCTTGCCGCCGAACACGTGGCTCAGGATCTGGTGGCCGAGACAGATGCCGAAGACCGGCACCTTCTTGACGAGCACCTTGCTCGCTTCGATCGCATAGCGGCAGATCGCGGGGTCGCCGGGGCCGTTGCTGAGGAACACGCCATCGGGCTTGCGCTCGAGCACTGCGGCAGCCGGTGTGGTCGCTCCTACGACGGTGACGTCGAGGCCCGAGGCGACCAGCGAGCGCAGGATGTTGCGTTTGGCGCCGAAGTCGTAGGCAACGATGCGGAACCGCTTGCCGGGGCGCGCATTGGGCGTCGGCACGCTCCACTGTGACTCGTGACCGCGGTCCCACTCGTAGGGGGCCTCGGTCGTGACCGCGAGCACGTGATCGACGTCGGCGACCCTAGGGGCCTTCTGCACCTTTGCAACGAGCTGCGCGTCGGTGCTCGCCATGTCGCGCGTGACGAGCACGCGCTGCTCGCCGTGATCGCGCACGCGGCGCGTCAGCATGCGCGTGTCGACCCCCTCGATGCCGGGCACGCCGTGTTGGGCCAGGTAGTCCGACAGCTCGGCGCCCGAACGGAAGTTCGACGCGCGCTGGCAGGCTTCGCGTACGATCAGCGCCGACAGCCACAGTCTCGTCGACTCTTCGTCCTCGCTGTTGACGCCGTAGTTGCCGATGTGAGGCTGCGTGAGCATCACCGCCTGGCCGCGATACGAGGGGTCCGTGAGGATCTCCTGGTAGCCCGACATCGACGTGTTGAAGACCAGTTCGCCTACCGAGTCGTTCGCTGCGCCAAAGCCACGGCCAAGAAGCACGGTGCCGTCCTCGAGAGCGAGGCGGGCGGGAGGCCGTTCACTGGGCAGTGACTTCACGGGCTGGGGCGTCACAGGGCAGGGTTGTGGGCGGCGGTTGCACGGTGGGAGAGGTGCTGACCGGGCGAGACGGTTCTCGCGTTGATCAGGGACGCGAGATAACCGGCTCCGAAACCGTTGTCAATGTTGACCACGGCGACGCCGGCGGCGCACGAATTCATCATGCCGAGCAGCGCTGCGAGTCCGCCGAACGCCGCGCCGTAGCCGACGCTCGTCGGCACCGCGATGACGGGCTTGTCGACGAGCCCGGCCACCGCGGAGGGCAGAGCACCCTCCATGCCGGCGGCGACGACGATGACGTTGGCAGCGCGGATCGCGTCGATGCGCGCGAGCAGACGATGCAGACCCGCGATGCCGATGTCCGTGAACTGCTCGACGCGGTTGCCACCCAGGCGCAACGTGAGCGCGGCTTCCTCGGCGACGGGCAGGTCGGAGGTGCCCGCACTGACCACGGCGACGAGCCCGCGCTGCGTGAGTCCGGCCGGTTCGATCGCGACGCAGCGCGCGCGTTCGTGATAGCGGGCCGCGGGCAGCCGCGAACGCACGGCGTCGGCGTGGGCAGGTTCGGCGCGCGTCATCAGCAGCCGGTCCGCGCGCGTCATGATCTCGGCGGCGATCGCGGCGGCCTGCGCCGGTTCCTTGCCCTGGCAGAACACGACTTCGGGAAAGCCGCAGCGCTGCGCGCGGTCGTGGTCGATCGTCGCAAAACCGAGATCGCCCGCGGGTGGCGGTGGTTGCAGTGCTGCGATGGCCTGCTCGATGCTGCGTTCGCCTGCCCTGACCTGGTGCAGCAGCTGCCGCAGCGTCGCTTCATCGCCGAACGGCTTCACGTGCGCACCCTTGCCTTGCCGCCCGACTGCGGTGTCGCCACCGCGTCGAGGTCGAGTGGCGCAGTCTGTCCCTTGCGCAGCAGGATCGAGCCTAGGCTCGCGATCATCGCGCCGTTGTCGGCGCAGAGGATCGGGGCCGGCAGCACGAGGTGGAGGGACTGCAGCACCGGGTCGCTGGCGAGCCGTTCGCGCAGACGCGTGTTGCGCGCGACGCCGCCGCCGATGCACAGCGAACGCACGGGAAAGCGCTCGCTCGCCCGGCGCAGTTTCTGGACCAGCACGTCGACCACGGCCTCCTGGTAGGAGGCAGCGAGGTTGCGCAGCACCTTGCCGTCCGGCGCATGCACGGGCTGCTGCGTGCCCTGCGGCCGCAGCGTGTAGAGCAGCGCGGTCTTGAGCCCCGAGAACGAGAAGTCGAGCGAGTCCGCGCCGAGCATCGTGCGCGGCAGGTCGTAGGCGCGGACGTCGCCGCCCGCTGCTGCGGCTTCGATCGACGGGCCGCCCGGGTAGGGCAGCCCGAGCAGCGAGGCACCCTTGTCGAGCGCTTCGCCGGCTGCGTCGTCGCGCGTGGTGCCGAGACGTTCGGTCTGTCCAGGCTCCGTCACCAGGTAGAGAGCCGTGTGCCCACCGGAGGCGACGAGCGCGAGGGCAGGCAGAGG
>DASRJH010000230.1:0-19644 GCA_035649575.1 Planctomycetota bacterium
CCTAGCACAGGTTACAAGCCATGCAACAAACCGTTCTGATCATCGAAGACGAGAAGCTCATCATCGTCTCCACGCAGATGGTGCTCGAAGCCGCGGGCTTCCGGGTGGAGTCGGCAACGAACGGTGAGGAGGGCATCGCGAAGGCGCGTTCGGAGGCTCCTGACCTGATCCTGCTCGACATCATGATGCCCGGCATCGATGGCTGGGAGACGCTCACACGCCTGAAGCGGGATGCGGCGACCGTCAACATCCCGGTCGTCATCTTCACGGCGCGCGAACATTCGCGTGGCCACCAGAAGAGCTCGGAGATGGGTGCGGCCGACTACTTCCGCAAGCCGTTCGAACCCGACGAGCTGATCGAGCTCGTCGAGAAGCACGTGGGCCAGAAGACCTGATCCGCCAAGAAACGCCGCAGCGGGGGGCTCACTCGTGGCGCAGGGCCTCGACGGGGTCCATGTTCGCCGCGCGCCACGCGGGGTAGAGGCCGAACACGACGCCGACCGCCGCCGAGATGCCGAAGGCGAGCAAGACGTGCGGGGGCTGGATGTCCGTCTTCTGCGCGAACCACTCCTCGATGCCGTACGGCACGAGCACGCCGAGGCCGACGCCGACGAGGCCGCCGAGCGCCGACAAGACGCCGGCCTCGACCAGGAACTGCTGCACGATGTGCTTCTTCTTCGCGCCGAGGGCTCGGCGGATGCCGATCTCGCGCGTGCGTTCGGTCACGGTCGCGAGCATCACGTTCATGATGCCGATGCCGCCGACGAGCAGGCTGATCGACGCGATCACCGCGAGCACGAGGTTGAACATGCGCTCGGTCGCCTCGGCCTTGCGCAGCAGCTCGAGCGGCACCGTGATCTCGATGTCCTTCTTGGCCCCGTGCGCGGGTCGCAGCATGTGATCGAGCACGGCCGCAGCCGACTCGACCTCGTCGGTCGACGGCAGCTTGACCTTGATCTCGTGCAGCTCGACCTGCTCCCAGCGGTTGATCGACGGGTTGCGCACCGTGTCGCCGAAGCGCCGGCGCGAGCTCGTCAGTGGGATGAACGCGCACTGGTCCAACGTCGTGCCGTTCGGCGACGCCGCGCGCCCCTGGTAGTCGAGCACGCCGACGACTTCGAAGCGGTCCTCGATGCCGACCAGGATCGTCTTGCCGAGCGGGTTCTCGAGCGGGAACAGCAGCCGCGCGAGCCGCTCGCCGAGCACGCACACGTTCGCCTGCCGCTGCTGGTCGAGCTCGGTCAACCAGCGGCCTTCGTGCACCTGCATGTTGGTCACCGGCAGGAAGCTGATCTCCGTGCCGATGATCATCGTCTGGCTCCAGTTCTCGCCACGCATGATCGGCCGCATGAACTCGCGCACGCGCACGACGATCGCCTGCGGCAGCAGGTTCTGGACGCGGTCCGCCTCCTGGTAGAACAGGCCGTAGCCGAGCACGCTCATCGAGCTCGAGCTGGCGGTCTGCTGCGTTTCCTCGGGCTTCTGGCTGCGGATCAGCACATTGGTGACGCCCATCTCCCGGTACTGCTTGAGCGTCTCGGCCGACGCGCCCTCGCCGACCGCAAGCATCGCGATCACCGAGGCGACGCCGAACAGGATGCCGGCCGTCGTCAGCGAGCTGCGCAGCTTGTGCAGCATCAGGCTCTTGAGGCCGAGCATCACCATGCGCTTCATGTCGCGGATCACGAGTGTTCTCCCGAGGATGGTGCCGCGGTCCGATTGTCGATGAGCCGTTCGACCTGGCCGTCCTTGAGCCACAGCGTGTGGTCGGCGCGTTCGGCGACTCTCGGGTTGTGCGTGACCACGACGATCGTGATGCCGTCGGGACGCAGGTCGTCGAACAGGTCGAGGATCTCCTTCTCGGTGTTGCTGTCGAGGTTGCCGGTCGCCTCGTCGGCGAGCAGGAACAGCGGGTCGTTCATGAGCGCGCGCGCGATCGCGACACGCTGCTGCTGGCCGCCCGAGAGCTCCATCGGCTTGTGTTCGAGACGGCCGCCGAGCCCGACTCTGGAGGCCAGGTATTCGGCCTTCTCGCGCGACTCCTTGCCGACGCGGCCCTGGTAGAACAGCGGCACTTCGAGGTTCTCGAGCACCGTGAGCTGCGGGATCAGGTTGAACGACTGGAAGATGAACCCGATCTCGCGGCCGCGCACGTCGGACAGCGCGTCGTCGTCGAGCTTGCTCACGTCGCGGCCGCCGACGTGGTATTCGCCGTGCGTCGGCCGGTCGAGCCCGCCGAGGATGTTGAGCATCGTGCTCTTGCCCGAGCCCGAGCGTCCCATGATCGCGAGGTAGTCGCCCTTCCTGACCTGCATCGAGACGCCGTTCAGCGCCTTCACGACGTTCTCGCCCATCACGTAGTGGCGGTGCACGTCCTTGAACTCGGCGATGACCGGGCGCCCATCTGGCGGGTGAGTCGGGGGCTCTTGCATCGGGGTTCCGCTCAGTTGCCGCCGCGTCCCGGGCCGCCGCCGCTGCCCCCACCGGGTCCGCCGCCGCCGCCGCGGCGCGGTCCGTCACCTCCTGGGCCGCCGCCGCTGCGGTTAGCCAGCGTGCGCATCAGGGAGCGCACCTTGTCCTGGTGGGTCTGACCAAGGACGAGGTCGTTGGCATCGAGAGCCTTGCGCAGGCCTTCCAGCGCCGCCTCCATCTGCTTCGCCGCATCTTCATTGCCATTCTCGCGCGCCCGATCGGCCGTGCTCTGGTACATCGCGAGGACGTCCCTGTATTGGGTGAGTTCTTCGGGCGTCATCTCGGCCAGCTTCTTGCGCGCGAAGGCACCCATGCCGCCGCCGGGTCGGCGGTTCGGTCCCTGGCCGTTGCTGTGCGCGCCCGGCGCATCGGCAGCGCCGTTGTCATTCAAAGGTGCTGGCGTCGGCAGGGTCGGCTGCTCGAACTTCGGCGCCTGCACGCCGGCCGGCGGCGTCAGGTGCAGCTGCTCGCCCTCGGCGACACCCTGGAGGATCTCGACGCGTTCCGTGTTCTGTTTCCCGACCTGTATCTGCACGGCGACCGGCCCGCCCGCGGTGTCCTTCCAGACGTAGTTGACCGCGCGATCGCGGAACACGGCCTGCAGCGGGATCGGCAGGGTCTTCTCGATGGTCTCGACCATGATCGTGACGTTGGCGGCCATGCGCGAGCGCAGGCGCCCGTCAGGGTTGTCGCTGTCGAGCTCCACGACCGTCGTGTAGACCTTCCGGTCGCTCGTCATCCAACCGCTGTTGCTGTCCGCGACCGGAGCCACGCTCGTCACGCGGCCCGTGAACGTCTCGCCCTGGAACGCCTCGACCGTGACGAACGCGGGTTGCCCGCGGGCGACCTTGTCCACCTGCGCCTCCTGCACCTTCACGACGCAGCGCATCTTGGTCGTGTCGGGCAGGATGATGAGCTCCTGCCGTTCGCGCACCTGCACACCCTCGCGGACCGCTTCGCCGCCGCCGCGGTTGCGGTCGAGGCGCGCGTAGACGACGGTGCCCGGCGTCGGGGCGTTGATCACTGCACTCGCGATCTGGCGTTCGATGTTCTCGAGCCGGTCCTTGGCCAGGTTGAATTCGCGGTCGCGGCTGTCGAGGTCGCTTTCCACCTTGATGAGCTGGGCCTCGTTGCTGCCCTTCACGCGCTCCACCTCGAGCAGCGCGTTGTCGCGGAGCTGGGTCAGCCTGATGCGTTCCTTGGCGAGCTCGTAGTTGATGAGCAGGTCGAGGTCGTTCCACGCGAGCGTGACCTTCGAGACCTGGGACAGGTAGGCGAGCTTGTCCTTCTCGAGCTCGTTGCGCGTGATGAACTGCTTGCTCGCGAGGCGCAAGCTGTGCGCGAACGTGTCCTCCTTGACCTTGAGGTCCGCCATCGCGAGTCGGATCTGGTCGGCCTGCTGCAGGATCTGGTTGGCCATGTCGCCCATGTCGCGATCGGTGGCCACGGTCGTGTTGCCTTCGGGCTCGGGGACGAGCAGCAACTCGTGGACCTTGTCGACGAGACCCGCATAGCTGCGCGGGTCGACCTGCGTCGCCATCGCGGGCGAGGGCGTTCCTTCGCCTTGCCCGCTCGTCGCGTCGAGCGGTTGCGCCTCCGCCGGCGGCGTCTGCACGAGCGCCTGCAGCTTCTTGATCATGTCGCCGTTCTTGCCCTCGCTGCTGCCGGCGCCGGTCTTGCGGCCCAGCAGCTTCTCGAGCTCCATCTCCGCGATGCGCAGGTTCGACGCCGCGGTGTTGCGCTTCGTCGTCAGCTCCTTGTCGACGATCTCCTTCTCCTTGCGCGCCTGGGTCAGCGCGGCATCGGCCTTCGCGACCGAGATTCCCTGGTTGGCGCCCTTCTCGACGAGCTCGCTGACATCGAGCTCGACGAGCTTGTCGCCCTTCTGGACCAGCGTGCCCTCGGGGATGATGAAGATCACGGTCGATTGCCCTTCGACCTCGGAGCGCACGATCGTCTCACGCAGCGCCTGCAGCTCGGCATTCTCGCGCACGACGATGGGCAGGTCGTCGCGCTTGGCGCGGAACAGGTTCGGATCCTGGGTCTGCGCCGAGTCGGAGGAGCCGTTGCAGGCTGCGAGCCAGGCGGCGCAGAGCAGCAGCGGGGGTAGTCGTCTTGCGGTCATGAGATCACTCGGCGGGTTTCGGCAGCGGCAGCGCCGGGTCGAAACGAAGTCCCTGTCGGTCGAGGCGGAGCGCCTCGAGGTCGTTGATGAGGTCGAGGCGCGCGTTCGCGTAGTCCACGATCGACGCCGTGAGCTGCAGTTGCGCCTGCAGCAGCGCGTCCTGGGCATCGAGCTTCTCGAGCGCCGCGACGCGACCCGCGGCGAACAGGTCGGTCGTCGCTTCGACGCGCTTTTCGGCGAGCTCCACGGCGAATCTCTGGATCGTGTAGCTGTCGATCGAGCTCTGGATGTTGCGCAGCGAAGTGCGCACGTCGGCGGCGATCTGGTCTTCGCTCTGCTCGCGCGCGCGCACGGCCACATCGAAGCTGATCAGCGCGCTGCGGTAGGCGTTGCGCTCCGCGAGCTTGTCGAGGGCCAGGTCGAGCTCGAAGCCCGCCGACCAGTTCACGCGCGACCAGTCGAGGTTCAGGCTGCTGCCCGATTCGGAGGGCACGTTGAGGGCGGCCCGGAAGTCGAGCGCCATGGTCAGCGCGTCCTCGGAGACGAGGATGCGCCGGCCCGCGTCCTCGACCGCGTCGATCGTGGTCTGGTGGTCGAAACGCCGCTGCAGGGCCAGTGCGATGGCGGCCGCTTCGTCGATCTCGACCTTGGCCACACCCTGCTGGGTCACGCGATCGAGCTCCTTCGGGTCGAGATTCACCTGGGCTGTCACGGGCAGGCCGAGCGTCAACTTGAAGCGATCGAGCGTGCTCTCGAGGCGGTTCTTCGCCGCCACGCGCTGGGAGTCGGCCGAGTATTCGCTCTGCTTGGCGCGCCCGAGGTCGGTCACCGTGCGCCGGCCCGCGTTGTAGAGCTCCTCGATCTCCACGCGCGATTGCGCGAGCGTCTTGTGGTTCGCCTCGACGTTCGCGAGGTCCGCCATCTGGGCGACCGCTGCCCAGTAGTCGCCGACGACGCGCACCGCGAACTCGGCCCGGAACCGTTCGAAGTCACGCACGGCGTAGACGACGTTGCGCTCCGACTGGGTCAGCGGTTCGCGCACGATGCGCCGTCCGGCGCCGCGCAGCAGCGGTTGCGTGATCGTGAGATTCAGGATCGAACTCGGGTCGATGCCGCCGCCGTGGATCAGCGAGCGCAGGAAGGTGTTCACGAAGCTCGCGACGACCTGGGTGCCGTAGACCGAGTTCACCGATGCCGACAATTCGTCGCCGAGCGCGAGGTTGTACTCCTCGTCCGCGGCCGGGTCGGCCTCGCCGCTCGTGTTGGGCGAGACGCCGGCGCCGAAGATCAGCTCGAACTCGTGCTGGTCGCGCGTCAGATCGAGTGCGGCCAGGTAGAGCTGCTCCTTCTGGCGTTGGAAGTCGCGGCTGTTCTCGGCGGCCACGTCGAGCGCCTCGGCGAGGCTCAGCGTGATCGGTTCCATCGAAGTCAGCAACCGCGCGCGCAACGTGTCCACGGGCCGCTCGACGTGCACCACCCTCGGCTCTCCGACGACCTTGGCCGTGGCCCGTTCGAGGATTCCGTAGACCTGCTGGTCCGCCGAGTCCTTGTTGACTGAGGGGGACCAGCAGCCGGCGAGGCCGGCGACGAAGCCGAAGAGAGCGTGAAGAGAGCAGCGGGCGAACACGGGAATCTGCTGGGCGGTGAAGTCCTTGATTTGCGAGGTCGCGGCGACGCTTGCGGCCGCCTAGTAGAGCGGAGCTGGCTGTTTTTTCTCCCCCAGGGACAGACTGTTACTACGATAGGACGGGTGGCGGTTTCAGCATCCAAGGTCCGCGTCCCGCGGGGGGCATGGTCTCCATCTTGATCACGGCGGGGCCAACCCGCGAGTACCTCGACGACGTGCGGTACCTGAGCAACGGCAGCTCCGGCCGCATGGGCTGTGCCCTCGCCGAGGCGGCCCAGGCGGCGGGTCACCGCGTGACGCTCGTGCTCGGCCCGGTCGAGATCTCGCCGCCTGCAGGCGTCACCGTCCGGCCCGTGGTTTCGGCGCTCGAGATGCAGGCCGCGGCAGCTGCAGCGTTCGGCTCGAGCGACGTCCTGATCGCCGCGGCGGCAGTGGCGGACTGGCGACCCGCGCAGCGCGCGGCCGGCAAACCGCCTCGCGATGCCGGCACGAGGACCATCCAGCTGGTACCGAATCCTGACATCGTCGCAGGGCTGGCTGCGGCCAAGGGGCCACGGGTCGTCGTGGGCTTTGCCCTCGAAGCGGCTGCCGCCGGGTTCGGACCGGCCATCCGTCGCGGCCGCGACAAGCTGCGCAGCAAGCACCTCGACTGCATCGTCGTGAACCTGCACGACGCGATCGGCAGCACGCACACCGAGCTCGTGCTCTGTCACGCCGACGGACGCGACGAAGCGCTGCCGCGACAAGACAAGAAGGCTGCTGCGGCGCGCATCATCGCGGTCGCGGTGCAACTGAGGCGAGCGAGGGAACCATCGTGAGCAAGACGGAAGCCACCGAGTCAGAGACGCTGCCGAAGAAGCGCGGCGCAGGCGTCCCGCTCGAGGATGCGCCGCTACCCGGCCTGTCCCCGCGAGCGCGCGAGGTCATCGCACTCGCGCTGTGTGGGTTCGCGCTCTACGGGCTGTTGTGCCTCTCCACGTTCCACGTGAAGGAGCTCGACGGCACGATCCCGGCCAGCGGCATGCGCAACCTCGGCGGGGCAGTCGGCTACCACCTCGCCCACGGGTTCACGCGCGCGCTCGGCCTCGCCGGCGCCATTCCGTTCCTGCTGCTGCTCGTCGGCGCCATGCTGCTGTTCCTCGGCCGCGGCATCCACCGCCTCACGATCAAGGTGCTCGGCGCCGTCGTGTTCTCGGCGATGATGGCGATCCTGTTCGCGAGCCCCGACGGGTTGGCCGGCGTGCGCGACGCGACCCCGTATGGGGCCGGCGGCGTGTTCGGCAGCTTCGTCTCGCCGAAGCTGCAGTCGGCTTTTGGCGGCACCGGGCGGCTGCTCGTCGTCGGCTTCGGCGCGCTCGTGTCGCTGTTGATGGCGACCGAGTGGATGTTCTCGCAGCTGCTGTTGCGCACGCTCGCTGCCGCGGACTCCTGCTGGCGCCGGCTCTGGCGTGTACCGGCGCCGGCCACGACCGGTCCCGACGTGATCGACCTCATCACGGGAGCAGGGGATCCGCCACCGCGGCGCCGTCGCGCATCGACGGCGGAAGAAGAGGGCGACGAGGGCGAGGAGGCCACGGACGAGGACGAGGAAGAGGGCGCCGACAGCGGCGGCCGGCGGCGCGCGTCGCGGCGTGCTGCGGCGAAGGCCGAAGCCGACGGCGCCGAGCCGGGGCTCGACAAGCACGGCGCCGAGCAAGAAGGCGAGCCATTCGCGATCGAGCCGGCGCTCAAGCCCGTCGTCATCCGGCCGAAGCCCAGACCGAAGCCGAAGAAGAAGGCGACCGTGCAGAACACGCTGCCGTTCGACGACTACCCGTTCCCGCCCGTCGAGTTGTTCCAGGAGGCCGTGAGCGCGGACCTCGGGGTGACCTCCGTGAACTTGACGCGCGGTGGCCAGGCCATCGTGCAGAAGCTCGCGAACTTCGGCATCCAGTCCGAAGTGGTCGCGGCGTCGGTCGGACCGGCCGTGACGCAGTACGAGCTGCGCCTGGCCGAGAGCATCCGCGTCAACAAGGTCGTCGGCTTCGAGTCCGATCTCGCCGCGACGCTCAAGGCCGTCTCGGTGCGCGTCGTCGCGCCGATTCCGGGCAAGGACACGATCGGCGTCGAAGTGCCGAACTTCGAGCGGCAGAAGGTCTTCATGCGCGATCTGCTGGACCAGTTCGGACGCTCCGAACAACTCGCGATCCCGCTCTACCTCGGCAAGGACGTCGCGGGCAACCCGATCGTGGAGGACCTCACGCGCATGCCGCACCTCCTGATCGCCGGCACGACGGGATCGGGCAAGTCGGTCTGCATCAACACGATCCTGCTGTCGATCCTGATGACGCGCACGCCGAACCAGGTCAAGTTGATCCTCGTCGACCCGAAGATGGTCGAGCTGCAGTCGTACAAGAGCGTGCCGCACCTGTGCTGCGACGTCGTCACGAACATGAAGAAGGCGCCCGGCGTCCTGCAGTGGGCCGTCGACGAGATGGAGAACCGCTACGCGCTGCTGTCGGGCGCGGGCGTCAACCACATCCGCAACTACAACCGCCTCGGCCAGCAGGAGCTCAGCAAGCGCCTCCAGCGCGAACCCGACGGCGATCGCGTGCACCTGCCCTACCTCGTGATCGTCATCGACGAGTTCGCCGACCTCATGAACGTGGCGCAGAACGAGGTCGAGGAGCTGATCCAGCGGCTTGCGCAGAAAGCGCGTTCGGTCGGCATCCACGTGATCCTCGCGACGCAGCGGCCGAGCAGTGAAGTGATCACGGGCGTCATCAAGGCGAACCTGCCGTGCCAGATCTCGTTCAAGGTCAACCGGCGCATCGATTCGCGCGTGATCCTCGACGTGAACGGGGCCGAGAAGCTGCTCGGTTTCGGCGACATGCTCTACATGCCGCCGAGCGGCGGTTCGCTCGTGCGCGCGCAGGGCACGTTCGTCGCCGACGACGAGATGCTCGCCGTGGTGCGCTACCTCGAAGAGCACGGCATGCAGCCGCAGTTCAACCCGGCTCTGGTGCAGACGCAGACGAGCTCGCGCCCGTCGATCGCCGACAGCGACGAGCGCTACCACGAAGCCGTCGAGGTCGTGCTCGGCCAACAGCGCGGCTCGGCGACGCTGCTGCAGCGCGCGCTGGCCGTCGGCTACACGCGCGCGACGCGCCTGCTCGAGCTCATGGAGGAGGACGGCCTCGTCGGGCCGTTCGTCGGCTCGAAGTCGCGCGAGGTCCTGCTGACGCTCGACGAATGGAAGGCGCGCGAAGAGCAGATGGCCGAAGCCATGGAGCAGCTCGGCGAGGCCGAGGCGGAAGGCGGAGCCGTACCGAAGCACGACGGAACCGAAGCGCCGTCGCCGGCCTCACCGGCGGAAACGAGCTCGTCGCGCGACGGAGAAGCCGACGCCGCGGCGGCGGCAGCTGACTCGCGCTGAGCCTGCTCGCCCGCGAGGCGACCACGTGATGCTCGACGTCGCAACGCGGGGACCGAACTCCAGCGAAACGCGCAGCCAGCCCCGCTGCGCCGGTTCCTTGCGAGATGCAGGTGGCCCGTTGCAAATCGCCACGACGCGCCGCGAGAATTTCTCCTGCTTCGACGCGGCACCATTGCTTGTGGCACGCGTGGCGCGCCAGTAGATTCGTAGGGTGTCGTCCGGTCACGTCGGACGCAGCAACCCCGGGAGGGGCGCATGACCGTGAATACGCTGGGCACTCACGAGCAGGATCGTACCTCGCGCACCGCAGCCGAATGGCTCTGGCCGCTGCTGCCGATCGGCGTCTCGGTGTTCTTCCTCTCGTCGCTGATCTACTACCACGTGCGCCACGATGCGATCGAGGCGCGATCGGCGCTGCAGGTCGCCGTCGCGAGCGTCTACCGGATCGCCGGGTTCGCCCCTGCCGTGCTGTGTTTCCTGCTCGCGCTGACCTGGAGCTCGATCTGGTTCGCGACGGGCCAGCTCGAACGGCCCGTGAGCCGCGTGCTGCGATTGCTCGCGATGACGCTGATGCTCGGCGTGTTCCTGAACGTGGGGGATGGCGGCCTCTCGTGGCACCCGCACAAGGGCGAGCTCGGGGCCTGGTTCGCTGGCCATCTGCTCGCTGCGTTCGGCTATCTGCCGAGCCTCGTGCTCGTCTGGGCCGTGACGTTCGCTTCGCTGCTGCTCGCCACCGACTTCTTCTTCAGCGAGAGCTTCGAACGCCTGCGGCAGCGGCCGGCCGACGCGGGCGTCGAGGTGGCCGTGACCGATCACCTGCGCGGCCTCGGGCAGAGTGGCGTCGCAACGCTGCCCGAACCGGGCATGGCGCTCGCGACCCCGGCAAAGCCGGCCGATCCGCTGGCGACCACCGGAGAACTCGCGGCTGCCGCAGGGCTGGCACCGGAGCCCGAGGCGGCGGCCCAAGACGCCACCGACGCATCCGTGGCCGAGGCCGAATCACGACGGCCGACCTACTCCGAACGCCGGGCACGGCGCGAACGGTTCGAACCAGCTGCCGAGCGCGCTTTCGACTCCGTGGAAGAGGAAGGAGACGCCCAGGAGATCGAGAACTCCGCGGCAGCCGCCGGCGAAGCGGCAATGGCCGGCGAGAAGGCGGAACCCGGCAGTGGAACAGCGGACGAGAGCGGGTCGGCCACGTCCGAAGTGCCAGACGAGGAAGTGCCAGACGAGGAAATCGACGAGGAAATCACTGACGAGGAAGTCACTGACGATGCCGACGACGACGATCTGTTCGTCGGTGGCTCCGCCGCACGCGAGGCCGTCACCGACGGGCCCGGGGTGCAGCCAGGAGATGCCGGCAGCGAGGAGCCGCTCGTGCAGATTCCGCGCATGGACGTGCCGCCGGTGTTTCGCGAACCGACTGCGCCGGAGACGCGCGCGGCCGAAGAGTCGCCGGAGCGCGTGTCCGGACGCCAACAGGAGTTGTTTGCGGCGGGAATCGACGAGCGACTGGTCCAGGACGCGATCGAGCTCGTGACCACAACGCGGCGAGCGAGTGCCACCTTGCTGCAGCGCAAACTGCGCATCGACTATGCTCGCGCAGTCGACCTGCTCGCCGAACTGGCGGCTCGGGGCCTCGTCGCGCACGAAGGCGACGAGTGAGGGAGCCTGCTCGCGAGCTTGGTTGCCTCTGCGAGGCGACCAAGCTCATGTCTCCTGCGCCGCAACGCGCGAAAACATCAACGGCGAAATGCGCACCCTGCCGCGTTGCGGCGCGTGTCAGTTCGCCGCGAGGGCGACAGCTCGCGTGTTGGGTTTTTCGACAACCGCGCTCGGTACGGGCGAGTGCGCGCGCGGCAGCCGCGGCACGGTCATGCGGACTGTCGTCCCCAGATCCTCCACGGTTCCCCACCGTCACTCCACAGGGCCCCGTCTTGCGTCCCTGCAGCAACTGGATAAGGAAGGAGCTGGCAGTTTCGTCGGTCGGCAGCCTGCAGCCGGGCGGTCCGCAGGCGGCGGTCAAGCGACGGCGAACCAACGCGATGCAGCGAGCGTGACCCAGAGGGCGGTACAGGACGACGGCGGAACAGAATGGTCGATTTCAAGAAATCGTTCGAGGGGCGAGGCGTCCCCCAGAGTCTCGAAGCGGAGCGATCGGTGCTGGGGGCCCTGCTGCTGCACCCGGATGCAATCGCCGATGTCACGTTCCTCAAGGGCGAGGACTTCTACCTGCCGCGGCATCAGGTCATCTACGAATCGATCCTCGCGGCTGCCAACGGCCGTCGCGCGACCGACCCGATCGTCGTCGGGGAAGAACTCTCGCGCCGCGGGCGGCTGGCCGAGGTGGGCGGGCACGAGCAGCTGCTCGATCTCATGGAGGGCGTCGTCACCGCCGCCGGCATCCAATACCACGCCGAGATCGTGCGCGAGAAGGCGATCGCGCGCCGGCTGCTCGAGACCTGCCTCGACGTCGCACGCCGCGCCTACGACAACGAGCTCGATGCCGTGGAGTTGCTCGACGAAGCCGAGCGGCAGATCTTCGAGATCTCGCGCATGGACAAGGCAGGCGAGGCGGTCAGCATCAGCGACGTGCTGCAGGACACGTTCGCGAACATCGACAAGCGGCGGGAACGCGAAGGACGCCTGACCGGGCTCGGCACCGACTACTACGACCTCGACGACCTCACGGGCGGCCTGCAGCCCGGGGAGCTCATCATCATCGCGGCGCGGCCGTCGATGGGGAAGACGAGCCTCGCACTCAATCTCACGGAACGCGTCGCCAGCCACAAGGCGCACCAGGCTCCCGTGGCGTTCTTCTCGCTCGAAATGTCGAAGCAGCAGGTGATCCAGAACATGCTGTGCTGCCGGGCGCAGGTCGACGGGCAGGCCATGCGCAAGGGGCGTATCACGGACCAGCAATACAAGCGCCTGCAGGAGGAGGCCGGGCGCCTCTACGACACGAAGATCTACGTCGACGACACGCCCGGGATCTCGATCACGCAGCTGCGCGCGAAATGCCGTCGTCTCAAGCAGAAACACCAGATCCAGATGGCTGTCGTCGACTACCTGCAGCTCATGTCGTCGGGCGGTCGCGTCGAGAGCCGGCAGCAGGAGATCTCGGAGATCTCGCGCGGGCTCAAGGCAATCGCGCGCGAGTTGGCGATGCCGGTAGTCGCACTCTCGCAGTTGAATCGCGACGTCGAGAACCGCGATGATCACCGTCCCCGGATGAGCGACCTGCGCGAGTCAGGGGCAATCGAGCAGGACGCCGACGTCATCGTCCTGTTGCACCGGGACGAGTACTACAAACCGACCGAGCAGAACGCCGGCCTGGCCCAGATCATCATCGCCAAACAGCGCAACGGCCCGACGGGCGAGGTCACGTTGCGTTTCTTCCGCGAGTACATGCGTTTTGAGAACTACACGCGCAGGAGTGAGCCAGTGCACTGAACGCATGGCCAGGTTCCTGGCCATGGCGGTCCTGTTGCTGGTGGCATCCTCGAGCGCCCTGCTCGCCCAGGTGGAGGTGCCGCCTCCCAAAGGTACGCGCGTCGACCGACCTCAGGGCAGAGAAGGGGAGGGGGCCTTCGTCAACGAGGCCGTGCAGCGCATGCAGGGCAAGCCCGTGCGCGCGATCCTCGTCAAGAAGGCCGAACCCGATGGAGCGCTGCGCACGGTCGAAGGCGCTTCGGCCGAGACGTTCGTGCGCACGCTGCAGACGCGCGTCGGCCAACCGTTCGACACGGGCAAGGTCACGGCGGACTGCCAGAACCTCTGGATCGAGCGCCGCATCATCGTGCACGTGTGGGCCGAGGAGGTCGATGCCGAGATCGTGGTCACGTTCGAGGTCGAGAAGGAAGTCGAGATCTACGAGGGCGTCGACTTCGTCGGCCTCGTGAGCCTCGAACGCGCAACCGTCGACAGCCTGATCGGCCTGCACGCGGATCGACAGGTCACGCGCACCGAGGCCGAGGCGATGCGCAAGGTCCTCATCGCCCGCTACTGGCGCGACGGCTTCGCCTCTTGCAGCATCGAACTCAAGGACATGCCGGTTCCCGACGCCTCGGCGGCAAAGCCGCAGGCAGGGCAACGCACGCCGCCGCTTCGCCGACTGCGCTTCCAGATCGACGAGGGCCAGAAGGTGACGGTCCAGTCGATCACGTTCATCGGCAACACGTCGTTCGCGGCCGACCCGATCTTCGGTCTGTTCGGCTCGGACAACTACCTGATCCGCGATTCACACATCCTGAGCGACCCCTCTCGTGGCCTTGTGTCGGGAGCCGCGTTCAGCCGCGAGGTGCTCGAGGAGGATCTCGATCGCTTGCGCCTGTTCTATCGGAGCCGTGGCTTCCTCGACGCCACGGTCGATCTCGCCGACGTCAAGTTCACGCCGGACCGGACGGCCGTCGACATCACGTTGGTCGTCGTCGAGGGGCCGAGGTATCGAATCAAGTCCGTGCGCGTCGAACACGTGACCAAGGAACGCAAGGCCGTGACGTCGCCTTCGCTCTACTCGGCTGCGGAGATCGAGGCCCAGCTCAAGGTCAAACCGGGTGAGTACTACGACCACGACCGCCTGCAGCGCGACAGCCTCGCGATCTCCGACTTCTACGGGCGGCGAGGTCACCCGCCGCGCGGCTTTCCGGGCATGGGCTCGGTTCCCGAGGCGTTCGAGCTCTTCCCGCTTCGCGAGAACTACGGCGTCGAGCCCGAGGTCGAGATCACGTTCCAGGTCTTCGAGGGCGTGCCGAAGAAACTGCGCGACGTGATCATCCGCGGCAACCGCTTCACGCGTGATCACGTGATCCGCCGCCGCGTGCGCGTGATGCCCGGCGATCGGATCGACATGGTGGAGGTCAATCGCTCCCTGCGGAGCATCGAGCAGACGAGGTTCTTCCAGGACGCTGTCACGCTGCAAGGCCCCCGGTTGCAATTGGAGCCCGTGCCCGGTTCCGCGGACTACGTGAACCTGGCCCTCGACGTCGAGGATGGCTCGACGGGCGAGCTGCGCTGGGGCATCGGCATCAGCACGGGCCAGGGCATTCAGGGTCAGGTCACGTTCAACAAGAGGAACTTCGATCTCTGGAATCCGCCGAGCAGCTTCAACCCGATCACGGCGCTCGGCGAGATCCTCGACAACAAGGCGTTTCACGGCGGCGGCCAGAACCTCGGCGTGCTGCTGGCTCCCGGCAGCCAATACAGCCAGTTCCAGGTGACCTACGTCGAGCCCGACGTCTTCCGGCAGCACATCGACACGATCGAGCTGCGGCTCAGCACACAACGCCGGATCCGGCGCCTCACGGATGGCTACACGACGGACGTGCTCGGGCTCGACGTGGGCCTGTCGCGCAACTTCACCGAGGACTTCAACGCCGGGTTCTCGGTGCGTCAGGAGTCGGTCGAGGTGAAGGATCTGGCCCAGGACGCCTCGTCGCTGGCCTACGACGCGGAAGGGCAGACCGAGCTGCGCGGCGGCCGGATCAGCGCGCGCTACCGCGACTACGACGACCTGCTGCGTCCGACCTCGGGCTACGAGCTGAGTCTGTCCTTCGAGGTGCTCGGTGGGTTGCTCGGCGGTGAAGAGAGCCTCACGAAGATCACGCACACGGGCCAGGTCTACGTGGCGCTCTCCGAGAACGAGATGAAGCACCGCACCGTGCTGCATCTCGAGCACTTCTTCGGCTACGCGAAGGAGTTTGGCGACAGCAACGACGTGTTCATCACGGAGCGCTTCTACATGGGTGGCGACAACCTGCGCGGCTTCGACTACCGCCGCGCGGGGCCGAGCCAGTTCGGCCGCCCGATCGGCGGGCAGGCGCGCTACACGGCGACCGCGGAGATCTACTTCCCGCTGATCGCGACGCGGCTCGAAGGCGAAGTGCGCGACCGCGAGCTCGTGCGCTGGCTCTTGTTCACGGACATCGGCCTGCTCGGCCTCGACATCGACGATCCGACCTTCGGAGAGCTGCGCGGCAGTTCGGGCATCGGCATCCGCATCGAGATCCCTTATCTCGAGGTGCCGATCCAGCTCGACCTCGGCTGGCCGTGGCATTACGAAGAGACCGACGATCGGCGGCAGCTCTTCTTCTCGATCAGCCGCTAAGACCCATGACCGGACGTCCACCGTTCTCCCGGCTGCATCACGAGGTGCTCGTCGACAATGCGTGGCACCGCTACTGCAAGGACCGATACGTGCAGGCCGACGGCAGCGAGGGTGTCTACTACCATGTCGAGATGCCCGGCAGCTGTGCAGCGATCCCCGTGTTCGACGACGGTTCCACCGTGCTGCTGCGCGTCTTCCGCTATCTGTTCGGTGCCGAGTTCTGGGAGTTCCCGATCGGCGGCATGCGCAGCGGTGAGGATCCGCTCACCGTGGCCAAGAGGGAGCTGCACGAAGAAGCCGGAATCGTGGCCGAAGCATGGACGCCGCTCGGCAGGTTCGCGCCATACAAAGGAGTCTCGACCGAAGTCTGCCACTTCTGGCTCGCGCGCGGGCTGCGCGAGCAACGGCAGGACCTCGAACCGAGCGAACGCATCGACGTGCATCGCATGCCGATGTCGCGCGCGCGTCAGCTGCTGATCGAGGAGGCTTGTGGGGATGGCCAGTCGATGGCGGGTCTGATGCTGCTCGATCGCTGGCTCGCGGCAGGAAACCGGCTGTGAGTGCTTTCGCGGCACAGCAGCGCGCGTTCCGCGTGACGGTCTACGCGTCGTCGAGCGAACGCGTCGATGCCTCCTACATGACCGTCGCGGCCGAGCTCGGGCGCAGAATCGCCGAGCGCGGCTGGGAGCTCGTCTGGGGCGGCGGCCGCTTCGGCCTCATGGGCGCACTCTCGCGGGCCGCGCGGCAGGCTGGGGGGCGCACGCTCGGCATCATCCTGCAGGACTTCATCGACAAGAACGTGCACTGCACGGCGTCCCACCGCATGGAGTCCGTCGCCGACATGCGCAGCAGGAAGCAGGGGCTCGACGAGGCCGGCGATGCGTTCATTGCACTGCCCGGTGGTCTCGGCACGCTCGAAGAATTGCTCGAGGTGCTCTCGTTCAAGCAGCTCGGCCTGCACGACAAGCCGATCGTGATCCTCGATGCGCGCGGCTACTGGCGCCCGCTGCTCGACATGCTCGACAAGGCGTTCGCGGAGGGCTTCATCCAGCCGCACTTTCGCGGGCTCTACACGGTCGCCGAGACCGCGGCGCAGGCGATCCAACAGGTCGAGAACACGGCGCCGTGGCGGCCGCTCATGCAGGATCCGCGCGGTGGTGGCACCTCGTGAGCCCGCGGCCCGACGACCTCCTGGCCGTGCGACAGGCGTTGCAACGCGCCTGCGAGGTCTTGCGCCGTCATGCCGAGACCGACGTGCCCTTCGAGCTCAAGGATGGCTGGAGCCCCGTGACCGCGGCCGATCGCGAAATCGACGCGCTGCTGCGCGAGATGCTGCCGGGTCCCGGCGACGGTTGGCTGTCGGAGGAGAGCGACGACGACAAGAGCCGGCTCGCGTGCCGCCGGGTCTGGATCGTGGACCCGCTCGATGGCACGCGCTCCTTCGTGTCGCGCCGGCCCGAGTACGCGGTTTCGATCGCTCTCGTGGTCGATGGTGTGCCCGTGCTCGGAGCCGTGGGCAATCCGGCGGCCGGAGTCAGCGTGGTGGGCGGGCCTGGGCTCGGCCTCGAGGTGCACGGAGATCCGGCGCTGGCCTGGCCCGAACCGGCCGGTCCGTTGCGCGTGCTGGCCAGCCGCAGCGAGTGGAAACGAGGGGAGTGGAGACGCTTTCAGGCCGCGATCCAGGTGCTGCCGCAGGGCTCGGTCGCCTACAAGCTCGCGCTCGTGGCAGCGGGCTTTGCCGACGCCACGTGGACGCTGCAGCCCAAGCACGAATGGGATGTCGCCGCAGGCACAGCCCTCGTGGCGGCGTCCGGCGGCGAGGTGTGGCTGCCGCGCGGCGGTCATGTGCAGTGGAACCAGAGCAGGCCGCGCTTCCGCGGTTTCGCAGCGGCGCGTCCTGGGCTGCGCCCGCGCGTCGAGACGCTGTTGTCGTCCGAGCACGACCTGCCGTGAGGCAGAGCCATCGTGAGGTCAGTCGTCCGGGAACAGCTCGGCGAACCACCACAAGCCAGCCTCGCACTGTTGCACCGATCCGCGCTCGCCCGGGGCAGAGCAACGCAGCGATGGCGGCGGCTCGCCGCCGATCGCGACCCCGCGGCTGGCGATGCGGCGAACCAGGTCGCCCTGCCCGACCAGGTGGGCCTGGCCCACGACGACGACGACGAGGCGGTCGTTGTGGTCGTCGAGAGCCCGGCGGATGTTCGCCTCGAGGATGTCGTCGCGGTGGGCCAGCGGCAGCCGCGGGGTCGGTTCGAGTGCGACCACCGGCAGTTCGTGGTTCCGCGCGAAGGCGAGCAGCGAGCGGTAGTACCAGGGATCGAGCTCGCGGTCGTCGAGCCACGAGCCGTCCCAGCGGGCGCGCAGCTGCTGCCGCAACGACTCCATGGTCAGCTCGCCGGCCAGATACTTGCGCACGTGGACTTCGTCCTGCAGCCCGATCGCTTCGAGCGCCAGGACCAGACGTTCGCCGCGCTCTCGCAGGTCGTCGAGCAGTTCCAACTGCAGCGCGTGCAGCCGCGAGCTGCTGTGGTGGTCGCCGAGCCAGAGCACCCTGCCGTCGCCGATCTCGCGCAGCAGCTCCTCGCGCGTCAGCGAACCTCGGAGCTGCGTACCGACGGCCTCCGCAAATGCCGCGCGGTAACCCTGCAGCGTGGCCGGCACCGCGTCGTCCCAGACGAACGTCGACGGGGCACAGGCGCCCGCCAGCAGCATGGCGACAGTGACGGCTCGGCGGTGGTGGGGCATGATGCGCACAGTCTTCTACCCGGGTTGTTGCCAACATGAACCGCAAGGTCGGCGTGATTCTCTCTGGTTGCGGCTTTCTCGACGGATCCGAGATCCACGAAGCCGTGCTGACGCTCCTGTGTCTCGACGAGCTCGGCGCCACCGCCGTCTGCATGGCGCCGCGCGGGCCGCAGCAGCAGGTGGTCGACCACGAACGCAGCGCGCCGCACGGCGAGAGCCGCGACATCCTGCGCGAATCCGCGCGCATCGCGCGCGGCAGGATCCAGGACATCGCGCGCGTCACGGCGCAGCAGCTCGACGCCGTCGTGCTGCCGGGTGGCTACGGCGCGGCCAAGAACCTCAGCGACTTCGCGACCAAGGGTGCCGAGGCGAAACCGCATGCCGACGTGGCGCGGCTGCTGCGCGAGATGCACGCGGCGAAGAAACCGATCGGCGCGATCTGCATCGCGCCCGCGGTCGTCGCGGCCACGCTGGGCCGGCAAGTGCAGCCGACGCTGACGATCGGAGACGATGTCGGCACCGCGAGGGCGTTGACCGCGATGGGCGTCGTGCATCGCACCTGCCCCGTGACCGAGTGCGTGATCGACACGAAGAACCGGATCGTCAGCTCGCCGGCCTACATGTTCGACGCGCGGGTCCGCGACGTGGCTGCGGGCATCAGGAAGCTCGTCGCAGCCCTGATGACGATGGTCGAAGAAGGCACCGGCACCGGTGCCGCGAGATGACGCGTTCGCTGCAAGGGCGGCGGTGCATCGTGACGGGGGGTGGGACCGGAATCGGCGCCGCGATCGCGTCGTGCCTCGCCGAGCGCGGGGCTTCGGTCGCGGTGCTGGGCCGCCGCGCGGGCCCGCTGCGCGAGACGGTGGCGGCGCTGAAGCGGAAGAAGGCCACCGCGTATGCGGCCACTGCCGACGTGCGCGATCCGGACCAAGTGCGCAGGACCGTCGACCGCACAGCAAAGCTGCTCGGCGGCCTCGACCTGCTCGTCAACAACGCGGGTGTCGGCGGCCCCAACGCGTGCTCGTTGCCCGGTCCCGATCGCTGGGACGAAGTCGTGCGCACGAACCTCGATGGCGTGTTCTTCACGACGCGCGCCGCGTTGCGCCATCTCGCGGACGGCGGCCGCATCGTGAACATCAGTTCGGTGCTCGGGC
>DASRJH010000231.1:0-6688 GCA_035649575.1 Planctomycetota bacterium
CGCGGCGACGGCCTCATCACGGCGACGGCGCTCGGGTCGACCGCGTACTCGATGGCCGCCGGCGGGCCCGTGCTGTCGCCCGAACTCGATGCGCTCGTGCTGACGCCGCTCGCGTCGCACACATTGAGCGCGCGGCCGCTCGTGCTGCCGGTCGGGCAGGGCCTCGAGATCGAGGTCGTCGAGACGGGCAACAAGAAGTACGCGTACTGCCAGATCGACGGGCAGATCCAGATGCAGGTGCCGGTCGGCAGCAAGGTCGTGCTGCGGCCCGCGGCGTCGAGGTTCCGGCATCTCGGGCTCGGACCGGGGCAGTTCTTCGACGTGCTGCACGCGAAGTTCGGGTTCGCGGGCACGACGACGCCGCGCGTGTAGGTCGCGGCGTCGTGCCCGCGGCGCGCCGCATGGATCGCGGCTAGCCGGGGGGCGTGGCGTGCGCGGCATCGTGCCGCTTCAGGCGTCGAACACTTCGGTGAGGGACTTGGCGTCGAGGATGCGATCGGTCCAGCAGTCGAGTTCGGGTTGGGTGGCCATCTGTACGCGCGCGATGGTCTCGGGACGCAACGGACCGAAACGCTTGTTCATCTGGCGCAGGATCGTCTCGGCGCGGCCTTCAGCGCGGCCTTCAGTGCGCCCTTCGGCGCGTCCCTCTCGTTTCAGCCTCTCGGCAGTGCTCATGATGGTCTCCTCGGGTCGTTGCAGGATGCGTTCGAAGGCCCCGTGCAGGTCTTCGGCCGGGATCTCGGCCACGTGCAGACAATACCACCCGATGGCTGCCACGGTCTCGCGTCCGAGCGGTGGCCCTTCGTCCTGGTCCACGTCGCGCAGCAGGTCACTCCAGCGGTCGATCGCAGCAAGTGCTTCCGCGGCCGAAGACCCGCGCAGGAAGCGCAGGCACAGTCGGGTGAGCTGAGCGAGCGAGGTCAGTCCGGGGTGGCGCAGCTGGGCCTCGCTGCAACGCATCAGGTCGTCGACGAGGAAGCGCAGGAGCGGCTGCAGCGCTGCGAGAGCCGCGGCCGCTGCCGGGTCGAGCCCGTCGAAGTGCGGATGCGGGGGCCAGGTCTCCGGCCACGCCGCCTTGCCATGGCACAGCAGGACCGGCACGACCAGGGCAGGTGGTGACGAAGCAGTGCGCGTGCGTTGTGCCACGTGCAGGCAGTAGCCCAGGAGCTGGCCATGCGCCTCCGGGTCGAGCCAGCTCTTGTGCTCAGGAACCACGAACAGGGCATGCCCATGCGGCTGCAGTGCGACCTCGAACAGGATGTCCGTGACCTGCAACCGCAGCGCGTCACCGTGTACTTTCTCGGGAGCCGCACGCAGGGAAGCCCAGTCGATCGCCGCCACCAGTTCCTTGGGCAACACGGAGCGCAACCACCCCGCCGCGTGGCGCGGATGTTGGAACGTGAGGTGGAACAGGGTGTCGTGCGGTGTCGCCGTGGCCATGCACGCAGTGGATTTCCGAGCCCAACTCTGCGCAGAAAATCGCGCGTGCGGCGAAGGTGATGTGCGAAAGCGCGCCGCCAGGGGGCTCGGTGCTGTTTGCCGCGGTCAGAATCGCAGCTGCCCCAAGCGCTCCCCTGCCGCGCCACGCGCCGCCGTCACTTCCTGCTCCTGCGCGAGAGGCAGCCGCACCCGCGCGAGGTTCGAATCGGCGTCGCCGTCGACCGCGGCCGTCACCTTCGCCATGTCGAGCTGCTCCGGCGGGACCGCCGGCATCAACCGCTCGGCGTCGCCCTGCAGCACCACGAGCACACCACCCTGCACGAGCAGGTCCGAGACACCGTCCACCCACTCCATCGGCACATCGAGCCGCGTTGACAGCTCCGCCGCCGTGACACCGCGTCGCCCGGTCCGGAAGCCATCGCAGGCCGCCGCCACGAGGTGCCACGCCAACCGCTGCTGCACCGCGCGCGAGGCCGCCGGCAGCTGCTCGCCGCCGCGCAGCGACGCCAGATTCTGCACCGCGTAGGCGACCTCGGCGCCGCCGAGCACGATGGTCCACAACAGCTGCACGTAGACCAGCAGGATCGGCAGCGCAGCGAACGTCAGGTACACGGCATTGGCATTCGCGACGCCGACGTTGAGCCGCAGATAGAGGCCATGCAACAGCACGAGCAGCGATCCGGAGCACACCCCGCCGACGGCGGCGGTGCGCCACTGCACTCGTGCGCTCGGCATGATCTTGTAGAGTGCAGTGAACGCGAGCCACGCGAGCACGTACGGCACGAAGCCGAGCCCCGCCCGATACAGCCAGTCGAGCCACGTGAACTGCCGCAGCCACAGGATCAAGTCGACGCCGTCGAGCAACGAGCTCGACACCAGCGCGAGGATGCCGAGCGGCGGCACGACGACGACCAGGGCGATGAAGTCGGAGATGCGCCGATACCAACGGCGGCTGTGGCGCGTGCGCCAGATGCGGTTCATCGCCTGCTCGATGCGCGTGAACAGCGTCAGCGCCGACCACAACACGACGACCGAACCGACCGCTCCGAGCGCGCCGAAGTTCACCGAGCCGATCAGTACGCGCAGCTTGTCGAACACCGGCGCCGTGTCCTTCGGAAACTGGTTCTGCCACACCAGCAGCTGCGCGTCGAGCTTGTCGGCGTAGCCCAGCGCCTTCGCCAGCGACGTGGCCAGGGCCAGCATCGGCACCAGCGCCAGCACGGTCAGCAGGGTCAGGCCGGCGGCCTGCAGCGAGGCGAGGTTCTGCGAGAAGCTGCGCGCCACGTGGACGACGACGCGCAGGGCGCCGAGGAGCAAGCGGCGGCCCGCCGGCAGCCCGAGCAGTTTCTCGTCCCACATTCCGGTGCGCAGATAGCAGAGGCAGCGCGAGACGGCATTCACGCCGGAAAGTTAACGCGCCCAGGTCCGTTCTCGGCAAGTAACCGACCCGGGTGCTCGATCACGGCATGACTCGGGACGCGCCCCGCTCACGCCACGCTCAGTGCGCCGGCACGACGTCGAAGCCCGCGATGTTCAGGAAGCAGTCCTTCGACCCCGCCGCGCGGTCGCCGGTCAACCGCAGCTTCAGCGTGTGGCGGCCCGGTGCGAGGCCCGAATGCTGCCAGTCGAACGGCAGGTCGCGGCCCGGGGCGAACTGGTCGATGCGCGTGACGATCTTGCCGTCGATCGTCGCCTCCGCGATGCCGGCGTCGTCGAAGGCGTAGCCGAGCCAGCGCACGCCGGTGCCCTCGAACGTGACCTCGGCGGTCGCGTCCTTCTCGTTGCCGTAGCGGAAGCGGCCCGCGTCGTGCCACGTGCCCGTGAAGGTGACGGCGGCGTGCGGGATGCGGTGCGCGAGCGACGGGTCGAGGTAGACCCAGTACGGCTCGCCCTCGGCGAACGCGAAGAACGGCCGCAGCAGCAGCTCGGGCGCACCGCGCACGTGGAACGTCAGCGCCTCGCCCGGGCTCGGCTCGAGCACATCGGCGAGACGCGCGAGATCGATGCGGCCGTGCGGCGGCGCGCCGGTGGAACGCACCGCGAGCACGACGGGGCCCGCGAGGATCGCCGCAGGCGTGGCCTGGTCGCGCAGCAGCGGCGCCGTCCACAGCGGCACGGGCAACCGCAGCGTCAGGCGATCGCCGGGGCGCCACTCGCGGCTCGTGCGCCACCAGTTGAGCGCGCCGACTTCGCCGCGCACCGGAGCGTCGCCGAGGCTCGCGGTGATGCCGGCCTGCAGCCAACCGGGCACGCGCACCCAGAGGCCGAACGTCACGGGTGCCTGGCAAGCGACTTCGAGCTCGATGCGATCGTCCGCGGGGAACGACGTGCGTTGCACGACCGTGACCTGCGCACCGCCGACCGTGAAGTGCGCCGTCGCGGGCACGAACAGGTTGACGCACAGGTCGTCGCCGGCGCGCAGGAACACGAGATCGACGACCTCGGCGACCGCCTGCGGCCGCGTTCCCGAACAGCAGGTCCACTGTTCGCGGTGCAGGAACTTGCTCGCCCCGGTCGAGCAGTAGTCGGAGTAGTAGAAGACGCGGCCGTCGGGCGAGCTCGGGATCGTCGCCGCGATCGCGTTGTAGCACTGCCGTTCGATCCAGTCGCCGTAGCGTGCGTCGCCCGTGATGCGCAGCAGGCGCTTGCACAGCTTGAACACCGCCCACGCGCCGCACTGCGTCTCGGCGCTGTGGTGGGTCTCGGACAGGCGTCGCAGCAGATCGTGTTCCGGCAGCAGCTGCTCGTCGGGGCCGAAGCCACCGGTCGCGAAGGCCTGCTGCTGCGAGAACAGGTCGTGCGCTGCCACCGCGGTGTCGAGATACGCGCGCACGCCGGTCAGCTCGTAGGCGATCGCGGCGCCGCCAGCGGTGTTGAGATGGCTGTAGGCGTGGCGCGGCGGCGGCCGGAACGGCTCGTTGCGCAGGCACAGCAGCTGCCACCACTCGTCGTAGTGCCACACGGCGGCGAACTCGCGATACCGTTCGTCGCCGCAGAGCGCGAAGGCGCGGTACAGGTTCTCGCTGAGCGTGTACCACTCGGTCGACGTGTCGCGCGCCTTGCGGTCGCGCGCGAGGTTCTTCTCGCCCCACGCGGTGATTCGCGCGAGCAGCACCTTCGCCTCGGTGTCGCCGCAGTAGATCGCGGCGTCGACGAGACCGCCGGCGACCTTGTCGAACGTGTAGTGCGGCGCGTTCGGATTCCGGCTCGCGAAGAACCAGCCATCGTCCTCGACGCATTCGCCGAAGCCGTGCACGAGCGCGCGCACCTTCGCCGCCAGCTCGGGGTCGCGCGTCGCCGCGTGCAGTCGCGCGAGCCCCGAGACGATCTGCCCGAACACGTGGAAGACGTCGCTTCCGTACCAACCGCCGAGTCCCCTGCCGGGCGCCGGCAGCCCGCGCCGCGTGCGGAAGCCGTGCAGCAGGTCGTCGTTCGGGATGCGCACGTAGTACTGGCGCGCGTCGTCGAGCTGGCGCCGCAGCAAGCCGTCGTCGAGCGTGACGCCCGCGAAGTCGAACGTCGAGAGCGTCGGCTGCGGCCGCTGGCCAGGCAACGCGAGCGCGAGCGTGAGCGCAGCAGCATGCCAGGCGCTCAGTGCGAACGGCCTCCCGCGGACGAGCAAGAACGAGCGACGCGCTGGGCCACGCGAACCCATCCCGCCACGATCGCTTGTCCGCGCTGCCGCGTCAACGCCCCGGACAGAGCTCACCTTCGCTTCGTGTGCTCGGCTACCCGAGCTCGAACTGACGCTTCGCGTCGACGACGTCGCGGTTGATCGAAACGACCGCTTCTTCCAGCCGCGCCGCGAGCTGCTGGCCCGGGCCTACCGCGATGCGGACCTGCCGCATCATCTGGATCGCCATGCGCAGCGTGCGCACCACGTCGCCAGCATCCGTGTGCGCGAAGCGCTCGAGATCGTCGACACTGCCACCGCGGCTCCAGCAATCCACTGCCGCGCCGATCCCCCAGTCGGGCTCCTTGATCGTCTGCTCGACGCCCTGCAGCAGCTCGATCGCGACGAACCGCCGCACGGCATCGGTCACGGCCTGCATCAACGGCCCCTGCTCCCGGCGGGCGTGGCGCAACTCGACGCGCCGCCGTTCTTCGTGGATCAGCGACGCGAACGTGACCGCGAGCTGGTGCATGTCCATCTGCTCGAGCACGCCGCTGAACAAGATCTCCGTCGCCTGGATCTCGTAACCGTTGATGCGCTGGGCCAGCCTGCCGCGCGGTTCCAGGCCCTTCTCGCCGAGATACCCGGCGTCGCGCAGGATCTGCACCCGGCACGCCAGCGCTGCGCGCGCGGCCGCCCGCTTCTTGGCTCGCGCCGCCGGCGTGCCCTTCTGCGCCTGGAAGGCCGCGAAGCTCTTGTCGTAGGCTTCGAGCAGGCCCTTGCTGCCGAGGCGGTCGTAGAGGTTCAGCACCGTCGAGTAGGACAGGTTGAAGCGCGACGTGATCGGCTCGACCTTGCCGCTGTGGTAGCGCGACAGCGGTGCCTCGAGCAGGTCCTCGTCCTCGAGGATCGCGATCACGAGCCCGCTCTCGTCCATGCCTTGCCGGCCCGCGCGTCCCGCCATCTGCAGATAGTCGCGGCTCTTCATGTAGTCCATCTGCACGCCGTCGAACTTGCGCAGCAGATCGAAGATCACCGTGCGTGCCGGCATGTTGATGCCGAGCGCAAACGTCTCGGTCGTGAACAAGAGCTTCAGCAGACCCGACGTGAAGAGGCGCTCGACCACTTCCTTGTGGATCGGCAGCATGCCCGCGTGGTGGTAGCCGACGCCTTGCAGCGCGCGGCCGAGGATGCCGCGCAAGGCCGGGTCGGCGTCGGCATCGAGCTCGAAGCGCGCGCAGATGTCCTCGAACTGCGCCTGCATCGACCTGGCCTCGGCGCGGTCGAGCAGACGCCGGCTCATGCTGCGTTCGGCTTTGATCTCGCACTCCTTGCGCGAGAAGCAGAAGTAGAGCGCGGGCAGCAGCTGGCGGTGCTGGATCTCGTCGAGCAGCATCACGTAGGGCCGCGGACCGATCGAGATGCGGCGGCCCTGCGCGCGCTCGCGCTTGTCGCCCCAGCGGCTGCGCTCTCGTTCGCGGCGGCCGCCGCGGCCGCCGTGCCGCTTGTCGCGCGCGACGGCGCGTTCGTGGAACGAGACGGCACGCGCGCGCTGGGCGAGCTGGAAGACGCCCGCGTCGGCGTGGAAGAGGCGGTGCGAGAGCGGCACGGGCCTTTTCGTGTGCTCGATGATCG
>DASRJH010000232.1:0-6143 GCA_035649575.1 Planctomycetota bacterium
GCATTGCCGCTCTCGGCTGGCCGGTGCAGCATCTGGTGATGCTCGGCGCGCAGTTCCTGGCGCAAGTCCGGGCGTGCCTGCAACTGCACTCGGGCGCTGGCTCGATCGCCGGCGGCACAGGCGGCAACGAAGCGTTCCAACGACGAGAGTTCGTCCTTCGCACCGTGAGCGAGCAGCCACGCGGCAACAGCGCGATTGCCGTGCATCTCGGCGAGCGTGTGCGCCGTACAGCCATCCGCACGAGGCCGCAGCACCTCGGCACCATGGCGCGCGAGCAGTTCGGTCATGCAGACGTCCCAGCGCCGTGCCGCGACGTGGATCGGAGCCTCCCCCGACTCGGCCCACGCGAGGTTCGCGTCGGCGCCGTGTTCGAGCAGCCAGCGTGGGCCGTTGGGATCCGTGCACCAGCCGAGGATGTACGCGAGCGGCGGCAGGCCACCGGCAATGCCGTTCACGTCGACGCGGTAGCGGTGCAGCAGTTCGAGCACCGCGAGTCTGCCAGAGCCCGCCGCGATGTGAAGAGAAACGCCATCCGTCGGGTTGGCGCCGGCGTCGAGCAGCACCTCGGCGAGTGGCAGGTGGTCCATCGCGCAGGTCGCGCCCCACAACGCCGTGCGTGGCAGTTCCGGATGCCATTGCCACGAGAACTCGGCGTCGGGATTCGCTCCGAGGGCCAGCAATCGGCGAGCAATCTCGACCAGACCCGCAGCGCGACCCGGTTCGTTGCGATGCATGCAGGTGTGGCACACGTAGAGCAGAGGCTCCCAGTTCTGGACTCCGCCGCGCTGTGTCGCGAGCTCCGGTCGCTTCCGCAACCGCGCCTCGACGCCCGCCAGATCGCCGAGCACCAACGCAGCATGCAGACCCGCCTCTGCGATCGCAGGGTGCAGGCCGAGCAGGCGTTGGGCACGGCCCGGCGCGTCGCCGGTCGCGCAGCGGATGAACTCGTCGCACGCAGCGGCGAACGACAACGACCGCTCCTCCACGTGTTCTCGCAACGCGTTCCAAGAGACGAAGCCGTGCTCGCGCGCGATCACCGATTGAGCATCGTGCAGCGCAAGACCCAGCGCGAAGATCTCCCCAGTGGACTTGCCGGCAAAGGCCGGCAGCAGCTCGAAACGGTGCAGCGCCTCCGCTTCCTTTGCCTGTGCCCTGTGCAACAGGTTCTTGGCCTGCTTCTTGAGCTGCTCGAGGCTCGGGCGTTCTGGTAACTGCCGTGACGTCATACAACCTCCATGCTTTGGCCCGCGGTTCGCAAGCAGGCAGCACGGTGGTAGACGTGCACTTGTCCAGGTTGGTGAGCAGTGGGCTTGGCCCTTCGCGCGAACCCGCAGGCGCCCGGAGCGCCACTTCGAAAAGGAGACCCCAGCGCAGAAGCCTTGTCAACCCTGGCGGCGCGGGGTGTTAGTCTGCGCCAATGAGCCGTACGACGACGATGCTGGCGTTCATCCTGGCGGCCTGTGCATCGAGTCCCAGCGAGCCGCCACCGAATCCCGTCGCGGATGCCGTCGCGAACACCGTTCCCAGGTCGGAGATGAAACCCACTGTCACCCGCACGGGCGATAGACACGTCACGATGTGTCGTCGCTTCGCAGAGGCGTCATGCTCGCAGGTGTTCGCGGCACTGACGACGCCCGACCAGTTGCGCCAATGGCTCAACGCCGCCGGACGCAAGCTCACGGCCAGTGAGATCGACCTGCGTCCGGGTGGTTCCTATCGGCACACGTTCACCGCCCCGGGGCGCACCACGTTCGTGATGTATGGGGCGTTCCGCGACGTCGTCCCGGGGAAGCGGATCGTGCACACGGAGGCCTACGAAGGCTACGACTGGGAGCCGCTGGTCGTGACGACCGACCTCGTCGCAGTGGGTCGCGACACCGTGATGACGATCATCAGCGAGTATCCGAGCAAGCAGGTGTGCGATCGCGACATGCCCAACCTCGAGAGCGCCGCAGCGGCCTACGACGGCCTCGCGACCCTGCTCGCGAAGAACAAGTGAGCCTGGTTCGCGGCCGGCCTGCCGCGCGGCCGCACTCGCGGTAGCATGAGTTTCGTAGACCGCCTGTCGGCCGGCACGAGGACAAGCATGCGAAGGCTCGTCGCGACGTTGACGCTGTTCGGTTGCATCTGGGCCATGCCTTGCAACGCCCAGCAGACAGACCCGAAGAACGAGAAGGACCGAGCTGCCGCGCGCGCGGCAGTGCAGCGCGCAGCGGAGCGACGCGCCAAGGAAGAGGCCTGTCCGTTCGAGGCGCCGCGGCTGTCCTCGACCGACCCCGCCGAGGTCGCATGGGCTGCCGCGCGACTCACCGCCGAAGACAGCCGCAAACCCGAGGTCGCCGCGGCGCTGATTGCAGCGCTGCGTTCTTTCCGCGTCGGCGAGAAGGAAGAACACCGCCGCGCGGTCCTGCATCTGCTGCACGCCGCGCTGCAGAACGACGTCGTGGTCCCGATGGCGGACCTTCGTTTCGAGCCCGAAGGCCGAACGCGCGTGCCATGGGTCGCGCTGCAGACACGCAACGCGACGAATGAGGGCGGCGAAGTGTTCGGATTGTTCCACGGTCTCGACGAGAAGACGGATGCCGGGTGGGAGTTCGTCGGCGGCTCGCTAGCGATCCGTGGCCACGGCGCGTTTGCGATCGAACTGCGCACTCAGATGGTTCCGCGGTTGCACGTCGTCGCCGGGCCGCGGCCCGGCGTGGCCGCCGATCTCGTGATGCGCGATGCCCCCGGGCCGCTAACGGGCTTCCCCGTGCCACCGGCGTACTATTGGCAGCGCGACAAGTCCGGCTTCGTGGGCACCGCATTCGTCACGGGCCCCACGTCTACGAGGGACTGCAGTATCGACGCGGCGCGCCTCGACCGGGTCAAGCTGCGTTGGCTCGCCCAGCTGGTCGAGGAGCCCGATCCGGCGGCCTGGGCCGCCCGTTTCGAGGCCCGGTTCCCGGAGCGCGGCATGGGGAAGTTCCAGGCCTTCTCCGACGCGAGCGAGAAGCGTGCGGCGGAGTCGCTCGCGGCAATGGACCTCGCGCTGCGCAAGCGCTTCAAGATCCCCGAGCGCCTCGCGCTGCCGAAGCTCGAGATCGTCTGGGAGGACTTCCGCCGCGAGGACGTCAAGAAGGCGCAGCCGATGCCCGAGCGCCGGTAGAAACCGCCTGATCAGCGCAGCGGCAGGCCGACGGTCGTGCCGATGCTGACGCTCTCCGTACGCGGCAGCTGGATGCGAACAGTTCCGGTTCCGACTCCCACCGTGACCGTGTCCATGCCGACAACCCTCACCTGCTGCAGGCGGACCGTGAAGAGACCCGTGGTGGTCGATCGCCGCGGCGCCTGCTGGCGGTCTCGAGACGAGGCCACTCGCGGCTCGTCCGCTGGCGCCTTCTTTGGCGCTGCCGGGGCGGTTGCAGAGAAGCGCCGCAACGCGGCCTGCTGCAGGTAGACGATCTCCTGAGGCAGACGCCAGCGTCCTTCATAGAAGACGTAACCCTGCCGCTTCAGCGCTCCGATCTCGCTCTTGGCAATCGGACCTTGGGCCACGGCCAACGCAGGCAGGCACAAGACGAGCAGGAACACAGCGCGCATCATGCGAGGGAGTATAGGGAGCAGCACCGGCGTCATCTACCGGACCAGTCGGACACTCTGCCAGGAGAAGTGCCCGAAGCAGCGAAGGCCGTCGCGGGATCGCCTGCCAGCTCTGTTGCACGGAACGTCACAGAGCTTTGCAGCTGGAGCATCGTCGCGACCACTCGTCCCCATCGGCGATCCGGCTCCTCTGCTGCGCTGAGTTCGGCGCGGCGAGCATCGGCGGGTTGGATGCAGCGATCATCACGTGTCGCGCGGATTGCGTGCCAAGTATGTGTCAGGGTGGGCGCCTTGCAATGTCCATGCAATGGCCACTTATTCAAAATATTGCCCGCCATTGGCAAACGCTTGACTGCGAGACAGGCAATACTGATAATACCGTCCCATGACTATCAAGAAGCCCCAGTCTCCTGCGATGGAGTTCATCGTCGACGCCCTCAAGAAGAACCGCAAGGTCGCATATGCGGACTTGAAGGCCAAGGCCGACGAAAAGAAGTTGAAAGTATTCCCCATCATGTTCGGCCGCGCCCAGGCGATGCTCGGCATCGTGAAGTCGGCGAAACGTGGAACTGGCAAGGTCGCGAAGGCCAATGCCTCCGCCAAGAAAGCAGCTGCGAACGGAAATGGCTCGTCCAAGTCCGCCCAGGTTCGTGCGCTGCTCGCCACCGGCATGACCGCCGCCGAGATCGCCAAGAAGGTCGGGTGCTCGGTCCCATTGGTCTACATGATGAAGTCGGCCATGGGCAGGGCGGGCAAGCGCGGTCCTGGACGTCCACGCAGCGTGTCGGCAGAAGGCATGGACGGTCTCGAGGGCATCGTTGCAGCGGTGAAGAACAACGAACGCGAGCGGGCGCAACTGCGCGGCGCGCTCGAGCGGATCCAGGGGATCATCGGCGAAGCGTTGGGGTAAGGGAAAAGCCGGAACGCGCGCCGGCAGTGGCTCGACCACTGACCCGAGTCGCAGCGGCGGATAGCATGATCGACCCTGGCTCGGAGCCTCGCAGACGCGAGGCGCCAGGTGTACAGACTTCGACTTTCTTCCGAGGCACCCATGCGTTCACTCTCCGCCTGTCTCGCTGTCCTGACTGTCACCGCTGTTCCACTGTTCGCCCAGGCCAAGGTCCAGGTGATGGGTGGCCAGAACCAGCGCAACAACACCGCAGTCGTCCTGCTCGACGACAGGAGTCTCCTGGCCCTGGTGACGCTCACCTACGGCGTACCCGAGTGGAAGCCCGAGTACACCGACAAGGCCGAGGAGATGACCAAGGGCAGGATCTTCCGGCTCGGCAGGGACAACTGGGCGCTCTTCGACTCGTCCATCGCGATCAAGTTCGGCGACGTGACCGTGCCTGCCGGCATCTACTACCTGGGCATCTCGCGCAGCAAGGACGGCGCGACCTGGAATCTGGTGTTCATCGACCCGGCCCAGGCCAAGGCGGCGGGCGCGACGCCTCCGAAGCCAGAGCCGGCACCGCACGCGTACGATGTCGTCCTCACCCACGAGCGGACCGAGGGCAAGATCACCCAGAAGCTCGACGTCAACATGGTCAACGACAAGTCGCAGCCGACTCGTGGCACGCTGACCATCGTGTGGGGCGACCACAAGGCTACCAGCAGCTACGAGATGATCGTCGCGAACAAGCCGAAGGACGCGGCTGGCGCCAAGGACAAATAGCGGTTGCGCCTGAGCGGACGCGTGTCCGGTAATGGTCCGCGGACTCGCGCGCAGGCCGACGCGGCCCTCAGACTTCAGGCACGACGTTTGCTGCCC
The DNA here is from genome assembly GCA_035649575.1 of Planctomycetota bacterium. Lineage (GTDB taxonomy): Bacteria > Planctomycetota > UBA1135 > UBA1135 > UBA2386 > DASVAL01. Next base: position 5,354 of record DASRJH010000232.1, read on the forward strand.
GCGGCGACCTCGCGCGGCTGACCAGACGCCACGCTTTACGGACCGCCTTCCGCGCGCGACTATGTGCGAGCCTGCCCGTTTCTCGGCGGCCGCGAAGCACGGGACCTAGCGGCCGAGTATGTGCGTCTGCCATGCCCTTTGCCGACCTCCTGAGCCGGGCTTCACGCAATGAGCCCACCGCGATCGAGGAACTCGTCGCGGCCTTCTATCCGCGCGTACGTTCGATCGCTCATTGCCAGATCGAGCAACAGGTCGGCAAGGACGCAATGGGCCTGCTCGCATTGTTCTCGACCGGCGACATCGTGCAGGAAGCCTTCGTCGCCGCGCTGCGCGAGCTGCCGCGTTTCCGCGGCCGCGCCGAAAACGAGCTCGTCGCCTGGCTGGCGGCCCTCGTGCACAACCGCGTCGTCGACGCGATCCGCCACCACCTGGCGCAACGGCGGGACCGGCGCCGGCACACGGGCGACGCCGAAGGTGTTCTCGCGGCGAGCCGCGAGCCGACCCCATCCCAGGCGATGGCGGCCTCCGAGCGCGCGACCGAACAGGCACGCGTGCTCGCCAGTTTGAGTGATGCCGAACACGACCTGCTTCTGGCGCGGCTCGTCGACGAGATGCCGTGGGAAGCGATCGCGAAGACGCAGGGATTCCCGAGCGCGGACGCGGCGCGGTTCGCGTTCCGCCGTCTGCAGGCGCGCCTCATGCTGCAGCTCGCGCGCGCCGGCCTCGGCAGCGCGACGCGGGCGCCAGAGGCACCGTGACGACTGGCAGGGATCCCGCGCAGACGCTCGTC
>DASRJH010000233.1:0-13518 GCA_035649575.1 Planctomycetota bacterium
TGCCGTGACGATGAATGTCAGCAGCGTGACCTCGGGGGCCTCGCCGCCGACGCCGAGCTGGGTGCCGTTCGGCAGCGGCTGTATGGGCGGCAACGGCGTGCCCCTGTTGCAGCTCGCGACCCTGCCGGCAATCGGCGGCACTTTCTCGCTTGCGGTGCAGAACCTCGCCAGCAGCCAAGCCTTCATGGTGACGGGGTTCAACCCGCTCACCCGGGCGCTGCCGCTCTACTGGGGCTTTGGTGCCAGCTGCTCGTTGCTCGTGGACGCGAGCGACTTCATCTCGTTCTTGCCGCAGGCCTCCGGCAACGCGACATGGGGTCTCGCGATCCCCAACATCGCGGCGCTCGCCGGCATGCATCTCTACAACCAGGTCGCCGAGTTCGGCGCGATGTCCGCGGTTTCAAACGCGGGCAATGCCGAGATCCAGTGAGTCGTCGGACTCCGAGCGCGTCTCGAGACGCGCCGGAGTCCGCAGTCCGCGATCGCCGATGCACGGTTCGCGGCCTGGCTCCTTGCAGGTGCTCTGGTGGCATTGGCGGCAAACGGTTGGTTGGTCCTGCGCCATGCCGCGGCCGAGATGACGGCGAAGAACGCTGAGATCGTCGAGTTCGAGGCACGGCTCGCCATCAAGCGCGCGAGGATCGAAGGGTGCGCGAAGGCACAAGGGCGCTTCGCCGGCAACATCGCCCACGAGATCAAGACGCCCCTCACGCTCGTGCTGAGCCAGATCGAACTGCTCGCGACGAGCTGCACCGATCCTGCCGCCGTGCGGCGCTACGCCAAGAGCATTGCCGGGGACATGCGGCACCCTTCCGACCTCGTCGACAGCTTCCTGCGGCTCGCGCGCCCGTTCGCGCAGGCTGACACCCGTCAGCACATCCCGGTCTTCTTCCATGACGTCGTCGTCGAAGCTGTCCACCGTTCCCAGCCGCTCGCGTACGACCACGGCGTGAGCATCGTGACTGTGCTCGCACGGCTCCGTCAAAGGGGCGCCGGTGTCGCCGGCGGGGAAGCTGGCGGGGAGAGTTGGAAAGCGCGTGCGAACGGCCCCAGCGCTCAACTCGGCAGAGGCTTGCGACGGTTCATCTGGCTTCGCCGCAAACGGCGGCCCTTGGCAAGTGGTCGCCTGGGCAATGCGCGCAAATCACAAGGCGCGGTGTGGTTGTGGTGCTCGAACGCAGCGCCAGGACCGCGATTCGCGACCGAAATCGGTGCAGCAACGGGGAATTGGGGAGAGTTCCTGCCCCTGGGGTCAGATGCAGGCGGTGAGCATTGCGGCCACCCACCGTACATCGAGGCGATTACGGCGAGCGATCATTCGTTCGATCTGTCGAGGCTACCGCCCTAGCACGCTCGCCGGCCCCTGACTACCATGCTGGTGTGTCGCGGGTTGGAAGTCGACGACACGTCTCTCGCCGGACCTGCACGCGACATTGTTTCGTTCCACTTAAGGAGGACCGATGTTTCGTTCCATGCTGCTGGTGCCGTGCGCCCTGTTGGGCACGGCTCTCCTACTCCCCGCGCAATGGGTGGAAGTTGGTGATGCAGGCCAACTGCTGCCCTCCGCGCAGATCCCCGTCGGGGTCGGCCCGCTGGTGACGATTACGGGCGCCTATGGCGGCGGTGAAGCCGACATGTACCAGATCCAGATCGTCAGCCCCGCGTTGTTCTCGGCAACCACCGTCGGTGGTTCCGTTGGCGACACGCAGCTGTTCCTGTTCGACGAGAACGGCCGCGGCGTGACCTTCAACGACGATTCCGCCGCGACTGTGCAGTCGACGATCACCGGCGTCAACGTGCCCGTGCCCGGCCGCTACTACCTTGCGATCTCCGGCTACAACCACGACGCGGCCTCGCCGGCCGGGTTCATCTGGCTGAACGGGCCGTTCGGCCTCGAGCGCGCGCCCGACGGCCCCGGCCGCGGCGGTCCGCTGACGGGCTGGGCCGGCGGCTCGGGCGCGGCGGCCTACGTGATCACGCTCGCCGGTGTGGCGTTCCCGGGGCCACAACTCCTGTTGCCCGACAACCACTACCTCGGTAAGTCGGCGACCCAGGCCCAGGCCAGTGGCTCGATCAACTGGTGGGGCGGCGCGACGGCGGTTGGCCGCCGCTTCATGGTGCTCTACGAGGCAAGCAACTTCACCGGCGTGAACGGCGTGACGGGCGGGATCGGTATCACGAATCTGCGCTTCCGCGGCGAGGACACCGAGCACAACGTAGGCGGCCAGACCTACACCGGCGTCGTCGTCAACGTATACAAGACGACGCTGACGACCGTGACCTACAGCGGCGTCGCGTTCGCGGCGAACATCATCCCGGCTGCACCGAACACCACGACGATGATCGGCACGGTCGCGATACCGGTGTTGACGGTGTCGCGTTCGCTCGGCACCGCACCGAACAACTACTGCATCGACATCAACTTCGTGCCCCCGGTGCCGTACAACCCGGTCTTCGATGCGGCAGGGGAAGTCAACTTCATGGTCGAAGTGAACTACCTGGCCGCGGCGGCGGCGCCGGATCTCCAGGCGTCGACGATGATGCAGATGCAGGACACGGCCGGTGGGGTCGCCTTCATCCGCGGTCGCGGCAGCTACGGCGCGCCGTCCGGGGTCGCCGCCAGCACGAACTCGACCATCCCGCCGGTCATCGGCGTCGAATTCAGCGGCCCCGGCGGATTCGCGCAGCCGATCCCGGCGACCAACGAACGCTACGGTGCCGCGTGCGGTGGTTCGCCATCGGCGTTCTACCAACTGTTCCCGCATGACAATCGATTCGACCTCGCTGACCCGAGCCAGACCGACGGTCTCAGCGGCCTGACGTTGACGCCCAACGTCTATCCCGCGCCGACCTTCTACACCGTCACCGGAGGCGCGGCACCGGTCGACCTGGTCAACGGCCTGTTGCCAGCGCCGATCACCTCGGGCGACGACGACACGATGCTGCACATGCTGCCGCCCGCTACGACCTTCGAGTACCCGGGCGGACCCGCCGGCGGCACGCCGTCGATGCGGCCCGCGACCAACGGCTACGTGATCGTCGACCCGGCGTCGGTCGAAGGTGGCGTCGCACCGTTGCCCGGCAACTTCGGATCGGACTACTCGCCGACGGTCGCCGAGTTCCTCGGCTCGACGCCGGTGAACCTGGCGAAATTCGCGCCGTTCTGGAGCGACTTCAGCCCCAACAAGAACGCGCCGCCGCTGGTCGGCGCCGATCCGCTGGCGGGCCTGCACGCCGCCAACTGGATGGCCGGCACCGAAGTGCTCATCACCTGGTACCGAGTCGGCCGTTACAACTCGGTCGCGCAGGCCTTCCAGGAGGAGCACACGATGCAGGCTTCGTTCAACTGGATGACCGGTGTCGTGCAGTTCCGCTACGGCCCGATGAACGAGATCCAAGGCGACACCTTCAGCGGCACCACAGCCGGCATCACCGGCTTCAGCCGCGGCAACATCCTCGGCATCCCGTCGGTCAATCCGCAGTCGCGCGATCTGTCGATCGAGCGGCCGTTCAGCACGTCGATCGAGGGTGCGACCGGCAACCTCGGCATGGTATCGGCGTCGGTGCCGGTGGTCGGCGGTCCGCTCTACATGGGGCGCGCTTTCCCCGGCCAGACGATCACGTGGAACGCCAGCGGCGTGCCGGTCGGTGCACTGCTCGGCGTGCAGTTCGTCGATATCGCGGCCGCGCGTCCAGGCCTTGCGATCCCGGGCATCGTCGCCCCGGGCTGCATGCTCAGCACGAGCCCCGGAGCGTTGCTGTGGGAAGTCACGGTGTTCCCGCCGGCCGCCCCGGTCGGTGCGGTGCCGCTGCTCATCCCGCCGGGCTTCTCGGGCTTCGAGATCTTCTCGCAGTACGTCTTGCTCGACGGCCTGTTCCTTGGTCCGCCGTTGATCACGGCCGCGAGCAACGCCGTGAAGAACCGCATCGGCCTGCAGTGACGTGACACGGTGCCCAGTGCGCGTTGCTGCAGTGGCGGCGCGCACCGGTACCGCGGCCCGCGACCGACTGCCGCTCAGCCGCTCGCGTCGCGGGCGGCGAGGCGTCAAGTAGACGGGGGCATTCTGGGGCCGTCCACCAGTTGCGGTTTCAGGACGCCCGGCGACTGGTTGGCAATGACGCTTTCGTGTGCGTCACATTGCCCTCGCTATGCGACCTGAGCAACCGAGATTCAGGCAGACCGGAGATGCGGGCAGCTGGCTTGCGCTTCGGGCCGTCTCCGGATGCTACTTCCTGATCTTCGCCAGGGCTTCGGCAGCGCACTCGCCGACGACCGGTTCCGGCAGTGCTGCCTCGAGCGCCGGGATCGCCGCCTTGGCCGCAGGGCCGATGTCGCCCAGGCCGTTCGCTGCCGCGCGGCGAACCCGCGCATCGAACGGGGACTTCAGGGCCTCGATGAGAGCAGGCACGCCTTCACTCGCATCCGGACCGATGCCACCCAACGCCGCCGCGGCCGCCCGCCGATTGGGAGCCACGTCCTTACCCAACATCGTGACTAGGTCGGGCACGGCAAGCTTGGCCCCGGCGCCGAACTTGCCGATCGCATAGGCAGACCAACCTCTGACGTCGGCGTTCGGGTCACGCAGGCACTCACGCAAGACCGCCAGCGACTCGATGGCCGCCGGCCCGATGTCGCCCAGCGCCTGCGCCGCGCATCTGCGGACCAACCAATCGGGACTGCGCAAGGCTGTGGTCAAGGTGACGCGCACCGCGGGCGACGCGACGCCATGCGCGGTCAGGGCCTCGGCGACCGACTGGCTCACTTCGTAGTCGTCGTCGCCCATTGCCTCGAGCAGGGGTTGCAACGCGATCTCCGCCGGCGCGCGGATCTGCCACAGTGCCTGGATCGCGATGAGACGCACGCCCCGATCCGGATCCTTGACCAGGGGAACCACACGCGGTGCCGAGTCCACCGCCTCCGACTGCGCGTCGCGGATCGCCATCACCGCCGCCTGGCGCACCGCGGCATCGTCGCTTGCGAACTCAGCCTCGAGCATCCTGCAGATCTGGGGGGATCCCTTGCAGAGGGCGGCGAGGGCGTGCACCGCGTCCCACTTCGCCTGTGAATCCCGGCTACGGAACTTCGCGATGAGCTGCGTTGCCTCGGCCTCTTGCTCGGCCGTCAGGCGTGATGGCTGCGGGGCCTGTTGGTCGTGGGCGGGCCGCGCAACCTCCGGGGCCGCCCTCTCGGTCTCGGCATACGAACACCCGGCGGCAGTGAGCGCAGCGCCCGCAAGAAAGCATCGGAGTGCAGTCCGGAGTTCAACCATTCTCGCACCGGGGGCTCCATCCTAGCGTCCAGGAGGTTCAAGTCTCGTCCCGAACCAACCGGCTGTCGGCGGAATGGCGCGAAGCGCTGCCGCGCCGCCCTACTGTGCCAGGTTGTGCCACGCTGTGCCACGTCGTGCCAGGTTGTGACCGCCGGCATTGCACACTGCATTGCACACTGGCCCACGGTGGAAACCGAGATCGCGTCAAAACCGCGGTTTCTCCCACGAACTCGCGCGAAGGAAGTGGTGGGCCGTGCAGGATTCGAACCTGCGACTTCGACTCTGTGAAAATCGCACTCTACCAACTGAGTTAACGGCCCGCTCCGCAGAGCTGCCCGCGCGCTCTGCAGCGCCCGGGGCGGAGGACGCTAGCGATCCCCAGAGCCTCTTGCAAGAGCACTTCCCGCCCGCGCAACCCGCAACTCAGGCCGGCGTGGTCGGCAACGCGCCGTAGAACGCGGTCTGCAGCGTCAGCGTCGTTGCCTGGCGCCCGGCCTTGCCGAAGGCCTCGACCATCGCGCGCGCGATCTCGGGCGTGCGCCCCGGCACGAGCGTGAACGCGATGAGCCCCGGCCCATGCCCACAGATCGTGCTGCCCGCGGCGCCCGCTTCGACGGCCGCGATCAGCGCTTCCGACAGCCCCGGCACGAGTCTCCTGCGATACGGCAGATGCACTTCGTCGAGCACACACTGCCGCAGCAACCCCTCGTCGCCGTGTTGCAGCGCGTGCAACACGCCGAGCGCGCGGCTCGTGCTGCGCGCCGTGGCCGCATGCGGCAAGGTCGGCGGCAGCACGCGCTTCGTGTCGGCGGTGCCCATCTGCGCATCGGGCAGCGCGATCACGTAGTGCCAGTCCGGGTGGATCTGGTAGGACAGCGGGCGCAGGTGCTGCGGCGTCTCCTGCGGCGTCGAAGTCTGCACGGTCGCACACAGACCCCCGACGAGCGAAGCGGCGCCGTGCGCGGGATCGCCGCCGAGCGGCACGAGTGCGTCGAGCACCTGCACGGTCGTCCACTTCTTCTTCGCGAGCCGGACCGCGATGCCGAGACCCGCCGCGTAGCCGGCCGAGATCGTGCCGAGCCCCGTGCCGCGTGGGATCGTGCCTTCGACGACGACGAGCATTCCCTTGTTCAGCGGAACATCGAACAGTTCGGCACCCCTGCGCAACCCACGCAGCACCGGATCGTGGCGCGGATCGTCGAGGTGCGCACTCGGGTCGTCTCTTCGATCGACGAGGATTTCGCCGTCGGTGCGCGGTTCGACCGTGATGCCGAGCGGCAGGTCGACCGCGACGGCGAGCACGCCATACCCAGGCCCCAGGTTGGAGGCCGTGGCTGGCACGTGGAAGGTGATCGCGGTGGTCTTGGCCACGGTGTTCTATCGGCTTGCCGTGCTACCGGTCCTCAGTCGTCGCCGAACTTGATGCCCTGGGCGAGCGGCAGACTCGTGCCCCAGTTCACGGTGCTCGTCTGGCGCCGCATGTAGGCCTTCCAGCTGTCGGAGCCCGACTCGCGGCCGCCGCCGGTCTCCTTCTCGCCACCGAACGCGCCGCCGATCTCGGCGCCGCTCGTGCCGATGTTCACGTTCGCGATGCCGCAGTCGCTGCCGATCGTCGCGGTGAAACGCTCCGCGGCGCGGACGTCGCTCGTGAAGATCGAGCTGCTGAGACCCTGTGGCACTTCGTTGTTCTTCGCGATCGCTTCGTCGAGCGACTTCACGGGCATCACGTAGAGGATCGGCGCGAAGGTCTCCTCCTTGACGATCGGCAGCACGTTGTCGCAGCGCACGATCGTCGGTTCGACGTAGGCGCCACCCTGCAGAGGCTTGGGCACCTTCGCGCGCACGCCGCCGCAGACGACCTTGCCACCCTGCTCGACCGCGAGCGAGACGGCGTGGTCGAACGACTTCGCGGCCGCTTCGTCGATCAGCGGACCGACGAGGGTCTTCTCGTCGAGTGGGTTGCCGATCGTGCACTGCGCGTAGGCCTTCTGCAGCCGCGCCGTGAGCTGATCGACGATCTTCTCGTGCACGAGCAGACGCCGCGTCGTCGTGCAGCGCTGGCCGGCCGTGCCGCAGGCGCCGAACACGATCGCGCGGACGGCGAGGTCGAGGTCGGCGTCGGCCATGACGATGATCGCGTTGTTGCCGCCGAGCTCGAGCAGCGTGCGGCCGAAGCGCTGGGCGACGCGCGGGCCGACGACGCGGCCCATGCGAGTGCTGCCCGTCGCGGAGACGAGCGGCACCTTCGGATCGTCGAGCATCGCGCTGCCGACCGCGGTGTCGGGGCCGATGCAGAAGCCGACGAGCGCGGCCCACTCGGGGCCGAGCTCGGCGGCGGCGAGCTTCGTCATCGCGATCGCGGAGAGCGGCGTCTTGTGCGACGGCTTCCAGAGACAGGCGTCGCCGCAGGCGAGCGCGAGCATCGCGTTCCAGGCCCAGACCGCGACCGGGAAGTTGAACGCCGTGATGATGCCGACCGTGCCGATCGGGTGCCACGTCTCGCGCATGTGGTGGTTGGGCCGTTCGCTCGCGATCGTGAGACCGTAGATCTGGCGCGAGAGGCCCGTCGCGAAATCGGCGATGTCGATGCACTCCTGCACTTCGCCGAGCCCTTCCTGCAGGATCTTGCCCGATTCGAGCGAAACGAGGCGTCCGAGCGCTTCCTTGTGCTGCCGGAAGCTGTTGCCGATCCTGCGCACGTAGTCGCCGCGTTTCGGGGCCGGCACTTCGCGCCAGCGCAGGAACGCCTCGTGAGCCGCCTTGCTGACGGCGGCATAGTCCGCGGCTTCGGCCAGCTGTACTGTGCCGATCTCGCTGCCGTCGATCGGCGACCGCACGGTCAGCATCGCACCCTTCGTCTTGCGCCAGGTGCCGTCGAAGGCGCCGCTGTTGGTCTTGCCGAGACCGAGTTCCGCGAAGATTGCCGGGTTCATTCTTCGGCACTGTCCACGGCGAGGGCTGCCGTGCAAGGTCGCAACCAAAGTCCTGCGGCCCCTTGCGTTGGCCCGGCGCGGTGATACTGACATCGCGTGCTCGAAGAGGTCCTGCTCGAACTCGCATTGTTGTTCGCGCTCTGCGTCGCCGTGGCAGTGACGTTCCACCGGCTGCGCCTGCCCCCGATCCTGGGGTTCCTCGTCGCAGGCGTGTTCGTCGGCCCGAACGCGATCGGACTCGTGCAGCACAAGGACATGGTCCGCGAGCTCGCCGAGGTCGGCATCGTCGTGCTGCTGTTCGCGGTGGGCCTCGAAGTACCCCTCGGCCAGCTGGCGCGGCTGCGGCGCACGATCCTGCAGGGCGGCAGCGTGCAGGTCCTCGCCACGGTGCTCGCGGCTGCCGCGGTGAGCTGGGCCCTCGGCATGGAGCTTCCGGCCGCGCTGTTCCTCGGCTTCCTGCTCAGCATGTCGAGCACGGCTGCGTCGACGAAGATGCTCGTCGACCAGGGCGAACTCAGCGCGCCGCACGGCCGTCTCGTGATCGGCATCAACATCGCACAGGACCTCGCGGTCGTCCCGATGATCCTGTTGATTCCTTTGCTCGGCGAGCGCGGCGGCGAGAGCGGCAACTTGGGCGAGTCGCTGAAGGGCCTCGGCGGTCTGCTCGCGGTCGTGGTCATAGCACGCCTGATCGTGGGACCGCTCGTCTCGTTCGTCTGCCGCACGCGCAGCCGCGAGCTGTTCGTGTTGTTCCTCGCGACGTGGTGCCTCGGCCTCGCCGCCGTCACGGCGCACCTCGGGCTGTCGCTCGCGCTCGGCGCCTTCCTCGCGGGCATCCTGCTGGCCGATTCGGACCACCACAGCCAGGCGGCGTCCGAGGTCGAGCCGTTCCGCGACGCGTTCGCGAGTCTGTTCTTCGTCTCGATCGGCATGTTGTTCGACTGGCATGCGATCGCGGAGAGGCCGGGCATCGTCGTGGTGTGTCTGCTCGCGGTCGTCGCGGGCAAGGCGGCGATCGTGATGCTCGCGGCCTGGCATCTCGGACAGCCGTTCTGGGTACGACTCCGGGCTGCGCTCACGTTGGCCCAGGTCGGCGAGTTCTCGTTCGTGCTCGTGCAGCTCGGGCAGAAATCGCACATCCTGCCGGAGCCCGCCGAACGCATCTTCGTCGTCGTCGCGGTGCTGTCGATCGCGAGTACGCCGATGCTCTACGCGCTCGGCAACCGCCTCGCGCGGCGCGCGCGCGCGCGCGACGAGCAGGCGCGCGTGCGCGACGACCACCACCTGAAGGCCCACGCGATCGTGATCGGCTTCGGACCTACGGGGCGCGCGGTCACGGCCGGACTGCGCGCGCTCGGCATCCCCGTCGTCGTGTCCGAGATGAACGCGGCGACCGTGAAGGCCGAGAGGATGAACGGGATCCCGATCTCGCTCGGCGACGCGACGCGTGTCGCCGTGTTGAAGTCGCTCGGCATCGAGCGCGCGAAGCTGCTCGTCGTCGCCGTGAACGACAGCGCGGCGACGGCGCGCATCGCGCAGCTCGCGGGCCAGTTCGGACCGCAGGCCCACGTGCTCGCGCGCGCGGTCTACAACGCCGAGGCGGAAGGGCTGCGCAAGGCCGGCGTACACGAAGTCGTGCCGCAGGAGCTCGAAGCCTCGATCGAGATACTCGTTCGCGTGTTGCGGCGGTTCCTCGTGCCCGACGACGAGATCGGGCGTCAGGTCCGCGACATGCGCAAGGCGGCCGGCCCCGGCGATCGCGCGTCGCTCGTCGTGCCGAACGACGTCACGAGGATCGCCGAGTTCGTGCCGGGCATCAACTTCGCGGTCTGGCGCGTCGCGCAGGGGTCGCCGTGTGCGGGCCAGACGCTCGCGCAGGCGGGCGTGCGGCGCCACACGGGATGCAGCGTCGTCGCGGTGCGCCGTTCGGGCCACAACCTGCCCTCCGTCACGCCCGAGACGGTGCTGGAGATCGACGATACCGTCGTCGTGTTGGGCCCGCAGGCGCGATTGCCGGAGGCCGCCGCGATGTTCGTGCAGCCTGCCGTGAGCCCGCGCAAGGACGGTGCATGAAGCTGAACTACACGGTGCTGGCGGTGCTGTGCCTGATCGCCAGCGTGCCGTTGGTGATCCACCTCGCGAATCGACGCTCGGCCGGCGTGCCCGTCGTGCGCTTTGCCACGTTCAACGTCGCGATGAATCGCGCGCAGCCGGGGGCCCTGCTCGCGGAGCTGCGCGGCGGTGGTTGTGCGCAGGCAAAGCAGGTCGCGGAGATCGTGCAGCGCGCGCAGATCGACGTGCTGCTGCTCTGCGAGCTCGACCGCGACGAGGCCGCCGCGACCGCCCAGGTGCTGGCCAAGGAGTATTTCGCGAAAGCACAGAACGGCCAGCAGCCGATCGACTTCGCGTACTGCTGGTGCGGGCCCGTGAACACCGGCGAGCCGTCGGGGCTGGACCTCGATCGCGACGGCCGCAGCGATGGGCCAGGCGATGCGTTCGGCTTCGGCGCGTTCCCGGGGCAGTACGGCATGGCGCTCCTGTCGTGCCACCCGATCCTGACCGACAAGGTGCGCACGTTCCGCCTGCTGCGCTGGAGTGCCATGCCCGACGCGCTGCGGCCAGAGCAGTACTACAGCGACGAAGCGTGGGCGAAGCTGCGCCTGTCGTCGAAGAGCCACTGGGACGTGCCGCTCGGCGTCGGCAAGTTCGTGATCCATGCGCTGTGCAGCCATCCGACGCCGCCCGTGTTCGACGGCAAGGAGGATCGCAACGGCTGTCGCAACCACGACGAGATCCGCTTCTGGGTCGACTATTTGACCCCGGAGAAGGCGGGCTGGATCACCGACGACGCGGGCGTCGCCGGCGGCCTGCGCGAAGGCGAACGGTTCGTGATCATGGGCGACCTGAACTGCGATCCCGCGGACGGCGATGCGCGGAGGCAGGCACTCGCGGCGCTGCTCGCGCACCCGCGCGTGCAGGATCCACAGCCGCGCAGTCCGGCTGCCGCCGAAGAGAGCAAGCGGCAGTGGGGCGCCAATGCGACGCACCTCGGCGACGCGACCGACACGGCGGACTTCGACGACGAGCCCGGCAAGGGGCCCGGCAACCTGCGTGTCGACTACGTGCTGCCTGCGCGTTTGCTCACGGTCGCGAGATGCGGCGTGTTCTGGCCTCGCGCGCACGAACCGGGCGCGAAGCTCGTCGCTGCCTCGGACCACCGGCTCGTCTGGGTCGACATCGAGGTGCCGTGATCGTCGACGGCGGCCCGCGCGTTCGCCGCGCTCGTGCGTTGCGCCGCCAGTGCCGCGAATCGTCGCGTGCCGCGGCGATTCGCGACTCTGCAGCCCGACGCGCGGGCCGCCACCTCGGCTCCGGTGCTCCGCACCGGCCCTTCGGTTGCGGGCTCTCCGCGTTGCGCGTCAGCAGGGCCCTCGCAATAGTGCCCGCGTGAATCTCGGCCGCGTCTCCCAGGTCCTCGCCGGCTTCGTCGCGTTCTTCTCGCTCGTGCAGGTCGTTCCGCTGCTGCTGGCCCTCGGCGAAGCGGCGGGCCCGCGCAATGCGGGTGTCGCGGGATTCGCGACGAGCATCGGGCTCGGCGTCGTCGTGGCTCTTCTGCTCTGGGCTGGCGGGCGGCGCGCGCCGAGCGAGTTCTACCGGAAGGAAGCGATCGTCGTCGCCGTGGCGGCGTGGCTGCTCGCGAGCCTGCTCGGCGCCGTGCCCTATCAGTGGTCGGGGCTGCTGCCCGATCCCGCCGACGCGTTGTTCGAGAGCGTCAGCGGTCTCGCGACCTGCGGCGGCACCGTTCTTGCCTCGGCCGGCAATCCCAGGCCCGAGGACACGGCCCACAGCCTGCTGCTGTGGCGCGCGATGCAGCACTGGCTCGGAGGGATCGGCATTGTGCTGTGCTTCGTCGTGCTGCTGCCGTCGATGGGTGCGGCGGGCAAGAGCCTGCTCTCGACCGAGTCCGTGGGTGTCAGCACGGACACCCACCAGCCGCGCGTGTTGTCGCAGTCGCGCGGCGTCGTCGCGGTCTACGTGTCGCTCACGTTGGCGTGTTTCGGTCTGTTGATGCTCGTCGGCATGAACCTGTTCGAGGCCGTCTGCCAGTCCTTTGCCACCTTGGCCACTGGAGGCTACTCGACGCGCACGTCGATCGCCGACTTCCACAGCCTCGGTGTGGAGGTAGTGCTCACGGTGTTCATGTATCTCGCCGGCTGCAGCTTCATCGTCATGGCGGCGTCGGTGCGCGAGGGGTGGTCCGGCCTCGGTGGCATGGTGCGCACTTCCGAGTTCCGCGTCTACACGCTGTTCACGGTGCTCGCAGTCGGTAGTGTCACGTTCGACCTCATGCGGCGCGGCCTCGGACTCGGCGACGCGCTGCGCCAGTCCTCGTTCAACGTCGTCAGCATGCTCTGTTGCTGCGGCTTCGTGACGGCGGACTTCCAGGCCTGGCCGCCGCTCTCGTTGCTCGTGATCTTCACCTGCTCGATCGTCGGCGGCTGCACGGGTTCCGCGGCCGGCGGCATGAAGCAGGCGCGCTTCCTGATCTGCCTCAAGCTGCTCGCCTACTCGCTGCGTCACTTCGTGCGGCCGAAGAGCATCGAGCGCCTGCGGCTCGACGGCGAGGTGCTGCAGGCTTCGACGGTCTCCTCGGTGCTCGCGATGGTGCTGCTCTGGCTGCTGACGGTCCTGCTCGGCGCGATGGTGCTCGCGTGCGATCAGCGACTCAGCTTCATCGCCGGGTTGTCGGCCAGCGCCAGCATGCTGGCCGGCTGCGGACCGTCGATGGCCGCCGTGCATCCGGACGCGATCGCGAACGGGCTTCCTGCGTTGGGACAGACGGTCGCTGTGATCGGACCCAACATCGGCGGACTCGGCGGTTACGGTGACCTCGCGAGCTGGACCAAGCTCGTCATGTGTTTCGAGATGATCCTGGGCCGGCTCGAGCTGCTCACGCTGCTCGCCGTGTTCACACCGAGCTTCTGGCGCCGATGAACCTCGGCCGCGTCTCCCAGGTCCTCGCCGGTTTCGTGGCGTTCTTCACGCTGGCGCAGTGCGTGCCGCTGATGCTTGCACTGAGCGAAACGCCGTGGGCGGGTGGTTCGGCTCGGGTGGGCTTCATCGCGAGCATCGTGCTCGGGTGCGTCGTCGTGCTGCTGCTCTGGGTTGCCGGTCGCGGTGCACCGCGGGATTTCTATCGCAAGGAGGCGATCTGCGTCGCCGGCATCGCCTGGTTCCTCGCGAGCATGCTCGGCGCCGTCCCGTTCGTCTGGTCCGGAATGCTGCCGGATCCAGCCGACGCGCTGTTCGAGAGC
>DASRJH010000234.1:0-7861 GCA_035649575.1 Planctomycetota bacterium
CTCCATCAGCACCTGCGGCTCGATCACCACGCTCGTGCTGCCGTCCTTCCACCGCTTCTTCAGCGAATACAGAACCCGCCCGTCCGGCAGCAGCGACAGTCGGCTCTCCGCGATGGCGGGTCGCCCTGCGTACCGGCACAGGTACTCCAGCCGGTCCCGATCGCGCGCCTCCACCCGCACCGCCGCGTGCAGCGAGAACCCATCCACCTCCGCACACAGGCGTCGAGATCGGGCAACTGGCGTTCGCGCTCGCGATCGTGCCGCTGCTGCGGTTCGCTGCGCGCCGCCCGTTCGGCGCCCGCGTCGCGCCCGCGGTGTCGCTCGCCGTCGGTCTGCTCGGCTGCTGGTGGCTCGGCGAACGGCTGCTCGCCTGACGCGCCGCCGATCGCGCTGCAATCAGCGCAATCGCGCGCGTGGTCGCAGCCTGGCGGCCTGTTCTTCGGCACTGCTGGCTTCGGGAAGCATGTCATCGGGCAGGATGCGGCGAACGCCGGGAGTGCGCCGTGCGACATCGAGAACATCCTCCGCCTTCCTCGCGAGCTGCCAGGCATGGAACTCGATCCATCGCTGTGTGTCGGTCGCGACGATCAATGTGCCGGTCGTGATGGCGTCCTCGATCCGCCCCAATACGCGGCGCGCCGCGTGGAGATGGTGCGAGCGCACCAGGGGGTCGACGTGGTCACCGATGCCCGCGACCGCGTCAGCGTAGTCGATCGCAATGCGCGGGCGCAGCGGCAGCTGTTGGCACGACTCCTCGAACTGATCGAGCCCTGGCAACAACGCCTCGCGACCGCAGAGGCACATCGAGCGCGCAAGCCAAGCCTTCGCGGACGCCACCGCAGGCGCATGGCGAAGACTCGCCGCCGGCTCGGACCATCGCTCGAGGAAACTGTAATGCAGCGACAAGTCCGGGGCCGCGGTGTCGTACGGCATCGGCAGGTGCCACGCGGCGACCTCCACCATAGCGCTCACGGTGAAATCGCGACCGATGCGATCGTACGCTTGCCGCTCGCCGAGCGCCCGCAGGCGTTCCAGCACCGAGCCGACGCGCGCTGGATCGCTCTTGGCTTCGTGCTCGCACAGAAAGCGCTCGACTTCGTCCGATCGGCCCGCACGCGCTTGCCACGCGGAGAGCTCGGCAGCGGCGGCGTTGGCGTCGAGACCGCTGAAACGCTGCACGAGCCGGATGTAGTCGGCTGCCGGGGAAGCATCGGCGTGGGAGAGGGCGAGCTCGGCTTCCGGTCGCTTACCGAGCTGCTGTTGCACGTAGCCGAGCCAGCGCCACACCGTCGGCCTCGATTCGGGGTCAGCCAGTGCCCGCAGCGCCGATTCGGCGACCGCGAGGTCGCCGGCCTCCGACTCGGCGATTGCCTCGAGCAACAGCGTTCGCGAACGGTTCGATGCGTGCGGCGAGCGCCGCAGTTCCGCAAGCACCGTGCGCGGTGGGTGACCGGACAGGCGCAGCATGAGCGCCGTCAGCAGCGCCTCTTCGCTTGCCGCGGGCGTCGTCTCGGGCAGCGTCCAGGGCGGCGGCGTGTTCTTTGCCCACAGCGACAGCGCGGTCGCGGCGCGACTGTGCCAGGCGTCCCGTTGCGAGGTCTGGAACGCAGCGATTGCCGCCGCCGGTCCGTCGCGGTGGCCGGCGACGAGCGCGCACGCGATTGCCAGCGGCACCCGCGCTTCCGGCCCGGCGGCGACCGCCGTCTCCTGGAGGCGAACGAGCTGTTGCGCGTCGATGTTGCTCGACCGGTCCGTGACCATGACGAGCAGGTCGTCGAGCGCGACTTCGGCGCGCGCGCGCGCCGCCAGCTCGCGGACTTCGGCATCGTCAGGATGGGCCGAAAGGAGGAGCGCCAAGGTGGTGTCTGCGCGTGCGTGCCGGCCGGAGGCGAGGTCGGTGCGGGCCTGTTCGAGACGGCGCGTGCGGTCGGCGTTCGTGCGTTCGGCGCGCCAGATCATCGCGACACCGAGGACGGCGGCGAGCAGCAGCGATGCCGCAACGGCGGCCGCGGTGCGCGGATAGCGCGCAGTGTGGCGGCCTGCGCGCTGCCACCACGACAAGCGCCGCGAGTGCACGGCTTCGCCGGCGAGGTAACGGTCGAGGTCGTCGGCCAACGCCGCCGCCGTCGGGAACCGGCGCGACGGTTCCTTCGCCAGGGCGCGCAGCACGATCGTCTCGAGGTCGAAGTGCCGACCGCGCAGCCGTAACGGTGCGGGGTCGCGCGCCAGGATCGCGCGCACCAATGCCGTGGGCGTTGCGTCACCGAAAACCTCGCGGACACCCAGGAGCTCATAGAGCAGGGCCCCGAGCCCGTAGACGTCGATGCGTGGATCGACCACGTCGTTTTTCGCGTCGAGCCGCTCGGGAGCCATGTAGCGCAAGGTCCCTGCGACCTTGCCTTCTTGGGTCAACGTCGGGTCGGATTGTCCACGCGCGAGTCCGAAGTCGACCAGCACCGGCGTCGCCCCATCGAGCAGGACGTTGGCGGGCTTCACATCGCGATGCACGATGCCGAGCGTGTGCGCCGCGTCGAGAGCGCGCGCGAGGTCGCGCCCAATGCGCCCGACCCGTTCGGGTTCGAGCGGCCGCGCGACGTCGGCCAGGCTCGGACCCGACAGGCGCTTCATCGCGAGGAATGGCACGCCGTCGACTTCGCCGACGGCGTAGATCGGAACGATGTTGGGGTGGTCGAGCAGCGCCGTCAATTCCGCTTCGCGCTTCAGCCGCATGCGGGTCGCCGGCACTTCGAGGCCGCCGCGATTCAGGACTTTCAGCGCGACCATGCGGCCCAGCGACCGCTGACGCGCGAGGTAGACCGAGCCCATGCCACCGCGGCCGATCAAGCGCGAGACCTCGAAGTCGCCAAAACTGCCGAGCTCGGCGGTACTCGCGGCTGGGGCGTCGTCGAGCAAACCGCCGGCCTGGTCCAATGTCTTGCGCACGTCGTGCGCGAGTTCGTCGTCACCGTCACAAGCCGCCAGCAATTCGATCGGTTCGCCGCCGCTCCGAGCGACGAGGTATCGCTCCAGCGCCGCCTGCACGCGCTGCCACCGCGGGTCGCTGTCGTTGCTGTCAGCGACGCCCATGTTCGGCCTGGCGCGCGAGCGTCACCAGGAGCGCGGCCCGCGCTCGCGCGAGCAGGACGCGGCAAGCTCCCTCGCTGCGCCCCAGCTGAGCCGCGACTTCAGCGTGCGAGCGGCCGCGCAGCGCGACGAGCTGCAGCACCCGCCGTTGGTCGGTCGGCAAGCGGCGCATGGCGCGCGCGACGCGCAGCAGCTGCTCGCGATCGCTCACGAGCTGCGAGGGCGTGCGTTGATCACTGGCCAGACCGTCGGGATCGTCGGCTGCAGCTCGGTCGCGATCGATGCTGCGCTTCTCTGCCAGGAGCCGCCGCCGGCGATCGAGCGAGTTGCGTTCCATGATGCGCATCGTCCAGCCGACGAACTCGGACTCGTGGTGGCCGCGAAAACGCGGGAACGAACGGATGGCGTCGACGAGCGCGGACTGTACGAGGTCCGACGTGCGGCACCGCTGCCGCAACAGAGCCCCGAGCAGTCCGGGCGCCTTGCGGTTCAGGGCTCGCAGCGCACTCGCCAGCAATTGCTCGAACTCCGGTGCCGGATCGGGGCGCGGCGGCGTGTGCGCGGCCTCGCTCATGGCACAAAGAACCGCGGGATGTAGCCGACGAGCATCTGCTTCCAAACAGTCCACGTCACGGGCGACGATCGCAACAGGTAGCGATACTCGCGCAAGTCGTAGAAGCCGCTCGGCGTGCCCTCCGG
The DNA here is from genome assembly GCA_035649575.1 of Planctomycetota bacterium. Classification (GTDB taxonomy): domain Bacteria; phylum Planctomycetota; class UBA1135; order UBA1135; family UBA2386; genus DASVAL01. The sequence continues at coordinate 3,784 of DASRJH010000234.1, forward strand.
GACGTGCACGCGTACGTAGCCGAGGTCTTCCCACTTCACCCTGCATTCGACGCGCGCGCCGTTGGCCGCGATCAGCGCGACTTGCATGTTCGGTCGATAGCCGGCGGCGTGCAGGACCTTGCTGTCGCCCGCAGCCACGGTGTAGATCGGCAGCCAAGGTCCAGTCCACTGGGACCAGAACGAGAAGTCCGAGTTCACACCAGTGCCGACGTACGTGATCGTCTTTTGTGGCGATCGCGTCAGCTTCGGCACGATGTTGGGGTAGTCGACCAGCCCCCGGATGATGCCGCCCGGAGGTGGTGGCTCGCTCGACGTTCGCATGCCCACCAACATCACCGACAGGCTGGGCGATGCCATCAGCAGCTTCGACCACCAGCCACCCTGACTGCCTTGGTCGTTGAAGAACTCGTCCATCGTCGTGTTCGCGAACTCCGGCAAGTCCTGCAGCCGCCGCCACGCCGCGAACTGCATCATCGCGTCCATGCTGAACACGAATGGTTGGACGCCCTGCACCCACCCGGGAACGGGATTGGTTCCATACAGTTGGCTGATTGCCGACCCGGTATTGGCCAGCGGATCAGCTTGCAGCGAAACGCTGGGATCCGGGCCCAGGGCCTGGCTCACGAAGCTCCCCTCATCGGCGAAACCGAGGCAGGTTTCGGACGTCAACGAGCTGCCCCAATCGAGCGCGGGCAGCATCGTGGACAACTCGACGGTCGTCGCCTGCAGCGCTGCGGCCCAGGTCGGGTACTCGGGCGGCAGGCTCGGCAACGAGAAGTCGATCATCGGCATGCACCAGATGCCGGCCGCGGCGGCCGGCGCTTCGATCTTCAACCGCATGAAGCCGAGCTTGTGAACGAGTTCGGGGTTGATACTGCTGTCCACCTCCAGGGTCGTCTCCAGTGGAGGCAGCTCCTGCGCGATGGCCACTCGCGTCAGCAGCCCGGGAACAGCGAGAAGGAGGACAGGGCAACGGCGGGCAAGATGGTCGAGGAACATGAGTCTTCGAGAGTGCGGCGCGAGCGCGCGGCAGACGTTACAGGAAATCCATTGCGGGGCGAATCCCGGTCCGCCGCGCCGCCGCGGCGAGTCCACGACCGCTAGTTGATGAAGTGGTACGCCTTGCCGGTCGTGGTGCCGCCGACCTGGCCCAACGGCTCGCCGACCAGCACTTCCGCTCTGCCGTTGGCATTGAGGTCGAAGCTCAGGTCGACTGCGATTCCGAAGTAGCCGGCGGACGGGCCAGCGTACTGCTGGATCTGCGCGCCCGTCGCACCCGAGTACACCCGGACCGTCCAGCTCGGATTCGAGGACCAACCGGAGGGGCCAGCGACGAAGTCGGACACTCCGTCGCCATCGACGTCGAGTCCTCCCGACACGGCGTAGCCAAAGCCAACCGAGTTCGGCATGCTGATCGAGTAGAGCGGCGGCGGATTGACGGTGACCGCGGTCGAGCCAGTGAACACCTCGATGTAGTTGCCGAAGTAGGTGCCGACGATGACGTCGCCGAGACCATCGCCGTTGACATCGCCGGCGGCGTGGCACGAGATGCCGAAGCCGTCAGTCACGCTGTTGCCCTGCAGCACCGACAGGATCTGCGGGCCGATCTGCGACGTGATCCAGCGACCCGAGTAGACGTTCGCGAAGCCGATGCCGTTCGGGTTGTAGGCGCCGACGATGACGTCGTCGAAGCCGTCGCCGTTCCAATCGCCGGCCGCGCCTACCGAGATGCCGAGGTAGGCCAGGAACGAGTTCGTCGTCAGCCCCGGGATCGTGCCGCCCGAGCCGGCGAACACGAGGTTCGCTCCCGTCGCGCCGCTGTAGACCTGCGCGAGCCCGCCGTGCTGCACGCCGTTGACGGCCGTGAACGGCGCGCCGACGACGTAGTCGTTGATGCCATCGTTGTTGACGTCACCGGCATCGGCGACGTCATAGCCGAAGCCGCCGACGACGATGTTGGGGAACCCGCCCGGCAGCGGCGGCGGCAACGCGATCATGAGGCCCGTGCCGCCCGAGATCACACGGGCATAGCCCGCGGCGGCCGGGAAGGTGTTGCCCTGTGGCGCACCGATGATCATGTCGGGCAAGCCGTCGGCGTCGATGTCGGGAAGGCCGGCGACCGCGTGACCGAACTGGTCGCCACTCGTGCTCCCGATCATGTTGGACGGGAACGGCAACACGTATTCCGCCCCCGTTCGCCCGGACCGCACGTGGGCCTGGCCGGGGAACTGGTTGGCGAAGAAACCGACTTCGTCAGGTGCGCCGATCAGCACGTCGGCGCGGTTGTCGCCGGTAAGATCGCCGAGCCGGCTGACGGCCTGGCCGAAGCTCGAGTTGGCATTGTTGCCGTTCATGGTGACGTAGGCCAACGTCGGCGAGATCGGCGTGTAGGGACCAACGGGCGTGGCGGTCCAGGACTGCGCCGTCATCGGCGCGGCACCGATGAGCAGTGCTGTGGCGACGACGCCGCAGCAGGGGGCGCGCAGACGTCGCGCGCGAGCCGTGTCGAGTGAAGTGGGACTGTGTCGTGTGATCGAGTTCATGGTCTTGCGAGTTGCCGGAGGCGGTCAGGGGAACAACGCGCCCGAGGGCACGAGCCGGAATGACTGGTGCTGGCGCACGGATCCCGGGCGCAATCAGGGGCGCAGCGTTACGCGCTCGGCACTGCAGCCGGCGACGACGTTCGACCTGCACTGCCGCACCGAACCGAACGGCTTCGCGTTGCCACTGCAGGCGAATTCGCTCGTCGGCGGGTCGTCCGCCGAGCCCCTGCTTGCGTCGCTCGTGCGCGGTGACGACGAGAATGCGACGACCCGTGATTCGGCGTTCGCCGCTGGCCTTGCCCCTCGCTTTGGCGCTCAGTGCCCTGACTTCGTCGGGCTCGCGCTCGCGCGCGGATCGCCGAAACCGGCGGTGTCGCTCGCGGTCAGTCTGTCGGCTGCTGGCGGCTTTGCGAACGGCTGCTCGCCTGACGCGCCGGCGATCAGCGCTCCTTCGGCACCGTGCTCGCAAACGCCGGCAGCTCGCGGACCTCGTTGGCCTTCAGCTCGAAGTCGATGCCTTCGAACTTGGCGCCGCGATGCGTCGGGTAGATCCGATACGGCCCTGGCGGCAGCGGCCCGATCTCGAACGAGCCGTCGGCTGCGGTCAGGGTGCCGGTCCCCTCGACCTGCATGTACTCCTGCCACAACCCGAGCGCGACGCCGCCGAGCGGCAGGCCGTCGACCCCGAGACATCGGCCGCGCACGCGCGCACTCGGCGCGGTGTCGGCAGTGACGACGAACGTGCGTTCGCCTTCGTCCGCGGCGACCCCTCGACGCGCAAGCGATACGGCTCGTTGCCCATCGAGGGACGCACGTGGATCTTGTTCCCGGTCTCCGCCGCATCGGGCAACGTGAACCGCCCTTCCTTGTCCGTCATCACACGAGAGCGACCGTGGCCAAGCTCGACCGACCGCTTCGCGAGCGGCTTGCCCTGATCGTCGAGCAGGCGATCCTTCACGGCGTGCCCCGCCCCGAGTTCGACGTCGAGCACGAGCTCGCCGGTCGCCGGGAACACGACCTCGCGCTCGAAGCGCGCGAAGCTCTCCTTGTAGACGGAGACCTTGCGAGTCCCCGGCGGCATGCCCGAGAAGCGCATTGGCTTGCCGCCGTGGCTCATCTGCACCGCCTGCTGCGGGAACGTGAGCCCGGCCACGGAAACCGCAGCTCCGTTGAGGGGCTTGCCCTGCGGACCGCGCACCGTGCAGACCAAGGTCGCACCGGGCAGCAGTTGCACGTCGACCTCGCGGCGCTCGCCCTCGGCCAGCTCGAAGTTGCTGAAGTGCGGCGCGAGGCCGTCCATATACACGTAGAGCCGGCGCTTGCCGGGACGCAGTGTTGCAGCAATGAAGCGCCCGTCCGCATCGGTCGTCGTCATGACCGGAGGCGGCGGCGCGACGACGCGCGCGCCGGCCTGGAACTGGGTGTAGGAAAAAGAAGCTGCGTCCCGGACCAGCCGGGACCCACCGCCCCACCCTCCCCCGTGTGCGGAACCCCGTCAAGTCGCACCCTTGATGCCCGCATCTGCTGGCGTTCTT
>DASRJH010000235.1:0-16754 GCA_035649575.1 Planctomycetota bacterium
GTGCTCTGGTACGTGCACCGCATCGAGGAGAAGACACTCGGCGGCAGGCAGATGTACCGGGCGCCCGTGCTCGACGTCTATGCGCGGCAGGTGCTGTTCGCCGATCCGGACGTCAGCGAGCTCGCGTCGGCTGCGTTCATCCCGGTGCGGTGCGTGATGGACCAGAAGCTCAGCGATCGCTTCCAGCTCAAACCGCTCGCGTTCGTCGAGCCCGCGGTCGTCTTCCTCGACGGCGACGGCAACGTCGTGCACTTCGTAGAACGCATCCGGACCTTCCACGGCCAGTGGTTCGCCGACCTGTGCGTGCGCGTGCTCGAGCACGCGAAGATCGAACTCAAGGGAGACACCGTCGACGAGCTGCGCGCGGTCGGCAAATGGCGCGAGGCCCTCGCGATGGCGAGCAAGCAGGAGCCGATGACGGCAACCACCTGGCTCCAGGTGGCGCGGCTGCAGCGGCTGCTGCGCCAGCCCGAGCAGGCGCTCGACACCGTGCGCAAGGCGCGTGCGGCGGCAACGCCGGCAAAGCAGGAGCCCGCCGAAGGCGAAGGTGATCGACCGCGGCCCGACCGGGCCCAGCAGCGCGCCGAGCAGCAGGCCCGGCAGCGCGTGCTCGGCGACGCGGCCTGCGAGGAAGGCCTGATCCTGTCGATGATGGGGCAGCCGCTCGACGCCCAGCCGCTGCTCGAGCAGGCCTGGCGCAGCCCGGGCGAACGCGCCGCGGAAGCCGGCTACTGGTATGCGCTCAACGCGCTGCGTTTGGGCGACGAGGTTGGCGCGATGCGGCGCTTTCTGCTCGCGGCCAGGAAGGGCGGCGACACGCTGTTCGGCCGCCGCGCGCGGGCGAACGCGACGCTCGGCCCCGACGACCGGCCGCTCGGCGCCGCGTTCACGGGCTTCGAGTCGCTGACCTACCTGCCCGAGTCCGCTTATGTCGGCCTGCAAAAGGACACGACCTGGCAGGGTGACCGCCTGACGCCCGACGCGATGGCGCGCGGGGGCGTCGAGTTCCTGCTCGCGCAACAGCGCGACGACGGCGGTTTCACCGACGCGCGCTACGCCTACTGGCCGAACAGCGAGATCACGCCGAACGTCTGGGTCGCGATCACGTCGATCGCGATGACGGCCCTGCTCGAGCACCGCGCCGCCCACGCGGATCTGCAGGCCCGCATCGACAAGGCACTGGCCCGCGGCGAAGCGTTCATCCTCGATCCGAAGCGACTGAACCGCGGCGTCAACGAGGATTGCTACTCGGATGCCTACCGACTCATGTATCTGGCCCGCGCCGCGAACAGCAGCGACGGGCAAGCCCGCGCGCGCCTGATCGAGCGCATGAACGAAGTCGTGCAGGCCGCCGCCCAGCGTCAGAAGCCGAGCGGCTTCTGGGCCCACGAGTACGAGAACGCGTTCGCGACGGGTGCCGTGCTGCAGGAAGCGCTGAACGCAAAGGCCGCGGGCGCGTCGGTGCCGACCGAGATGCTCGACAAGGCGGCCGCCGCGTTGCTGAGCGCGCGCACGCAGAACGGCACGTTCGTCTACGGCGGCAGCGCGCGCAAAGACCAGACGGGGAAACTCAAGGACAGCGCCGGTCGCATGCCGGTCTGCGAAGGTGGCCTGCTGCAGCTCGGCCGCAGCGACCTCGACAAGGTCCGCTTCGCGCTGCAGAACTTCTGGGATCACATGAAGAACCTCGAGGGGGTGCGCCGCAACGACTTCCACAGCGACGGTGAGCTCGGCGGCTTCTTCTTCTGGCACTCCGTCTTCCACGCGAGCGAGGTCGTCCGCATCCTTCCCCCCGAGGAGCAGGCTGCGCACTGGCAGCGCTTCCTCGAGCTGTTGCAGCAGATCCCCGAGATCGACGGAAGCTTCCTCGACAGCCACGAGCTGGGCCGCAGTTACGGCACCGCGATGGCGCTGCTGACGCTGCGCAACTGCACGCGAGGATGATCGACCGCGTCCAGGACGCTTGGTAGGCTCGTCGCTGCCGATGAGCCGACGCACCGCCGCCGCCCTGCTGCTGACCCGCGGCGAAGGCTCCGCACTCACGATCTACCTCGGCGAGCGATCGCCCGAGCTGCGCTACTTCGGCGGCTACTGGGCGCTGCCGGGCGGAACCGTCGGCGACGAGGATCGGCTGTCCGGCGACGAGCACGCGGCGCTGCAGTCCTGCGCGCACCGCGAACTGTTCGAGGAACTCGGTCTCTTGCGTCACACGTTGCCGGCCCCGCGCGCGGAGCGTCAAGTCCTGCGCCCGCTGCGCGAGCAGCTGCTCGCTTACGAGCGCAGCGAGGACAGGAAGACCCAGCCGTCGCCGTGGCCGTCCGTGATCGCCGGCGCAACACCGGGCCTGCCGCTGCGCGCGCTATGCCGCATCGAAACGCCGCCGTTCGCTCCGGTCCGCTACGACACGGTGTTCTTCCACGTGCCGCTCGAGGATTGCACGGCCGGGACCGCGGGCGCACAACCGGACCTCTGGCCCGGCGAGCTCACGCAGGGTCGCTTCTGGTCGCCGCTGCAGGCGCTCGCCGCGTGGCGCACAGGCGCCCTCGTGATCGCGCCGCCGGTCGTGATCCTGCTCGAACACCTCGCGCGCGCCGCCGGCTTCGAGGACTTCGCGGCCGACATTGCGCTGACGACGAAGGGCTATCGCGAGGGCCGCCTGCACCGCGTGCGGTTCTCGCCAGGTATCGTGCTCGCGCCGCTGCGCACACCGACGCTGCCGCCCGCGACGACGACGAACTGCTACATCGTCGGCACCGACCGCCTCTGGGTCGTCGACCCCGGGTCGCCGGACAAGGACGAGCAGCAGCGGTTGCTGGACCTGCTCGCCGAGCTCACGGTCGCGGGCGCCACGGTCGAGGGCATCCTCGCGACGCACCACCACATCGACCACATCGGTGGCATCAACGCATTGAGCCAGCGGCTCGATCTGCCCGTGCGCGGCCACCCGCTGACGCTGTCGCGTCTGCCGCCGGGCTTCCGCAAGGGCGAACCGCTCGACCACGGTCAGCGTGTGCCGCTCGGCAAGGCGCCCGACGGCAGCGGCGGCTGGGAGCTGCTCGCGATCCACACGCCGGGTCACGACCGCGGCCACCTGTGCTTCCGCGAGTCGCGCTACGGCGCGATGCTCGTCGGCGACATGTTGTCGACGGTCAGCACGATCATCGTCGACCCGCCCGAAGGCCACCTCGCCACCTACCTGCACAGCCTCGAACAGCTGCTGCTCGGCCCGATGACGACGCTCTATCCGGCGCACGGTCCCGCGATGCGCGATGGCCACCGGCTCGTGAAGCAGTATCTGCGGCACCGGCGGCAGCGCGAGACGAGTCTCGTGCAGGCGCTGCAGCAGGGTGGCGGCACGGTCGACGAGCTGCTGCCGAAGGTCTACTGGGACGCCGACCAGAAGCTCTGGCGTTACGCCGCGCGTTCGCTGCTCGCAGGTCTGCAGAAGCTGCAGCAGGAAGGACGCGCTGTGGAATCCGGCGGGCGGTGGTCGTGGGCAGGGGCTCCGTGAGGTGAGCGCGCTTCGCGCCGAGCGCGTGAGTGCGGTCAAGCTCAGCTCAGCGTGGCGACGAGGGTCTTGGCCCTGAGGATGCGGCGTGCCCAGCGATCGAGATCCGTTCCAGTCGCGGCGGCGAGCCGGGCCAACACGGTCGCGGGCAGCGGCCCGAAGCGCTCCTCCAGCAGGGCCTTCAGCAACGCTCTCTGTCCCTTGCGGACGCCCTTGCGGACGCCCTTGCGGAACAGTCTCTCACCTGTGGTCAGTTCGGTCATGTAGTACGCCTCAGTCGTGGGGTGGATGCTCGTGTAAGCAGCCTGCAGTCGTCGCGGATCATCGCGACTCACTGCAAAGACGTAGGATACCAATCGGCGCACGATCGACTCACCGCCTGGCATCGCCATCAGTCTGCGATAGTAGCCTGTCCAGCTACGCAGCAGCGTCGCCATGTCCCGGCAACCGCGCACGGCCTGCAGGTGCAACAACGGCAGCAGCGATGGCAGCGGCAGGCGACGGCGAACCAGCCGACGAACCCTGCGCGCATTCAGCACTTCGAGCTCGAACGAGAAACTCGGCAGCGCGCTGCAGAAGCGCAGCGACCGCGGCAGGTCGATCAACCGGTGAAGCTGGCGTGGGCCGCACCACGTGTGCCGGCCGTGGAACAGCACGAACGGCATCACCGCGGGCAGGAATCTGGACTTCGGATGGTCGGCGAGCCACCGTTCCCAGATGCGCATGACGTAGCCCGCCACCTGGAACACGGTGAGCCGATAGGGCCCTGACTTGTGTTCGAGCAGCAGGTAGATGAGCGTCCCGCTGCCCTTCAGCCGAGCGGAGAAGATCAAGTCCGCCTGCTGGGTCCGCAGCCGCTCGTCGACGAAGGAGCGGTCGACCGCGCGCAACGAGGACCAGTCGATCCGAAGCGCGCAACGCGCGGGCATGAGATGCCGCAGCAACTCCGCGGCGCGAGCTGGCGCCCCGAAGATGCCGCGGAACAGCGCGTCGTGCGGACTCGGCGGCGGGCGCCGCCTGGTCCGGATCCGGGTTCCGTGGTGCATGCCGCTGTGTGCACCGCGATCGGCAGCGGGGGCAGTTCTCTTCGAGAATCCCGAACGACCGCACTTCGGGCACCTGCCCGATGACGGCTGGCCGAACGTTGGCTGCGACCAGCAGGTGGAGTAGCGTCAACCCGGCACCGGGATGATCCGCTTCCAAGACGTCTCGAAGACCTACACGCAGGGTGCCCGGCAAGTACAGGCGCTGTCCCACGTCACGCACACGATCGAGCGCGGCGAATTCGTCGCGGTCATGGGACCGAGCGGCTCGGGCAAGTCGACGTTCCTGCACCTCGCGGCCGGTCTCGACCTGCCGACCTCGGGCCAGTTGTTCGTCGATGGCGCGGCAACGCACGCGATGAGCGACGACGAACTGACGCACCTGCGGCGCAACCGCACGGGCCTCGTGTTCCAGTTCTTCAATCTCGTGCCGACGCTGACCGTGCTCGAGAACACGGCGCTGCCGCTCCTGATCGCGGGGCACCGGCTCGCGGCCGTGCACGCGCGCGCCGAGGCGCTGCTCGAGCGCGTCGGTCTGCGCGACCGGCTGCAGCACCTGCCCGAGGAGCTCTCGGGCGGTGAGATCCAGCGCGTCGCGATCGCGCGCGCTCTGGTCACCGATCCGCAAGTGCTGCTCGCCGACGAACCGACGGGCAACCTCGACTCCGCGACCGGCGGCGAGATCCTCGCGTTGTTGGCCGCGACGAGCAAGGAGCGCACGGTCGTCATGGTCACGCACGACGCGAAGGCGGCGGCCATCGCCGAGCGGCGCATCGAATTGCGCGACGGGCGGCTCGGCTGATGGCCGGCAATCTCGGCAATCTGCTGCGCTACCTGAGCATCCGCCACCTGCTGCGCCATCGGCTGCGAACGCTGCTCGGCTTCTTCGCCATAGCACTCGGTGTGGCGCTCTACGTCTCGGCCGAAGTCGCGAACACGAGCGTCATCGCGGCACTCGAGGACTCGGGCCGAGAGTTGTCGGGCCGCGCCGAATGGCAGGTGATGCGCGGCCACTCGCTCGGCATCGAGACCGCGATGTTGGCCAAGGTGCGCGCAATCGAGGGCGCCGTCGCCGCCCCCGTGATCCAGACCAGCGCCGCGATGGTCGCACCGGCGAAGGCGTCGCTGCTGCTGCTCGGTGTCGACTTCGCGAGCGACGCCATGCTGCGTCTGTGGCGACCCTCCGATGCGGCCGCGGCGGCGCCCATCGATGCGGCCACGGTGTTCGCGACGCTGACGACACCGAATGCGATCCTGTTGGCGCGGCCGCTCGCCGAACGGTTGGCCGTCAGGCGCGGCGACGCGGTCACGCTCGACACGCGGGCCGGCAGGCAGGAGCTCGTCGTCACGGGCCTGCTCGAGCCCGAGGGTCCCGTGCGCGCGGTCGGCGGCGACCTCGGCGTGATCGGCATCGGCCAGGCACAGCGCCTGTTCCGCAGCGAGGGCATCGTGGATCGCATCGACGTCGCGGGCGCGAGCCGAGAAGCGCTTCTCGCCGCCTGTCCGGGCTGCGTCGTCGAACCGGTGCGACGTTTCGAGCCACTCGTCGAAGACAGTCTCGCGCGACTGCGTTCGCTGGTCGCGATCAGCCTGATCGCGGTGCTCGTCGGCATCTTCATCGTCTACAACACCGTGGCGGTCGCGGTCGTCGAACGCTTCAAGGAGATCGGCACGCTGCGCGCGATCGGGGCGACGCGCGCCGAGATCCAGCGCACGCTGCTCGTCGAGTGGGCGATCGTCGGCGCGTTCGGTTCCGTCGCCGGCGTCGCGGGCGGCTGGCTGCTGGCGAAGCTGCTCGTCGACTTCACGGCGGAATCGTTCAACGTGCTCGCGCAGGTCGTGCACGTGCGGGCCATCGTGATCGAACCGACGACGGTCCTCGTGGGCCTCGCGCTCGGCCTGTCGGCGACGCTCGCGGCAGCCTGGCTGCCGGTGCGTCGCGCGCTGCAGCACCCACCAGTCGCGATCCTGCGCGCGCACGACTTCCGTCGCCGCGAGTCGTTTCGCAGCGTGTTCGTGCTCGGCGTGTTGTGCCTCGTCGCCGGCGCGTGCCTGATCTGGGCGCTGCGGCACTGGATGACCGCGGGTCTCGTCTCGACGGGACTGTTCTTCCTCGGCCTGGCGCTCGCGCTGCCGCAGCTCACGACCTGGATCGCGCGCCGCTGCCGGCCCCTGCTCGCGAGGTTGTGCCGCGTCGAGGGCTTCCTCGCGGCCGACAACACGGCCAAGTTCCCACAGCGCACCGCGCTGACCGTCACGGCGCTCGGGGGTGCTCTGGCGATGATGGTCGCGTCCGCGACGTTCATCGAGAGCTTCCGCACAGCTAGCATGCGCTGGCTCGAGTACACGCTGCCGTTCGACCTCGCGGTCTCGTCGACCGATCTCTCGCGCGCGATCTACGGCGGCAACCCGTTTCCGGCCGCGATCGCCGCGGAAGTCGCGCGCCAGCCAGCTGTCGCCGACTGCTACGCCGTGCGCGCCGGTTTCTGCGACGTCGACGGCCGCAACGTGATGGTCGTCGCGGTCGAGATGGCGGGGTTCGCGCGAGCCCAGGCGCTGCGGCCCGAACATGCCTCGCGGCGCCGGTTCGAGGAGAAGGGCATCCTGCCGGGTCTGCTCGCGGGCGACGGGTTGTGCATCTCGGACAACTTCGCGCACCTGTATGGCTGTCGGCCCGGCGACACGGTGTCGATCGCGACGCGGGCAGGGCCGAAGTCCTTCCGCGTGCTTGCGACGGTCGAGGACTACTCGTGGCCGCGCGGCTGCGTCGTCGTGGACCTGGCCGCCTACCGCAAGCTGTTCGACGACACGACGCTCAGCTACGTCGACGTCGTGCTGCGCCCCGGCGTCGCGCGCGACGAAGCGCGGGCCCAACTCGCGCAGGCACTCGGCGGCGCCTACTCGGTCTACGTGTTCGCGCGGTCCGACATCCAGCAGATCGCCGGCGACGCGCTCGACCGGTTGATGGCGTTGTCGAACGTGCAGGTGCTGATCGCGCTCGTGATCGGATTGCTCGGCATCGTGAACACGCTGTGGATCTCGGTGCTGCACCGCACGCGCGAAGTGGGTCTGCTGCGCGCGATCGGCATGACGCGCGCCCAGATCGCGCGCACGGTCGTGCTCGAGGCGCTGCTCATGGCGACCGTCGGCGGCGGGGTCGGCATCGCGCTCGGCCTTCTGGGCGGCTGGTATCCGCTGCGCCTGTTCACGCTGCAGATGACCGGGTTCTGGACGCCGATGGTCGTGCCATGGGGCTACGTCGCGGCTGCCGGCGGCCTGTCGCTCGCGATCGGCGCCGCCGCGGCGTGGGCACCCGCCCGCCGCGCGTCGCGGCTCGATGTGCTCGACGCGATCGGCTACGAGTAACGCCGGGCCGGCGCAGCCCCGGGTTTGCAGGCCCCAAGGAACGCCGCCGCGGGGCTGGCTGCGGGTTTTCGCTGGAGTAGGCCCCCGCGCAGCGGCGTTCGAGCATCACGTAAGCCTGGTCGCCTCGCAGAGGCGAGCTGGCTCACTACAAACCGAGCGACAGCACCATGCCGTTCGACGCGACGAGACCGAGCGGCGTCAGGCCCGGGTTGTAGGTGAGCCCCTGGCCGATCAGCACGAGCCCGACCAACGCCGGTATGTTCGGGATCGTCTCGGGGAACTGCACGCTGCTACCGGGCGCCAGGAACACCGTCGCGACCGGGTCGACCACGTGAGCCGAGCACCCGGGCATGCCGATCGCGCTCAAGTCGATCGGCGGTGTCGCCTGCGTCAGTGAACGCAGCAGCACACCCCAACCCGTTCCGGCCGCGATACCGCTGAGCTGCCACTGCAGCGTCGTGCCGAGCACCGGCGCCGCACTCGCGCCGAGCGCGAGGCCGTCGAACGAGGTCGCGCACATCGAGAACGGTGTCGGCAACGTCGCCGAGAGATCGCGAGGCGGCGGGGTCGTCTGACCGCCGCCGGGCGCCCACCCGACGAGCAACGGCAGCGGTGAGGAGCCGATGCTCTGCCAGAGCGTGTGCACGGTGCCGTTGGGGAAGAACTGGATCTGGAACGTGCTCGTGCCCGTACCGGCGAGACCAGTCACGGCATTCCACGTCAGGATCGCGCGCGTCGGGTTCGCGTCGAAGAAGACGTTCGCGGTGCCGAGCTGAGGCGTCCACGCACTCCACGCCGCCGCCCATCGCGCGTTGCCTTGCACCAACGCCACCGGCGTCCCCACGAGTTGGATGATGTTCGTCCCCGGAGAGACATACCCGCTCGAGCCGACTTGCAGCTGCGTCGTCGTGCCGCCCGGGTAGGGCAGCGTGAAGGGCAGCGTCACGGTCGCATGCGTGCTCATGGCGAGCGCGAGGTTGGTGCCGCTGGCCGGCACGAAGGACACCGGCGTCTCCTGGACCGTGTAGGCGCCGTTGTTCAGCGTCATCGTCATCGAACGACCGACGAGGTCGAACATCTGGAGGGTCGGGAAGCTCTCGTAGAACGCGCTCTGGCACGCACCGCAAGCGGTGCCGACCGGGTACTTGTTCGCGAACGGCATGCCGCTCGGCACTTCGCTCGGGATCGTCACCGTCAGCGCACCGGCTCCGGCGCGCGCCTCGTCGATCGACATGTTGCCGGCGCCCGGCGGAATCGAGCAGTCGAACCAGCAGTTGTAGATCGTGTTCCAATCGAGCGAGTTCGTGGCGCCTGCCGTGAATGCGATCTCGGACGCCGTCTGCGAGAAGATCCAGTCGTTCAACGGATCCGTGTCGAGGTCGCGGAAGCCCGCGTTCTGCACCTGGGCCCCCGACGCGATCGGCACGCGGAACGACGCGCCACCGCGGTTGTTGTCGAGGTTGTGGATCGCGTATTCGTAGTGATACATCCCGGCGGTCGGGCCCGTGACCTTCACGGCGACGAGGAAGCGTCCGTCGTCAGGGTAGTTGTCGCCGATGTTCGTGTGCGCCCCCTGCCATCGCGTGAGCACCGAGCCGTTCATCGAGCCGCCCATGGCTGTCGCGCTCCAGGAGCTGCCGGAGGCCGTGATCGACACCTGGCGGTTCATCGCGTTGTTGTCGCGCTCGACCATGGGCTCGGTCTTCACCATCGCGTAGCACTGCGCGTAGTAGTTGGCGCCCGCGAGCAGTTCGCTCTCGCGCACGATCATGCGGTTCTTCACGGCATCGAACGCCTGGACCTGCTGGAACGTCAGCGAGCGGATCGAGTCGATCGCCTGCGCGCCGCCGACTGCCGGATCCCCGCGGTCGAAGTAGCTGCCCTGCGGATTCCACGTGCCGAGCCACGGATCGATCTCCTCGGTCGGGCCCAGCGCGTACTGGCTGGCGTTGGTGCCGCTGCCGTAGGTGTCGGAGCAGCCGACGTAGAAGAACGGGCCACCGCCACCCGTGCATGGCAGGCAGGGACCGGTCGTGAAGTTGTATGGCGTCGGCGAGTGCTTGCAGAAGCTCCTGCCCGAGACCTGCACCATGCGGCCGCCGCTCTCGCGTACGAGCAGGAAGGCGATGCGCGGATAGTTGTCGACCATCAGGCCGCCGCTCTGCGAAACCCAGGGCAGGTTCACGATGCCGCTGTTGCACCAGGAGTGGCCGACCATGAAGCCGGCTTCACCGTTCGGGAACGCGGCGCCGCGGCGCCCTTGGTACGCGATGTCGGTCACCTCGTACATCAGGACGTCGGTGCCGGGCACGGCGTTGGCTTGAGCGAGCAAGGACCCAGCGGAGAGAAAGACGGCAACGGAGAGTCGACTCATGGCAGGTTGCTAGGTTGGGGTCGTTGGGGGCCGCGCTACGTTACCGGGCGCCGGCGCGGCTGGGAAACGGGGCCGGCGATCTTGGCAATCTTGCCTAGGCACGCTGGCCTGTTCACTGGCCGCTTCATTGGGCGCGGTCGGCGGCGACGCCGGGCTTGCCGCAGCACTTCTTCCACTTCTTGCCGCTGCCACACGGACACGGCTCGTTGGCGCCGACTTTGCGGTCGAGACGCTTGTAGGGGCGCGGCTTCACTTCGACACCGTCGACGAAGTACCAGACACCGTCCTCCTTGCGGAAGCTCGCGATCTCGTGGTGCGTGATGTCCTCGCCGCCGATCGTGTAGTAGGCCTTGAAGTCGACGATGCCCTCGGTGTCGTCGGCGCCGCCGTCCTTGACCTCGAGCACCTCCATGCGGTGCCACGTGGCGCGCCGGCTCCACTCCTCGGTGGCCTTGCGGTCGACGAACTGGCGCCCGTCGGGCGACTGGCTCTCGATGATCCAGTCCGTGGCGCCGAGCGCATACGCGGTGTAGCGCGACCGCATGAGCTGCTCGGCCGTCGCGGCCTTGCGCTTCTGCTCGATGATCGGCTGGCAGCAGGCTGCGTGGTCCAGGCCGCTGGTACACGGGCACTTCATCGCGCCGACCGTAGCGGATCGGCCGAGCGATGGTCAACTTCGGACCGCGACTGCCGGCGGGCCGAGCAGGTCGGCCACCAGCTCGAGCGTGCGCGCGGTCGCCCCCTGGTTCTCGGCGATCACGGCCTCGGCCCTCCTACCGTGATGCGCGCGCAGCGCGGCATCGCCCAGCAGGCGGCCGAGCTGCTCGACGAATCCGACGCGGTCGGGGACCTGGACCACGGCCTCCGCGCTGAGCAACAGCTCCACGTCGCGCCGGAAGTTCATCGTGTGCGGTCCGATGATCACGGCCCGGCCCTGGGCCGCGGGCTCGAGCATGTTCTGCCCACCGTGCGGGACCAGGCTGCCGCCCACGAAGGCGACGTCGCAGGCCGCGTAGAACTGCTGCAGCTGTCCGATCGTGTCGACGACGACGACCGCGTCCGGTGTCAGCGGCGGCAACGCGGTTTTTGCCTCGCTCCAGCGCACGGCGCGTTGGCCGGTCTTCGCGACTTGTTCGCAGATCGAGGGCGCGCGTTCGGGATGGCGCGGCACGAGCACCACGCGCACGGGACCGGCAGCCGGGCGCAGCTCGGCCACCGCGGCGAGCACCACGGCCTCCTCGTCGAAGTGCGTCGAACCCGCCACGAGCACACGTTCGCCCTTGCCCGCGAGCCATGGCCGCAACCGCGCCGCGGGGGCCTCGTGACGTTCCATGACGACGCTGTCGTACTTCATGTTGCCGCTCACGAAGACGCGCGCGGGATCGACGCCGAGCTCGATCAGGCGCTTCTGGTAGGCGCGGTCCTGGACGCAGTACTTGCTGATCAGATCGAGCTGCGGCAGCAGGCCGCGCGCGAGACGGTAGCCGCGAAACGTGCGCTCGCTGATGCGGCCGTTGATGACCGCGACCGGGATGTTCCGCTTGCGTGTCGCCTGCAGGAAGTTCGGCCAGATCTCGAGCTCCATGAGCAGCACGCAGCGCGGCCGGATGCGGTCGATCGCGCGCGCCGGGAAGCTGCCGAAGTCGAGCGGGTAGAACACGACCGGCAGGTCCTTGTACTCCTGACGGGCCACGAGATGGCCGTTCGGCGTCGTGGTCGACACGACGAGCTGCAGGTCCGGCCGCTGCACGCGCAGTTGCGCGATGAACTGGCTTGCGGCCTTGACCTCCCCCACCGAGACGCCGTGGATCCAGACGGCCTGCCGTTCATCGGTGCGCCGCGGCACGAAGCCCATGCGTTCGCGCAGACTCTTGCGATACGGGCGATCGAACACCGTGCGCCACAGCAGCACGGGGCTGTAGAGCAGGAAGGCGATCAGGAAGACGGGCTGGTAGATGCCCATCGTGAGCCAGCCGCGTATGCCGCTGCGCGGCAGCGGCAGCGTCGTGTCGCGCCCCGGCGCAGCTCCTGGTTCCGAAGGCATCGCGCTCACGGGTTCTCAGTCGAACGCCGGCGCGCAGCACTTCTTGTATTTGATCCCCGACCCGCACGGGCAAGGATCGTTGCGGCCCGGCTTGGGCCCGGCTGCTTGGGGCTTCTTCGGCGCCGGCGCGAACGGATTCCGCGCCGTCATCGCCGGAGCCAGGCGACGCTGCTGCGGTGGCGCCGATGCTGGCGCCTCGGCCGCACGCGCACCGTCACCCGACAGTCCGGTGGCTGGGGCTCCGGCAGCGGAGGCTGCGGCACCCGGCTCCGCCGCGGGCGAAGCTCCGTCCGGCGGGGCCGGTTGCAGCACGAGACCCTGTTGCGTCACGCGCAGCACGAAACGCTCGCCCTTCGCCATGCGGTCCAACACTTCCTGCGGGATCTTGCCGGCGGCCACGAGCGACTCGAACAACGCCTGCAGTTCCTCCGGCGAACTCGGCATCTGCATCTGCTGCGGCGGCGGCTGAGCACGCAGCTTGCCGGTCACCATGTCGCGGATCGTGTCCGTCGCCTCCATCTTGTAGAGGAAGCTCGTCACGTGGTCCGCGACCTCGGCCTTGAGGAGCTGGAACTTCTCGAAGCCCTCCTTCTTGTACTCGTTCTTCGGATCGATCTGCGCGTAGCCGCGCAGTCCGATGCCGGTCTTCAACACCTCCATCGCGTAGAGGTGGTCCTTCCACTTGTGGTCGATGGTGTCGATGACGAGGAAGCGCTGCATCGCATCCCACGGCTCGCCGTAGTGTTTGGCCCGCTCCTCGTGCAGCTTCTCGACGCGGGTCATGATCCAGTCGAACAGCTGCTCGCGCGAGACCGACTTGAAGCCCGAGAGGTCGAGCGCATCGCCACAGCGGTGCACGAGCCACTTCTCGATCTCGGCGTAGTCGACGGGCTTGTCCTTGTCGCCAGAATAGCGCTCGACGATCGGATCGAGGACCTCCTCGAACATGCCGAGCGCCTTCTCGCGCAGGCCCTTGGACTCGAGTGCTTCCTGGCGCTGGCCGTAGATGAACTTGCGCTGCTTGTCCATCACCTCGTCGTACTCGAGCAGGTGTTTGCGGATGTCGAAGTTGCGCGCTTCGACCTTCTTCTGCGCCTTCGCGAGGCCGCGCGTGACCATCGGGCTGTCGATGACCTCGCCGGGCTTGAGCCCCATCTTCTCCATCATGACCTTGACCCAATCGCGCGCGAAGATGCGCATGAGGTCGTCGTCGAACGAGAGGAAGAACTTGGTCTGGCCCGGGTCGCCCTGACGCGCGCAGCGGCCGCGCAGCTGGTTGTCGATGCGGCGCGCTTCGTGGCGCTCGGTGCCGATCACGTAGAGACCGCCGAGTGCCAGGATCTCGTCGTGTTCCTTCTGGCAGCGAGTGTTCAGCTCCTCGAGCAGCTTTTTGGCCTCGGGACTGTCCGCGGCGAGGCCCTTCTGCGCGATCTCGTTGCGCCACAGCGCCTCGGCCTTGCCGCCGAGCACGATGTCGGTGCCGCGGCCGGCCATGTTCGTAGCGACCGTGACGGTGCCCTTGCGGCCCGCCTGCATGATGATCTCGGCTTCGCGCTCGTGCTGCTTCGCGTTGAGCACGTTGTGCGGAATCCCGACCGCCGTGAGGCCCGCCGAGATCGCCTCGGACTTGGCGATCGACGTCGTGCCGAGCAGGACCGGGCGGCCCTTCGCGTACTCGCCCTTGATCTCCTCGATGATGCAGTCGAGCTTGCTCTTGCCGTCGAGGTAGACCTGGTCGTTGTGGTCGGTGCGCTGCATCGGCCGGTTCGTCGGGATCGAGACGACATCGAGCTTGTAGATGCGCGAGAACTCGGACGCCTCGGTCATCGCGGTTCCCGTCATGCCGGCGAGCTTCTCGTACATGCGGAAGTAGTTCTGCAGCGTAATCGTGGCGAGCGTGCGGTTCTCCTCGCGCGGCGGCAGGCCTTCCTTGGCCTCGACGGCCTGGTGCAGCCCATCGCTCCAGCGGCGCCCCGGCATGAGGCGGCCCGTGAACTCGTCGACGATCACGACCTCGGGTTCGCTCGCCTGGCCATCCTGGTCCTTCTTCGCGGTCACCACGTAGTGCTTGTCCCGCTCGTAGACGTGGTGCGCGCGCAGCGCGGTCTCGAGCAGGTGCGGCCACTCCATGTAGGCCGGGTTGCTGTAGAAGCTCTCGACGCCGACGAGCTTCTCGGCGCGCTCGATGCCGGCTTCGTTGAGCAGGCACTGGTGCTCCTTGAGCTTGATCTCGAAGTGCTCGTCGACCTTGAGCTGGCGCGCGACGCGGTCCGCCATGACGTAGCGCTCCGTCGTGCCCTCGCCCTCGCCCGAGATGATCAGCGGCGTCCGCGCTTCGTCGATCAGGATCGAGTCGACCTCGTCGACGATCGCGAAGTAGAGATTGCCCTGCACCTGCTCCTCGGCGCGCCACTTCATGTTGTCGCGCAGGTAGTCGAAGCCGAACTCGTTGTTCGTGCCGTAGAGGATGTCGCACGCGTACTCCTTGAGACGCACTTGCGGCGGCATCTGCGACTGGATCGCCCCCACCGTGAGGCCGAGATACTCGTAGACCGGCGCCATCCAGTCGCGGTCGCGCTTCGCGAGGTAGTCGTTGACCGTGACGACGTAGACGCCCCTGCCGAGCAGCGCGTTCAGCGCGGCCGGCAGCGTCGCGACGAGCGTCTTGCCTTCACCGGTCGACATCTCGGCGATCTTGCCGCCGTGCAACACGGCGCCGCCGATCAGCTGCACGTCGAAGTGGCGCAGGCCGATCGTGCGCATCGCCGCCTCGCGCGTGAGCGCGAACATCTGCGGCAACACGTCGTCGAGCGCCTTTTCCTGGGCCTTCACCTGCGTGCGCAGCTGGGCCACGGTGGACTTGACCTCGTCGGCAGAGAGGCCCTTGGCCCAATCGGCGAGCGCGTTGACGGCGGTGACGATGGGCTGGTACTGGGTGAGGGATCTTTGGTTGGCCGAACCGAACAAGCCCTGCAGGGCCTTGCCGATGCGGGCGGGAAGAGCACCGATATCGAGTTTCATGACGAGCCGGAATACGAAATGGGCCGAATACGAATGGGATGGGGGGAAGGGGGCCGAGCAACCTCCGCTCCGGCGACGCAGGTTCTACACCCGGTCGCGCGCAGCGCGGCTGACAAACACGATCGCTGGCCGTCTAGGCGGTCGGGGCGCGCGGCAGCGGCAGGCCGTACTCGGTGACCGAATGGGACCAGGGCAGGTGCCTCAGGCTCGGGCGTGCCACCGATTCGCAGCACGGCCCCGCAGGCAGGTGGCCCGGCAGGGCGGCCGCTTCGTACGAGTGGCGCTCCGAGCGGACCTCGACGCGGTTCTGCGCGACGCTCGTGACCGGCGGGCCAGGGTCGCTCGTGGCTGACAGCAGCACGAACAGCACGACGGCGGAGAACCAGGAGACACAGCGCTCGGTTCGGACCGCACGCGGTGCGCGATCGGCTCCCCGACCCGTGCTGCTCATGGACGCACCCCACGCACGCGCAGCACGCGATCGATCATCTCGTAGAGCAGGGCCTCGGGGAACGGCTTGCTCAGGAAGCCTTCGACCTTCTTGATGTCGGCCACCGAGACGCGCGCGGAGCTCGCGAGCAGCACCGGAATCCCCTGGGTCACCGGCTCGCTGCGCAGCTGCTGGACGACCTGCAAGCCGTCGAGCTCCGGCAGTTCGTAGTCGAGCAGCACGAGGTCGGGAAGGATCTCGCGCGCAGCCCTGACCGCGCTCTTGCCGTCGAAGACCTTGTAGGTGCGGAAGCCGCGACGCTGGATCAGCGCCTCGACGGCCGCCGCGAGGTCTTCTTCGTCGTCGACGATCAGCACGAGCCCGCGGCACGGCAACGCCCCTTCCTCGGCCGACTGCACGAGCAGTTCGCGCAAGCTCGCCGACGTCGGCAGCCCTGCTTGGGCAAACCCCTGTTCGATCTGCCGCTTGAGGTCGCGATTGAAGCGCTGCACCGCACACCACTGCTCGTGATCCGGGTAGCAGGGCTTGATCTCCATCTGGTCGTGCGTGTCCACGGCGAAGCAGAACTCGCCGGCGACCAGATGCTCCTGCAGCAGCAGCTTCATGAACGGGTAGTTGCGGTTGCCCAGACGGAGGCTGTAGCTGCGGCACACGTAGCCGGGGATCGTCTCGGTCTTCTCCTCTTGGAACATCGCCAGCAGAGAATCCACGCCGCAGCCGGCCGGCAGATCGATCGCGCGCCGCGGGCGGCAACCGGTGCCATAGGCGAGATCCTGGTAGATCGCGATTGCGCGCTGCACCATTTCCACAGTGAGCGCCTGCATTCTCATCGCTGGCACCCGATGGAAGGGACCTCTTCGGCGCCATGCAGACAGCCGCGCAACGCAGCGATCGTGGTGCCCGCCGCGCGCAACTTGGCGCGCAGGTCCTCGACGATGGTCACCATC
>DASRJH010000236.1:0-51555 GCA_035649575.1 Planctomycetota bacterium
GCCGAAAAACTCGGTCACGGCGACGAGGACGCCCGTCGTGCCCGCGAAGAGGAGGAACACGGCGGCCACGAAGCCGAGCCACCGGTGGCCTTTGCGCCAGATGGGAGGGGTCATTCGCGCCCGCATGGTAGCTAGTGCCGGCCGGGAAACCCACTTGCCGACTCCCACCTCTGCGTCACGCCATCGCTGCCGTCGACGCCCTTCTCGAGCAACGGCGGGTTCGCCCGGTGGCGCTGATCCGCCGCCGACGCACGCGACGTCAGCCCTACGCGAAGCTCAGGTCTTTTCCGCAGGTGTTTTCCCAGACCACATGCTTGTCGCGCGTCGAGCGCTGCATAGGGTGCAGGCGCTGGCTCGTCGCAACGCCCGTCCGAGGGACCGTTGCGACAGCGGCGTGCCCGGAGAAAACGTGGCCACTGACATCACCATACCTCGGCCCGACGAATCGCCGCGAGCGGAGCCAATCTCCGAGGCGGCGGCGATGGCCGACTTCGGTCTCACCGAGCCTGAGATCGATCGCCGCAAGCGCCTGGTCGGCATCGAGCTCGAGGACCACAAGCAGATCGCGAATGTGCGCGAAGTCGTCGAGAGCCACGCCGACGAGCTGACCGACCTGTTCTTCGACC
Organism: Planctomycetota bacterium; assembly: GCA_035649575.1. Lineage (GTDB taxonomy): Bacteria > Planctomycetota > UBA1135 > UBA1135 > UBA2386 > DASVAL01. Next base: position 627 of record DASRJH010000236.1, read on the forward strand.
ACCTCCGCCGTGAGGATGCGCGCGTACCGCGATTCAGCGAGCTGGTGGCGCAGGCGCGGCCGCTCAAGTGCGAGCACCTGCTGGCCATGGTGCGGGGCCCCTACGACCTCGCTTATGCTCGGCAGCGGCTCCGGCTCGGTCTCGTCTACGGCCGCTTCGGCCTCGAGACGAGCGTGTTCCTCGGCGCCTATCACGACCTGCTGGCCGGCATCCAGCGCACGCTGTTGCGTGAGTCGAAGCTGTCGGCACCGGTCGCACTCGAGGCGTTCCTGTCGCTGCGTCGGGTCGCGTTCTTCGACCTGGGCCTGCAGATCGACATACTGATCCACAGCCGCGAGCAGCTGATCCGCCAGCAGGCGCAGGCGATACGCGAGCTGTCGACGCCGATCTTGCAGATTCGCGACCGCCTGATGCTGATGCCGCTGATCGGCGTGGTCGACCGCCTTCGCGTACGCTTGATCGCCAACAAGATGTTGTCGGCAATTCGCTGCAGCCGCGCGCTGATCGTCGTGCTCGACGTCACGGGCGTCGCGGCGATCGACAACGGGGCGGCCAACGATCTGGGCCAGGTCGTCAACGCCGCGCAGCTGATGGGCTCGCAGATGATCATCACGGGCATCTCCGAGCAGACGACGGAGGCGATGCAATGGTTGCAGCTCGGCTCCCTGCGCTTCTGGACGGCCACCGACCTGCAGGCCGGCATCGAGCAGGCGGAACTGCTGCTCGCCACCAATAGCGTCCCGTCGCCGGCAGGCACCGCACAATCAACGCGCCGCAGCGAGGCCTGAGGGCGAACTGCACCGCCACTTCGGCGCCTGCGAGCTGGCCCGCGCTCGACTGCGCTTCGCGCCCGACGGCGCGTGCTGTCGCGCGACGCCAAGGGGAACTACCTGCGCTGGTCGCTCGGTTCGTTCGACGCGCCGCAGCGAGCCAGCCCACGTTGCCTGGTCTCGCGGCATACTGCCACCATGAGTCCGAGAACACGCTGGTTCGCCTCGACAACCGGCTTCGTGGTGTGGGTCGCAACGATGGGGTGCTCGACGCTGCCGAAACCAGCCGACACAATGGCACCCGCCGACGTGCTCCTCGCGCGTTACGAAGCCGCGAAGGGGGTCCTGGACGAGGCCGAACGTCTCCGGCAGTCCGGTCGCTCGATTCCGATCTCCACGGAAGTAGAGCTGAGCATGACCTGGTCGCGACGACTTGCGGAGGCGGCCTGCGCGGCGGGCGTTTCCCATGGCGAGGCGATGCGCCAGCATCTCGCGCGGACGGAGCAACTGCTGAGCGACACCCAGGTACTCTACGACTGGGGAAGGTGCGGCTCGTACGAGGTCGCGGTCGCGCGTTTCCACGTCGCCGAAGCGAGGGTGATGGTGGCGTCGGCGCCGAAGTAGTCTTGCTCAGCGCTCTTTGTTGGCCCGCTCGACGATGTGCTCGGCCACGGCAGCCGCGAGCGCGTCAGCGACGTTCGTCAGGCGGATGTTCGCCGTGGACGCGGCAATCGCATCGAAGCCCTTTCGATCCATCAGCCGGATCTCGTCGACGACCTGCCCGCCGGGGCCGACGATGCGCAGCGTCATGTAGATCCGCGCCACGGCATTCCACGCGGGGATGCGGTAGTAGCCGGTCTCGATCGTCTCGATGCTCGGCTCGATCGAGAACGCGCTGCCCGCCCCAGCCGCGGCCTCGGCCACACCGACCGTGGCACCCGCGGCCCCGGCCACGCCCGCAATGGCGAGCTCCGCTGACAGCTTCTTGCTGAAGCGGTCCTGGATGTTCGCCTTGATCACTCCCCACTTGTCGGCTTCCTCGCCGGACTTCCGGCTCGCGATGAAGTCGGCCTCGGGCTTGTCGTCGACCTTCAAGTCCACGTAGCGGATCGGCTGGATCGCGAACGCCGACGCCTTCGAGTAGGGACTCGGATCCACACTGCGGATCACCTCGAACGAAGCCGACGTGCAGCCAATGGGCAGCAATGCAAGCGCAACCGTGAGCAGCGAGCGGATCGACATCAGCAAATCTCCTTCGTGGCCGATCCGCCGCCGCGGCGCATCAGACCTCCAACCGATCTTGCCGGCGCTCACATGGGCGAGCAAGGCGTTCGAGTGCGCATTTCGGGACCGCGCCGGGTGCTCCGGACTGGCGACTCAACGCTCGCTCGTAGTTCGATTGATGATGTGCTGGGCTGCCGAAGCCGCAAGTGCTTGGGCAACCTTCGTCAAGCGAATGTTCGCCGTGGCGAACATCTCATCGAAGCCCTGTCGATCCGACAACCGGATCTCGTCGACGACCTGCCCGCCGGCACCGACGACGCGCAGCGTCATGTCGATCCGCGCCACGTCTTTCCACGTGCCGCTGCGGTAGAAGCCTGTCTCGATCTGGTCGACGCTCGGCTCGATCGAGAACACGCCGCTGGTGGCACTCGCGGCCTCGGGCACGACTCCGAGCTCTGCTGCGAGCCTCTTGGTGAAGTGCTCCTCGATGCTCGCTTTGAGCACATCCCACTTGTCGGCTCGCTCGTCGAACTTCTGGCTGGCGATGTAGTCCACCTCAGGTTTTCCGTCGACCTCCAAGTCCACGTAGCGGATCGGCTTGATCGAGAACGCCGAGGTCTTCGAGTAGGGACTGGGATCCACGCTGCGGATCACCTCGAACGACGACGTGCAGCCAATGAGCAGCAAGACGAGCGCAACCGTGAGCGAACGGATCGACATCATTGGAATCTCCTTGTGGCACGATCCGCCGCTCGCGCGGCGAATCAGGGATCAACGTCGATCCTCCCGGCGCGTATCCGGACGATCAAGGAACGCAGCGCGCATTGTGGACTGATGGTTTGCGTGGACACGCCACCGGGACGCACAATCCGTTGGGGACTCACGGGTGTGAAGATGCAGCGGGCAGTGGCAGGTCCACTCAAACCATCAGTTCCCGCGCATTTCGGGAGCGGCGCAGGTCCAGGCAGCGCAGCACGCTGCACCGGATCCCGCGCCAGTCCGAATGGCAAATGGAATCCCCGGGATCCACTGGCCGGGCGGTGCGGGTATCCTTGCGCCCGTGGTGGAAGACCTCTCCGACACCTGGCATCTGGTGCGCAAGGCGCAGACCGGCGACGACGATTCGCTGAACCGGCTTTTCGATCGCTACTACGATCGCGTGCGCCGCAGCGTGCATGCGCGCCTGGGCGGGCAGCTGCGCCAGCGTCTCGAAACCTCCGACATCCTGCAGCTCGCGTTCGCGAAGGCGTTCCAGAACTTCGACCGCTTCGAGATGCGGCACGAGGGCAGTCTGATGCACTGGCTCGCCGAGTACGCGCAGCGTCAGATGAACGACGCGGCCGACAGGGAGAACGCGGACAAGCGGCGCGAGCCCGCACCGCCGCTGCGGCTCGACGACAGCAACGACGGCCTCGGCCGCGTCGAATTGCCGGCCCCCGGCCGGCGGCCGAGCGAAATCTTGGCCGCTGCCGAGGACCGGGCCGCGATCGATGCCTGCCTCGCGAAACTGCCCGAGCACTACCGGCGCGTGATCGTGCTGCGCGACTACGACGGCCTCGAGTGGCTCGAGATCGCGCGCGTCATGCAGAAGAACAGCGACTCGGCGGTGCGTGAGCTGCACCGCCGAGCAGTGCTCGAGCTCGCGCACCAGCTGGCCCGGCGCGGCTACGGCCCGGGCAGTCGCTGACGTCGCGGAGCCCGCCGAGCGCGGATCCGGCTCGTCGGGAACGCCGAGCATTGCACGTCGAGAGATTTCGGCTGCGCCCGGTTCGCGTTTGCCCCTTGGCCACCGCGCACGCGGCTTGCCGTCGTGTCGCGACGCAGCTACCGTCCCGGCGGGGAGGTGCCGCGCCCTGAGACCGCGGCCGTGGCCGCGGCTTCCGCATTGGAGACTCCCATGCCAAGGCTGCTGTTCGTTCGTGCGTTCAGTGTCCTGTCCGGATCGGCCGCCCACCCGGTCGCGTGCCGATGACCAGCGAGTACTCGCCATCGCCGAATCCCGATTCATTGTCGGACGCATTCCAGAAGGCTCTGGGTGATTACCTGACGCGCATCGAGCGCGATGGCTCGGTGGCCCTCGACGAGTTCCAGAGGCACCACCCAGAGTTCGCCGACCGCCTCGGCCGGCAGCTCGACTGGTTGACTGCGCACCTGGGCCGCGGCAAGGAAGGGCTGCCCGAGCACATCGGCCCCTACCGGGTGGTCCAGCGCCTCGGCACCGGCGGCATGGGCGAGGTCTACCTCGCCGAACAGTCGTCGCCGTTCCAGCGCATCGTCGCGCTCAAGGTGATCCGCACCGACAAGGTCAGCGAAGGCCGCGTGGCGCGCTTCCTGCAGGAGATACAGACCCTGGCGTCGTTGAGCCACGACGGCATCGCCAAGGTGTTCGAGGCCGGCCAGGACGCGGGCCGGCCGTACTTCACGATGGAGTACGTGCCCGGCCGCCCGGTCACCGACTACTGCTCCGAGGAACGGCTCGGACTGCGCGCCCGTCTTCGCCTCTTCACGCGCATCTGCGCCGCCGTCGAACACGCGCACCGCAACGGCGTGCTGCACCGCGACCTGAAGCCGTCGAACATCCTCGTGTTCGGCCGGCCTGCTGAGTCGACGGTCAAGATCATCGACTTCGGTCTCGCCAAGATCGTCGCTGCCGAGGGCGAGACTCCGCGCAGCACGATCACGGGCCAGGTGCTCGGCACACCCGACTACATGAGTCCCGAACAGGTCGCCGAACCGGGCGAACAGCACGTCGACACGCGCACCGACGTCTACTCGCTCGGTGCCGTGCTCTACGAACTGCTGACCGGTGTGCTGCCGCTGTCGCTGTGGCGAATGGAGCACGACGACATCCAGGCGCTCTTGCGCGCGATCCGCGAACGCCAGCCGTCGTCGCCGAGCGTGCGCGTCGAGGAGCTCGCGGAGGTCTCGTCGTCGCCGGCTACGGTCGAGGGCATCTCACCGCACCGGCTGAGCCGCCTGCTCGCCGGTGATCTCGACGCGATCGTGATGAAGGCACTCGCGAAGGACGTGGCGCAGCGCTACGGCTCGGTCGGCGAGCTCACCGAGGACATCCGCCGGCACCTGCATCACGAGCCGGTCGGGGCACGGCCAGCGACGGCCCGCTACGTGCTCGCCAAGTTCGTGCGTCGGATCGCCTCGGCACTGCGTTCACCGCGACGGTGACCATGGTGGCGTTCACCGCGCTGATCGTGATCAGCGTCCTGTCACAGGATGCCGCACAGCAGGCGATGCGCGCCGAATGGCTCAAGGGAATCCTGCGCCCGTCGTTGTCGTTCAAGGAATCCGAATTCCTCGACGCGCGGCGCGAAGACCTGAGAGTTCAGCTGGTGAGGCCGCTCGCTGCATGAAGCAGCCGCGGTGCGGCGCTCGCCTACTTCCCGAGCAGGTCGCGGAACAACCTCAGCGAATCCCGTTCGGCCGGCACGACGCGCCCGTCGACCTCGACCGCGAGCTTCGCAGCCTCGAAGAACAACTCGCGGTGTTTCCTCGGAACCGACGTGGGGTCGACCTCGTCCGCGGCCGGCGGCACCGCCAACCACTGCTTGACCTGTCGCACCTCGTCGTCCGTCAGGTGCAGATACCCCGCGATGCGCATGACCAGGTCGCGTTCTGCTTGGTTGACCCGGAGATCGGTCCACACGAACGAGCACACGAACTTGAGCAGGTTCATGCGCTCAGCCGGGAGCAAGTTCATGCCAGCAGTGAACCATGGCCCGGAAGGTGCGCCAACTGGACATCCGCAAATCAGCATCCTGCTGGCTTGCGATTGCACTGCCTCGGACAGCACAATGACCGCCATGAAGAACCTCCTGCGCGTGGCAGTCGTGGCCCTTTCCCTCACCTTGCTCAGTGGTTGCGCGAACCAGTCGGACAAGGCCGCTGCCAAGACCTTGAACGTCAACTGCGTCATCTCGGGTGAAGCAGTCGATGCCAACTGCACGGTCGACTACATGGGCGGCAAGCTCGCCTTCTGCTGCGAAAAGTGCATCGAGAAGTGGAACAAGATGGACGAGGCGACCAGGAAGAAGACCTACGACGCCGCGATGGCGAAGAGCGCGAAGAAGTAGCGAGTCGCACGGCCGTCCCGCGACAACTCGCACCGGGTGCGGCGGATTTCTGCCAGAACTGCGCGGACTCATGCCACTACAGGCATGAACTCCGAACGCTTCTCGTCGTGGCTGTTCCTGCTCGTCCTGCTGTTCGCGTTGCGCAGTGAAGACCTCCCTGCGCAGACGACCTGTTCGAACCTGGGCAGCATCCCGGTCGCAGCGACCCTCGAGGCAGGCCCGATCCCGCTCGGCTGCAGCGGAGCCGCGAACTGGCCCTGCTGGCATCTGTTCACGCCGGCCCACCGCGCGCCCGCGCCACATGCCGGCTTCGACCCCGGCAACGCGACGCCGCGGCCGCGCGTGATCGTCGTCTACCGGTGCACGGGCTTCCTGCTGCTGCCCGTCGTGCCCGTGCACATCCGGACGATGGGCTACGTCATCGACCAACCCGAGATCGCGTGCGCAGGCTAGGTCACGCCTCGAGCACGTGGCTGTGACGGTCAGACCACGACCTTGGGCAGCCGCGCGTTGAACTTGCTGATCATCCGGAAGAAGCGCATCCCGCAACGCTCGGCCACCGCGTGCGGCGCGATCGCCGCGTCGTCGGGACCGATCAGCGTCGCCACGTCGCCGACGGCCACGGTGTTCTCGGCGCCGATCTCGACGATCGTGTGCGTGCTGCTGATCATCGCCACGATCGGATAGAGCCGGCCGCGGATCAGCACCTGGCAGGTGCCGGCCGCGCTCGCCGGCAGACCATCGGTGTGGCCGACCGGCAACAGCGCGATCCAGGTCGGCTGCTTCGCGACGTAGCTGCGCCCGAAGCTCGCGCTGTCGCCGGGTCCGAACCGTTCGAGCCGGGCCACTCGCGCACACAACCGGAACACGGTGCGCAGTTCGGGCTTCGGCACGACTGCGGGCCCATCGGGCATGTTGCCGAACAGCAGGTTGCCCGTGCGCACGAGATCGAACCGCGCCTCGGGCAGGTTCACGACCGCGAACGAAGGCGAAGCGTGCAAGGTGCCGACGGCAAGCCCGGCCGCCCGAGCTTCGCTGGCGAAAGCCCGGAAGCGCGCAACCTGCTGGCGGTCGAAGGCGAGGTCCTCGGTGGTCATCATGTAGGTGCCGAGGACGCGCACGCCGTCGCTGCGGCAGAGCCGTTCGAGCCAGGGCCGGGCCCGCGGCAGTGGCATGCCCTCGCGGCCCATGCCCGCGTCGAGATACGCATGCACCCCCACGGGCCGGCCGAGCCGCTGCGCCGCACGCTCCACGCGTTCGGGTGCGTCGTCGAGCCATACCGTCGGCCAGGCGTCGTTACGCGCCAGTTCTTCGATCTCGCCGGCACTGGTCTCGGCCATGTTCAGGATCGGCTTCTGCACGCCTGCATCCCGCAGCGCGTGCACCTCGGCCACGCGGACCGTGGCGAGCCCCACGACCCCCGGGCAAGCGGCCACGATCGGCCCGACGACCTGATCGCCGAGGCCGTAGGCGTTGTTCTTGATCACGGCGAGGATCGGCGTGCCGCCGGCCAGCTTCGCCGTCTCGCGCACGTTGTGGCGGAATGCGTCGGCGACGATCTCGAGCCACGGGTCGAAACCGTCGCCGGGCCCGGGCCGCAGTGCGCGGGCCGAGGCCGGTGCGGCGCAGGCCGGCAGGACCAGCGCAGGGGCCGTAGCAGCGCACGTCGCGAGGAAGCAACGGCGTGTGACCGGGATGCGGGCAGAGCGCTCGGCCATGGGCTCCTCCAGAGCACGGGGACCGGCGCGACTGTAGAGCGGTCACCGCACGCGCGCCAACACGCGGCTCTGCCCGCCGCCTTCGGGCTGCACTTCGACGACGGCCCCGATGCGCTCGGCGATCCCGTCGACGTGCGAGATCACGCCGACCTGACAACCACCCGCCTGCAGCGTGTCGAGCGCGCCGAGCGCCTGCTCGAGGTGCTGCGCGTCGAGCGTGCCGAAGCCCTCGTCGAGGAACAGCGTCTCGACGCGCGAACGCGGGGCCGCCAGCGTCGCGAGCGCGAGCGCGAGGGCAAGCGACACGAGGAACGTCTCGCCGCCCGACAGGCTTTGCAGACTGCGGCGCGTACCGCCGAGGTCGAGGTCGATCACGACGAAGTCCATCTCGCCGCCGGGGTTCTTGTGCAGCCGGTAGCGCCGCGCGAGTTCGGAGAGCCGCCGGTTCGCTTCGGTCAGCAGCAGTTCGAGCGTGAGGCCCTGCGCGAACACGGCGAACGCATCGCCGCCGCTGCTGCCGATCAGCTCGTCGAGCGCGCGCCACACGGCCAGCGCCTGCTCGATGGCCTCGATGCGCGGCGCGAGCTCGTCGCGTTGCCGCCGCAACAGGTCGTCTGCCGCGAGCGTCGTGCGCACGTCGGTCAACTGCGCATCGACGCGCGCTCGCGCCGTGCGCGCATCGTCCCAGGCCTGGGCCGCGTCGGCCTCTTCGATCGCCGGCCGGTTGCTGCCCTCGTGCTGCTTCCGCATCTGGGCACAAGTCTGCACCACGGCGCGCAGATGGACGACCTGCTCGTCGAGCTTGCGCAGTGCGTCGGCCTCCTCGCGCACCCAGCCGGCACCCAAGGTCGTGACCTCGCGCACGTCGTCGCCGCGCACGGGCAGACCCTGCAGCGCCTTTTCGAACGTTGCCTCGGCCGCGGCGAGCTCCATCTGCAAGCGCGCGGCGTCCGCAGCGGCCGCGACCTTCGCCGCGGCCGCTTCGTCAGCTGCTTTCTCGAGCAACGCTCGCTGCTGTTCGACGAGTGCAAGCGACCGCAGTTGCGCGAGCGCTTGCTCGCCGGCCGCGCGCACGTGCTCGGACCAATCGGCGATGCCTGAAAAAGCCGGCGCGAGTCTCGCCGCGATCTCCGCGAGCGCCGTCTTTCGACGCGCGTTCTCGGCCGTGGCCACGTCGAGCACGTGCCGCGCCGCCACGGCTGCGTCCTTCTGCGCCTGCCATCGCGCGCTCTCGGCCTCGTGCTGCTCGGCGACGCGCCGTTCGGCGGCCAAGGCCTCGTCGTGGGCCGCGCGCGCCGCGTCCGCGGCATTCGAGAGCCGTTCGAAGTCGGCCTCGCGGCTCGCCAGATCCTCTGCCTCGCGCGCGATCCACGACGAGGCTGCCGCGACATCCATGCTCGCGCGCTGCTCGCCGGCAACGAGCGCCCACGCGAGGTGCGCGGCCTGCTCCGCGGCCGTCGCCGCGGTGAGCGCGCGTTCGGCGAGCGTGTGCGCGCGTTCGGCCTCGACACGCGCCAGCTCGCGCTGCGCAACGCGCTGTCGCGCCTCGTCGAAGTCCGCTTCGGCGCGGGCCACGGCGGCCTGCGCGGCCGCCAGCTCGGAGTCGCTGGCCTCGATCGGCGCCGGATGCTCGGGCGCGCCACACAGCGGGCACGGAACGCCGTCCTCGAGCACGTGGCGGAACTGCATCAAGTCGACGCGTGTGCGCACCGCATCGTTGCGTGCCCGCGCCGCCAGCAGCGCCTGCTCGGTGTCGTCGCGACGCGCGACGAGATCCTCGAAACCGGCCGCAGCCGCTTCGCGCTCTTGCAGCTTCCGCTGAGACGCGGCTGTTGCATCGACGAGCTCACGGCAACGCGCCTGCCACTCGACGAACCGATCTTGCCGCGCTCGCGCGACGCTGCGCGCACCGGCCAGCTGCTGGCGGACCGTCGCGAGCTCCGCGAACTCGGAAGCCGTGGCCGCGGCACGCGCAGTCCGCGTGACCTGCTGTGCCTGTTCGAGGGACTGCTTCTTCTCCGCCACGGCGCGCTCTGCGCTCGCGACGCCGGCCATGGCGGCCGCAGCGTGCTGCCGCGCGCGCGGCAACTGCGCCTCGCTCTGCTGCAGGTCGCGCAACGCCGACGACCACTGTTGCAACGTGTCGGCCCAGCGGTCGAACTCGCGCACGATCGGGGGCACCGAGGCCGGTGCGGCCCCTCGTCGCCACGCCGCGAGCTCGTCGAGCAGGCGCTGCTCGACCGCAGCCTCGTCCTGCTCTGCCTCTCGAGAGGCCCGTTCAGCGGCTGCGAGTCTCTCGCTGCCACGCGTCATGGCAGCCTGACAAGCCGACACGATCTCGAGACGCGGCACGAGCGGCAGCGCCTGTTGCAGACGCGCATGGCGCTCTTTTCGCGCAACCGCCGCCGCGACGGTCTCGACGGCGGTCTGCAGCGCCACGCAGGCCTCGTTCTCGCGCTGGCGCAGCCGCGTCGCGGCCTGATACCACTGCACGTAGCCCTGCGCGATCTCGATGCCGAGCTGACACGTCTTCGACTCCTGCTCGAGGTCGCGCACGCGATCGACGAGCGCCCGCCGCTCGGCGTCGCCGAGCAGCACCTGCGCGTTTCCCTGCGCGACGAGCGCTGCGAGCTCGGTCTCGCGCCGCTTGCAGGCCTCGTGTGCGGCGCGGGACAGCTTGCGATAGACGTCGGCTCCGGTCAGGTTCTCGAGCAGCTTCGCGCGTTCGTCCGGCGACGCGCGCAGGAACGCGGCGAAATCTCCCTGCGCGAGCAACACCGAGCGGCAGAACTGGCCGAAGTCGAGGCCGAGCCGCGCTTCGATCGCCGCCAACACCTCGGTCTTGCGACCACCCGCGACGAGCACCGAGCGATCGAGGTCGACGAGCGTCATCTCCTGTTCCTGCACCCGGCCATCGGGGCGGCGCCGGGCCCGGCGCACGGTCCAGCGCGCGCGGTAGCGCACGCCGTCGCGACCCGTGAAGTCCGCCTCGGCATGGCCTTCCGCGGCGTCGCGACGCAACAGCGAACGCGGGTCGCTGCTGCGCAGCCAGTCGCCGGCAGGTTCGCTGTCCTCCCCGACGAGCACGCCGCCGCGGCCCGACAACCGCGGGGTGCGATCGAACAACGCGAGGCAGAGCGCGTCGAGCAGCGTGCTCTTGCCGGCGCCGACCGGCCCCGTGATCGCGAACAGGCCGACGGCGAGAGGGCCGTTCACGAAGTCGACTTCGAACGAACGCTGCAGGCTCGCGAGGTTGCGGCCCCGGATCGCGAGGATCCTCACGGCGCATCTCCGTGCTGCACCGCGTCGAGCAGCTCGCGGAACGCCGCGAGCAGCGGCTCGGGCACGGGGCCCGCGTGATCGCGACGGTAGCGGCGCACGAACACCTGCTCGGGAAGCAGCGAGGCGAGCTCGGCAGCACGTTCGCCCGATCGGGTCTCGCTGCCCGTCAGCACGACATCGACGCGCACGAGACGCGCGTTCTTGTCCGCGATGAGACGCGCGATGCGTTCGCCGAGGTGCGGCGACGGCTGCGGCAGGCGCACCGCGACTTCGACGAACGGGCGCAGCTCTTCGGGCTCTGCCGCATCGCGCGGCGGCAGCGCGGCGACCGCGGCCAAGGCCGCATCGGGCTCGAGCTCACCATGCTCCGGGATGCGCACGAGCGGCACGAGGCGCGGCACGCGCAAGGACCACACCTTGCGCAGCCGTTCGCCTTCGAGGTCGGCGAACACGACGTGGTGCGCGTGCAGCCGCTCGGGCATCGAAAGCGGGATCGGCGACCCGCTGTAGCGCACGTGGTCGTGCCCCGCGAGCGCCTGCGGGCGGTGCAGGTGTCCGAGCGCCACGTAGGTGCAGTCGGGCGGGAACAGGTCGAGCGGCAGCGCGTGCTGGTTGCCGCCGAGCACCTTGCGTTCACTGAGCTCACTGAGTGCACCGCCGACGAGGTAGCCGTGGGCCATCACGACGAGCGCCTGGCCCGGCTCCAGCGCCGCGCGGGCCGCCGCGAACAGTTCGACGTGCAGTGCGCGCATGCCCCCAATGAGCGGGTCGCCTTCGAGGGGGTCGGCCTCGCCTTCGGCCGGCGCGTCGCCGGGGCGCGGCAACACGTAGTCACCCCTGCCGGCCGCCGCCGGCTCCGGTGTTCGCGGCGGCACGAGCGCCATCACGTCGCTGCTGCGCAGGAACGGGATGGCCACGCAGAGCGCGCGCACTTCGCCACCCGCGTCGCGCAACGGCACCAACAGATCCTCGGTCACGAGCTGGCCCGCCGCGTTGCGCGCGACGCCGCCGATCACGCGGACGCCGATCGTCGCGAGCAGGTCGCGCGGCGCTTCGAGCCTCGAGGCGCTGTCGTGGTTGCCCGCGATGACGACCACCTGCAGGTGCGGCCGCGCGCGACGCACCTGGTCGAGGAACTGGAACCACATGCGCCACGCGGCCGGCGGCGGGTTGCTGCTGTCGAAGACGTCGCCCGCGATCAACAGCGCATCGACCTCTCGCTCGACGACCGTCTGCACGAGCCAGCGCAGGAAGTGTGCGTGCTCGGCCTCCCTCGCGTGATCGCGCAAGGTGTGTCCCAGATGCCAGTCTGCGGTGTGCAGGATGCGCATACAGCCCAGGCACCGCCCGGTGCCCGATGTCGACGGTAGCACCGAGGGGGCGCAGAATCGCCGGGCCCGCCCCTGGTTTCGCGCGCACCGCATTGCGATCCTCAGGGCATGAAGCACGGAGCCAGCATCGGCGTCCTGTTCGCGTTCGCCGCGTGCGTCGGCAAGCCGGCACCCCACGGCGATTACGCGGCTGACCCCGCGCTGCTGGCCGAAGTGAAACGCGCGATCGCCGAGCTAGGTCCGGGCACGCGCGCGGCGATCTGGCTATCCCCCCCTCGAGGCGAACCGCTGCTCGCCATCAACGCCGACGAACCGATGCCGGTGGCCAGCGCGATCAAGGTCGGTTACCTCGTCGAGCTCTTCGCTTCGCTGCCCGACGGCCTCGACCTGCCCTTGCCGAACGCCGCCGCCATGCTCGCCAACGAGAAGCACCCGGCCGTCGCCCACTTCTCGCCAACACAGCGCGCGACCGCCGAGAAGGCGCTCGGCAACGCGAGCGTGCGCCGCATCGGAGAGGCCATGATCACCGGCAAGGGAGTCGACAATGCGACCTACAACCTTGCGGCCAACCTCGTCACTGCCCACTTCGGCGGACCCACGTGGCTGGAGGCAAAGCTGCACGCGCGCGATCCCGCCTGGCAGGGCCTGCACGTACGTCGCTACATGCTGGCCGATCGCAAGGTGAACGGCGACAACACGGCGACGGCGCGCTCGCTGGCGGCCGTGCACAGCGACCTGGCACGCGCTGCAGTTCCCGGCGTCGCCGCCCGCACCGTCGCCGCCGCGCGCGCCATCCTGGCCCGGCCCGCCGACGCCGCCGGCCTGGCCGTCTTCGCCAAAGGTGGCTCGCTCGACAGCGACCCCATCACACGCGTCGAAGCAGGCTGGCACGAGGGCCCCGACCACGTGCTCGTCCACGTCGTCATGCTGGCTCAGGACAACCTGCCCCCCACCGACCGCTCTACCGCGGGTCAGCGCCTCGGCAATGCCGCTCGCTCCATCGAGGCCATGCTCGTGAAAGGGCGCTGATCACACGCCCGACGCCGCAGCGAGGGCATGCCCGCAAAGACCAGCCGATTGCCCGCCGCCACAGCGAGGATGCCCGTAGACCAGCTGATTGCTCGACGCCCCAGCGGGGATGCCCGTAGACCAGCTGATTGCTCGCCGCCACAGCGAGGATGCCCCTAGACCAGCTGATTGCTCGACGCCGCGGCGGGGATGCCCATAGACCAGCTGATTGCTCGACGCCGCAGCGGGGCTGGCTGCGTTCCTCGCCGTTGTTATTTCCCCGCGTTGCGGCGTCGGAGCATGACGTAAGCCTGGAGCCTGGTCGCCTCGCAGAGGCGACCAGGCATACAGGCCGACCAGGCATACAGGCTTAGTTCCCGTAGCCGACGGTGACCGAGGTGCCGTTGCTCGAAGCGAAGCCGAACGGATTCGCGAGCGACAGAGACACCGACTGCGCCGCCAGCAGGGTGCCGACGATCGACGGGCTGGGCGGGATCGCCAGCACGAAGTCGCTGACGCCAGCGGAAACCGGCCCGCTCGTGAGCAAGCCGATGTTGAGGCTCGTGTATGCGAAGCACCCCGTCATGCCCAGGAAGTCCAGCGGGATGCCAGGATTGATCACCGTGCCACCGAAGCCGACCAAGGCAATGGGCGAGACGACCGGGATGCTCGACGTCCTCAGCGTGAAGTTGCTGTTGCCTAGCGTCGGCAGGCCAACGGCCGTGAGCGCGAGGCCGTCACAACCCGTACCGTAGTTCGCCGTCGCCCCGCAGTTCGCCGGCGCGCCCAGCAGCGTGTAGGTGTAGCCGGGCACCGTGGGGACCATCAGCAACGTGTTGTTGGCCATGTCGAACGTGTTGGCAACGACCCAGTTCTCGTAGGTCGTGTCCGTGACGGTCGCGCCGCCAGCCGAGAGATCGACCTGCCCCGGCAGCGCTGCGCCACCGGCAGGGGTGATGCCCGCAATGCCGTTGTCGGACACGCCGCCGAACGTCGAGTTGTTCGTGACGCCGGGGCCATAGGTGAAGCGGACCATGCCGCTCGGATACAACGTCATCTGCAAGGTGAAGAGCACCAGTGGGGTGACGAAGTAGCACTCGGCATTCTTCCAAGTGACCACGCACTGGGTCGGAGAGCTCTTGATGAAGATCTCGCCGTTCGGCTCGACGATGTCCGCATACAGCGCGCAGATCTTCGGTGGGCCGGCCATGAAGTTGGCCGTCGTCGGGGTGTAGAGCGTCGAGACGGCCGGGGGAGCCGGGACGCCGGCGTTGGACAAGGTCACGAAGGCGTGCGTGGTGACGTGGATGTCCGTGTAGTTCACGCCGCCCAACGGGAAGGGGAAACCAATCGGCTGGATCGGGAAGATGACGTCGTACGTGGCGCCACCGAGCTTCGTGCCGAAATCACCGTCGAAGCAGTTCTGGGCCAAAGCGACGGGTGACGAGACCACCAATGCGAGAGAGATGAGTAGCTTGTTCATGGGATCGGAAAGAAGGACCCGGACGGGGGAAGTACCGGATGGGAACGAGTGTTCGGAACACTAGCGGCCTGATCTGACGATGGCACCCCCCGTGACGGATCCGTTGCAGGGTAGAAATCACAATGGAGCGCCAATGGGCGGTTTCGTGGCAACGCTGTCACGGTCCCTTCGCATTGCCACGTACGGTGCGGCGTCGACAGCCACGGCGTGTGGCGGAGCCCGGGATCCGACCCGCGGCCGGGGAGTGGAACGACCGCGGGCGCATGTGAGCTCAAAACCCTGCCGCTGCGCGACTTGGCCCGAGGAGTGTTCGGCGCAGAACAAGCCGAGTGCGCCTGGCCCGAGCGAACGGCTACCCTTCTCCCCGTGTTACCAGTGTGCTTCGTGACGGGTGCGACTGGCTTCTTGGGTCGCCACCTGCTGCCACTGCTGCAGCGCGAATTCCGGTTGCGGGTGCTCGTGCGGCCGGGCCAACAAATGCAGCCGCTCGCGGGGCAAGAGCTTGAACGCATCGAAGGCAGGCTCGCGGATGCGCCGGCACTGCAGCGCGGCGCGTCGGGTGCGGACGTCGTCGTGCATCTCGCGGCGCTCGTGTCGTTTCGCACCGAGGACCGGGCCGCGATGTTCGAAGCCAACACGAAGGCGACGGCCGACCTCGCAGCAGCCGCGCGCATCGCGGGCGTTCGCCGTTTCCTGCACGTGTCGACGATCTCTGCCGTCGCGTTCCGCAACACTCCCGAGCTCGTGAACGAGCAGGCGCCCTACAACTTCGGTCCACTCCGCATCGGCTACTGCGACAGCAAGTTCGCCGCCGAGCAACGCGCCCTCGCCGAGTTCACGCGCGGGCTCGACGTCGTGATCGTGAATCCGCCGTCCATGTACGGAGCCGGCGATCGGCGCAAGGGCGATGGTTCGCTGTTGACCGCAGTGATGCGCGGTGAGCTGCGCATGGCACCTCCTGGCGGCATCAACGTGGCCAACGTCGAAGACGTCTGCACGGGCATCATGTCGGCCTTGCACCGCGGTCGCAGTGGTCAACGCTACATCCTCGGCGGCGAGAATCTGACGGGGCGCGATCTGCTGCATCGTGTCGCCCGCATCGTCGGGGCACGCCCGGTTCGCCGGACCCTCAGCAGGAGCCTCGTGCGCGCCGCCGCGCGCGCGATGGCGATGAAGGAACGCGTCTTCGGCAGCAAGCCGCCACTCACGAGCGAGGTCCTGCGGCTCGCCCCGCGCTTCCTCTGGTTCTCGAGCAAGAAGGCCGAAGACGAGCTGGCCTGGCGGCCCGGCAGCGTCGACGTGGGCATCGCCGCGGCGTGGCGCGAGATGCAGGCGACGAGCTGAGCGGCAACGACGGTTTTCCGCGACTCGTCTGCAACCGCGGCGGACTTCGCGTCACTCATCTCCCGGAGCGACGAGGCGCAGCGGGCCGCGTTTCGCCGCCGGCTTCCCGGCCCGCGACGGGTGCTTTGGCGCCCCGAACCAAGGAGGATGGAGATGAGCTCGAGATCCCTGCTTTCGATGACGTTCGCCTGTTTCTGTGCAGCGCCGATGCTCGCACAGGCATCGCCTTGCCCGATGGAGAAGACCAAGCACGTACCACTCGACGTGTTCTACGGGCCGTCCCAGGACTGCGGTGGGTTCACCTACTCGGTCGGCGGCGTGACGATCGGGGCCAACCGGAAGGGCTGCCCTCTGTTCATCATCGTCACGCCGCCGCACGAGATCGCGGAGCCCTCGAGTCAGGAAACCAAGGTGCAAGTGACCGCGAACCTTCCGATCAGCATGGTCACCTTCACCTGCACCACGGACTGGATTCTCATCATCCCGATCGGCTCCTCGTGCACGCTCGACCGGTCGGTGAACCTCGGAACGGTCCAGAGCATGATCACCGTCCCGTGCTACACGGTGCCCCCCTCCGGCAACTAGCAACTCGGCCGCGGCGTGCAACGGAGCTCGCCGCGGCCTTCACCACGGAGGAACCCATGCACGCGCCGACCTTGTCCACTCGTTGCCCCCTCGGGGCTCGCCTGCTCCCCACCCTCTTCCTCGGTCTCTTCCTGGCCATCGTCGTCGCGACGGCGTGGCTCGAGACGGATTCCGTCGGCCGCAGCGGCGACCCGAGCCATCCGCCGTCCACGCAGTCGCCAATGCGAGTCGGAGCTGCCGGAGTCGGGGCCGAAACCGCCACGCCCAACGAGCGCCAGGTCGTGCCGGACGAGGAGGCGCGCGCAGTGCCGCTCGCGAGTTTCGAAGAGCTCGTCGAACAACTGGTGACGCTCGGCATGCAGGTCGCCGAGTTCGCCCAACAAGACGAGATCGACGCGGCCAAGGCCGCCGACCGGGAGGTGCGACGCGTGTTCGGCGAACTGATGGAACGCTTCGTGGACGCCGGCGAGCACGGCCTCGCGATGCTGGCTTGCGTGCAGGAAGACTCGGTCGACCCACGCGACCGCGGGCGCTGCATCGTGCTGAAACTCGTGCTCGAGACGGAGTTCGCGCGCCGGGACGCCGCCGCCGCTGCCGGCTCGGATCGATCGCGCATCGACCCACTCGTGCAGTCGCTGCTCGACATCATGCCGCAGGCGTCCTCGATCGCCGACACGGGGGCGCAGGTACTCAGCAATCGCCCTTACCTGCGGCTCGTGCACGAGCCTTCGGTACTGCTCCTCGTGCGCCTTGCTTCCGCGCAGAAGTTTTCGCGCGAGCACGCGACGAAGCTCCTGCTCACGCTGTGGGACAATCTGCAGAAGAACGGCGAGCGATCGTCTGACGAGCTGTCGCGGCTCGCGTTGATGTTGCTCGTGGATTCCGACCCGAGCCAACGCACGGCTGCCTGCCGGCAGCTGCTGACCGACGCGCGTTACCGCGATCTCGTGCTGAGTTGGCTGCGCGAACGCAACGACCAGACGGTGGCCAACGAGATCGCCTGCCTCGCCGCCGGCGAATTGCCTCCCGCCGAAGCACTGCAGGTGCTGCGCGAACTCGCACCCGTTCTGCCGCGTTCGCCGGCCGCCTACGTCATGTTGGGCTTTCGCGCGCCCGAGTTGCTCGCGGACTCCTACCGCGAGCTGCTCGCGAGCAACACGCAGCCCGGGTGGCGCAGCGATCTGATCACGGGCATCGGGATGACCACCTCGGAGCTCGGGATCGAAATCGCACAGCTCGCGCTCGACAACGACCCGTCGGCGGACGTTCGCATCCAGGCCATGTTCGCGCTCACGTCCAAGAAACGAGAAGAACTCGGCGAACGCGCGCTGCAGCACGTCCTCGACGATCCACGCATCGCGCAGGATCCGCTGCGTCTCGGCGCCGTGGTCCTTGCCCTGCAGAACCTCGAGGCCGGCGGCCACACCAACGCGCTCGATCGGGTCGGACAGCGTTTGCGCGGGCTGCCACTCGCCGAGGGGAGCCGGCAGACTCTCGAGGCGATCCTGGCTCGCAGCCTGCCGGGCGGCCAGACCTCTGTGCCAGCGCCGCTACCGCGGTAGCGTTGCCCGCGGTCCGGGACTACTTCTTCTTCTCGACGTGCTTCGTGTGCTTGCGCAGGCGCGGGCTGTACTTGGACAACTCCAGCTTGTTGGTGCCCGGCTTCTTCATGATCGTGTAGTTCCGATCTCCGGTTTCCTCGCAGACGAGGAAGACGACCTCTTTCTTCTTCTTTGGCTTGGCCATGGCTCGAGCGGTGCTTGCGCCGGTTGGGGCGGAGCACAGTAGCGGACCACTTCGAGCATGCAAGGTCTTCCGCGGCTCCAAAGACGTCTCTTGGCCTTGCCCTTGGGCCGCTGCGCGAGCGCCTGCGCTCCCGCTTGCAGCGGCCGGCCTCAGGCGCGGGCGCGGAGGCGCCAGAAAAGAAGAAGGGCCTGGTTCCCGCCAGGCCCTTCCGGGGCGTCCGCAACTCGGCTCCCCTGCTTCCCTTCCCGGCTGTGTTATCGGCCGCGCCGAGACCGCAACCTTAGGAGCGGCGTCGGGTGCTCCATGGCAACTCCCTGGTTGCAGCCCCCCCGCCGCTCCTGCGAGCATGGCCGCCGCGCATGACGCCTACGCCTCCCCTTCCAGTGACGATCGTGACGGGCGCCAGCCGCGGCATCGGGGCCGCCATAGCGAAGGCTCTGGCCGAGGGGGGACATCGACTCGTGCTCGTCGCGCGCGACGCTGCGCGCCTCGCCACGACGGCCGCCGAACTGCAGGCGCGTGGCGCCGAGGTGCAGACCGTGACCGCCGACCTGCGCGAGGAAGGTGCGCCGGCAACGGTCGTCGCCGCGGCAGAACGACACTTCGGCCCGCCGACCGCGGTCGTCAGCAACGCCGGCACGGCCCCCGCCGGCAAGATCGAGGACACGACGAACGCCACGCTGCGCGAGGTCTTCGATCTGCACGTCGGCGCCCCGCTGGCCTTCGCGCGCGCCTGCGTGCCGGCCATGAAGCGAAGGGGCCAGGGCTGCTTGCTGCACCTCGCTTCGACCGCGGGCCTGCGCGGCTATCCGTTCACTTCGGCCTACACGGCGGCCAAGCACGGCATGGTCGGCCTCGCGCGCGCGCTGCACGCCGAACTGTCCGCTGCGGGCATCCGCGTCTACGCCGTCTGCCCAGGCTTCGTCGACTCCGACATCACGCGCGGTGCAGCGGCCGCCGTGGCCGCCCGCGGCAAGACGACCGCCGCAGAGGCGTTCGCGCGCATGGCCGCGCAGAATCGCATCGGCCGCATGCACAGCACCGCCGAAGTCGCCGCGGCGGTGGCGCATATGCTGCGCCACCAACCGCAAGGCTGCGTCTTCGACCTCGATCGCGAGACGCCGGCCTTCGTCGATTGACGATCAGTGCCCGATCACGAGCGTAGCCGCGTTCGACACCGTGAGGCCGATCGCGTTCACGCCTGGATCCCACGAGACACCTTGCAGGTAGAGCGCCTGCCCCACGAGGCTCGGCACATTCGGCACGTCCCAGGCCCACGTCGCCGTGCCACCGCTGGCAGGCAGCGTGAAGATCTGGTCGGCGCTCGTGTATGAGCGGCAACCGGGCATGCCGGAGCTCCCCAGTTGCATCGGCAGGCTGCCGTGGACCGACTGCGTGCGACTCAAGCCGACGGCCAGGAAGGCAACCGGACTGCTCGGCGGCAGGTTCGTGATGTCGGCGCTGGTGGTCGTGCCGATCCTCGCGGGCAGCCCGCCGACCAGCGCGGGAACACCGGCGCTGCCGGGGCAACCCATGCCAAACGGTTGGAACTGCGCGCCATACTCCCACGTGTCGTCGAGCATGGCGCCGTTCGCGTCGACGCCGCCGAAGGCAACCAGGCGATCGCGCATGAAGTCGTGCGTCACGGCGACGTCTGCCCGCGGCGGATAGATGCCGCCGTAGACGTTGTCGACCTTGACCCAGTTCACGCCGTCGTGCTCCCAGGTGTCGTTGAAGATCTCCATCGTCACGGGATCGCGCCCACCGAACAGCACCAGGACACCGCGGCTGAGGTTCGCCACGAGACTCGCGCCAACGCGGGCCGCGGGTCGGACTCCCGTCACGTTGATCCTCGTCCACGAGGTCCCCTCGTAGATCCAGGTCTCGTCGCTCGCGCCCTGCGACCCGCCGCGCTGACCGCCGAACAACATCACTTGCTGCAGGACCGGGTGGTAGGACATCGCCATGTCGGTGAGAGCCGGCGGTGGCTGGTTGACCGTCACCTGCACCCAGTTGCCCGCTGTGTACTCCCAGGTCAGGTCGGAGGCCTGGCTCGGGATCCAACTGTTGCGGCGGCCACCGAAGAGCACGTTGACCTGTCGCACGAGATCGAAGGCCATGCCATGGCGGGCCAACCCGCCCGGCGTGTTGGCCGGCGCCTGCAGCTGCCAGTTCGTGCCGTCCCAGAGCCAGGTCTCGTCGTTGGCGAACTGGGCGCTACCGGTATCGCCACCGTAGAGCAGGATCTCACCCGTGATCATGTTGGTCGCGATGTTCGCGCGTGCCCGCGCCGACGGCCGCGTCGCGGGCGTCAGCTGGGTCCACGTTCCACCGGACAACGACCAGAACTCGTTCGACCAGTTGCCGCCGAACATCAGCGTCCGGTTGCCGACGTAGTCGTACGCGAGCAGCGCACGCGAGCGCGGCGCCGGAGCACTGCTCGTTTGGAGATGGCCCCATTGCGCGGGCAGCGTGGCGGAGACCGTCGAGAATGCGATCGCAAGAATGGCTTTGTCGAGATTGCTCATGGGAGTCACCGAGGTTGTGAGTGCCGCCGGCGCAATGCCGGCGGCGCTCGGACCAACACACCGACCAAGAGGGAATGACCGACGACCAGCATCGGTCAGCAGTCTCTCACTGACCGATCAGGCCACTGAGCGCGTTCGACGTGACGAGCCACGCCGGGTTGACAGGATCGACCGAGATGCCCTGGCTCAGCAGCGAGGTGCCGACGAGGCTCGGGGTCGACGGGATCGGCAGCGAGTGGCTCGCGGAGCTGCCGACGGCGGTCATCGTGACGAGCACGTCGGGGCTCACGTAGGCGAAGCAGCCGGTCATGCCGATTACATCGAGCGGCGTCGGCGGGATCTCCGTGAGGCTCAGCACGAGCAGACCGATGCCGACCGCGGGGTTCAGGTTCGTCATGTCCTGCACGTAGTTCTGGCCCAGCCGAGGTGCGGCCGCGGCATCGAGCGCGGGGACGCCGTTCGAACCGGCGCAGCCGGAGCCGATCACGCGCGGCTTCGCGTATTCCCAGGTGTCAGCGAGATACGTGAAGCCGGCGATGCCGCCGAACTGCACGACGCTCGCGCGTCCCGGCACGTAGGCCAGCATGCTGTCGCGGCGCCCGGTCGTCACGCTCTGGACCTGCGTCCAGTTGGCACCGTTCCACTCCCAGGTGTCGACGATCGGGTTCCCCGTCATCGGGTCCATGCCGCCGGTCAACACGCACACACCGCGCACGCCGTCGTAGACCATCTTGGCGCCGGTGCGCGCGGCTGGCTTGGGACCGGGGACGGTGGCCGCGACCCAGTTCGTGCCATCGTAGAGCCAGGTCGTGTCGGTGCCGCCGGTCTGCGGATCGATGCCGCCGAACAGCACGGTCCTGCCGAGACCTTCGTGGAAGCACATCGCCGGACGCTCGAGCGGACCGGGGCTCCCGGCCGTCGTGATCTGGGCCCAGTTGGTGCCGTTGAATTCCCAGGTGCCGTTCGCGGCGATCGGGAACATGCTGTTGGCGACACCGCCGTAGAGCACGACCTTGTTGCGCACGGAGTCGAAGCATGCGCCATAGAGGCCGAGGCCACCCGGCGTCGTCGTCGGGAAGACCTGCGTCCAGGTCGCGCCGTTGAACTCCCAGGTCTGGTTGACCGAGGCGCCGCCGAACGCGCTCGTGTTCAAGCTGCCGAACATCACGAACACGCCGCGGTTGCTGTCGAAGACGAGTTCGATCCCGATCTTGCCGGTCGGCGATGCCGCCGGTGTCAACTGCGACCAGGTCGTACCGTTGTAGCTCCAGGTCTGGTTGCTGGCCGGGCTCGGGAAGGCACCCGTGTCGCCGCCGAACATGAGTACGTTCCCCGTCATGGGGTCGTAGGTCATGCCGGCGCCGCCGCGGGCCGTGGGGGAAGCCGAGGGAGTCGCTTGATGCCACTGGGCCGAGGCCGTGGCTGCAGCGAGGAGAAGGGCAGTGGTGCCGAGGATGTGCTGGTTCATGGGGTTTTTCGTTGAGTGAAGAGGCAGGAGTCTTTTTCGCTTCACCGGCCAACCCAGGTCGGCAAAAGAAAGCGAGATTCGCTCGGCCATCCGACAGGAAGGCCAGCCACCCCATCACGGCCGCGTGCGATCCAGGCGTTTCTTCCTCAGCGCCAGGCGCCGAGCCGCAACTGTCCCGACGAGACGCGCCAGACCCTGCCCTGGCCGTGCGCTCGCGGGCACGCGACGAACAGTTCGGGCCAGCCATCGCCATCGTCGTCGGGCAGGGTGGCCAGGGCACCGCCGAACGACCCGGGACCAGGGCCGAGCAAGCTCGAGACCCGCTGGCCGGCAATGGACATGAACGCGACGACGCCCGTGGCGAGCGCCCCGCCCTGGGGCGCTCCGATCGCCAGCAGCCAGCGACCGTCGCGGCGGAACGGTGTCACGGACGTGCCGAAAGCCGTCCCGGGGCGATCGCCCGACATCACCGCGAGCTGAGCCCCCGTGCTGCCCGAGTAGAGAAACACCTGGTCGACGCCGGCATCCTGCCCGCGACGCACCGCGGCAACGACGACGTCGGCACGGCCGTCGCCGTCGCAGTCGCCGACGCCACGCACGAACGAGCCGAACCCGCTGGTCGCCGCGGCGTCGCTCCAGGACTGCAGCACTTCCCCCGTGCGCCCCGAGTAGAGGCGTACGAGGCCTGGCGCCATGCCGAAGTTGCCGCCGACGAGCAGGTCGGGAATCGCATCGCCGTCGGCGTCGCCCGCGTTGGCGATGCAGGCGCCGAACCAGACGCCCGCGACGTCGTTGCGCAGCGTGTGCAGCGGCCGGCGCGTGCGCCCCGAGAAGATCTGCACGCTGCCCTGCGCGGCGCTGTTGCGGAGGAAGGGCGCAGTCGCGACCGCGAACTCCGGACAGCCGTCGCCATCGCAGTCGCCGAGATCCGCGACGCTGACGCCGAAGCCCGGTTCCTCGCCTTCGAGCCGGTCCAACATCACCCGCGTCCTGCTGGACCACAATTCGGCATGCCCATGGCGCGCGCCCTTGCTGCCGGAAGGCGCGCCGACGAGCCAATCGCGACATCCATCGCCATCGACGTCGTCGACGACGGCGAGCGCGTGCGCGAACATGTGCTGGTCCGATTCTCCGATCACCGTGTCGAGCAGCGCGGCCGTTCGCCCGTCGTACAGCAGCAACCGCCCGTGCGCTTCGCCGGGAGCAGGCGACGTGCAGGCGGCCAATACGTCGTCGAACCCGTCGCCGGACAGGTCGCCGACGCGAACGATGCTGCTGCCGAGCAGGACGGGCTCGGGCCACTCCTCGGGAACCTCGGCCTGCTTCATCACCACCTGGCTCCACGAGCCAGGCTGCCATCGGCTGACGTTGTTGCGCAGCAGCGCGACGCAGTTCGGGTAGACCATCTGTGCCAACTCGGGCACGAGCCGCATCAGCATGTGCGCCGGCATCGCGGGCAGCGAACCGCCATACGGCAGTCTGGCCAGCGCGATCGGAAGCGTGACGAACAGGTGCGCCGAGACCTCGTCGAGCCGCGGCGCATGCTGGGCGGCCGCCGCCTCGAGGCGGACCAGGTGCACGAACCGCAGCATCGCTTCGAAGTTGCTCGCGATGCGCGGCGGGGCGAAGGCCTGGATCGGCATCTCGCCGCCGAGGAAGGCGCGGCCCGTGTGCTCCATGCCCGTAGCCGCGAGGCCTTCGCGATACAGGCCTTCGAGCCCACCGATCCGCAGGATCTCGAGCAGGTCGGACATCGTGCCGCGCGAACGGTTGCGGCCGTGTTCCTGGTCGAGCACGGCGAGCACCTGTCGCGCATAGGCCGGCAGATCGCGACGCTGCAGCGCCACGCGGGCCCGGTCCAGCCGGAAACGCGCCGCCTCGGGCCAGCGGACCAGCAGTTCGTCGAGACGGTGCCCCGCTTCGGCGAGGTCACCGCGTCGCATCGCGAGTTGCGCGAGGCGATGCAGCGCAGTCGGGTCGCGGGGATCCGCTGCCGCGAGGTCCGCGTATTCGGCCGCGAGCTCGGCATCGCCACCGACCGCCGCGCGCAGGTCCAGCGCGAGGCGCCGCGGCGGCGCCACGTCCTTGGGCAACCGATCGAGCCACTGGCGCGCCACGGTGAGGTCGCCGAGCTGCAGCGCCGTGTCGGCGAGCTCGAGCGCGAGGGTCGCCGATGCGGTGAAGTGGCGCTGCGCCTGCAAGAGACGCACGTGGGCGGCCTCGGGCATGCCGTCGGCGAGCAGCAGGCGGCCGAGACCTGCGTCGACGAGCGTCTGGTCGCCGACGTCGGGCCGCATGGTTCCCCACGCCTGCTCGCACAGACGGAAGTCGCCGAACAGGAACGCGAGCAGGCCGAGGCTCATGCGGTCAGCGTCGTTCGTTCCCGCGATGCGAGCGACCAGCAGCTCGCGCTCGCGCGCGGAACCGTTCTCGCCGCGATCGCCACGCGCCAACACCCTCGACGATTGCACGGTGAGCGGACCGAGGCTGGCCGTGATCGCGGCGAACTCGGCGCCCCCTAGCGCGCTGTCCACGGAATCGGTCTGCGACACCGTGAGCTGTTGCAGCCAGATCGCCAGGCGCACGACGTCTCGTTCGGCCCGCGCGGCGTTTTCCTCGGCATGCAACGCCAGAGCGCGGTCGTACTCGGCCTGGACTTCGCGCAGCGGCGGGATCCGTTCGGACGTGCTGTCGAGTGGCGATTGTCCGGCACCACCCCACACCGCGTGGTGCCAGTCGAGGCGCCGCGATTCGATGGATATCAATCGCTGCCGCGCGGAGCGCACGTGTTCGAGCGCCAGTTCCCGGTTGTGGCTCGCGGCCTGCACGCTGTGCAGGACCGGGAACACCGCGGCCGCGACGACGACCGCGCCGATGCACCCGGCCAGCAGCGGCTTGCGATTGCGACGCAGGAACTTGCCGGCGCGGCGCAAGGCGCCGACGGGACGCGCCGTGATCGGCAGCAGTTCCAGCAGACGCTGCAGGTCGTCGGCGAGCGCGCCCGCGTCGCCGTAGCGGCGCAGTGGATCGACCTCCATGGCATGCGCGACGATCGTCTCGAGATCGCGTGGCGCGCCGGGAGCCAGGTGGCGCAGCGGCGGGAAGCTGCCCGATTCGATGCGATACAGGAGCTCCGTCGTCGTGCGGCCCGCGAACGGAGTCACGAGCGTCAGGCACTCGTAGAGCGTGACGGCCAGGCTGTAGACGTCGGTTGCCGGGCCGACCGTGGTCTCGCCGCGCAGCTGTTCCGGCGACGAGTAGACGGGCGTGCCCGCGAAGTTGCCCGCGTGCGAGATCTCGAGGCTGTGCAGACGCACGAGGCCGAAGTCGACGAGGACCGGTTCGCCGTTGCGCCGCAGCAGCACGTTCGAGGGCTTGACGTCGCGGTGCACGAAACCCGCCGCGTGCACGGTGGCCAATGCGCGCGCGACCTTCAGCACGAGACGCACGAAGAACTGCGTCAGGTTCCGCGCGCCGAGCTGGGCCGCGGGAATCCCGAGCACTTCGGAGACCTCGGCGAGACCCGCCGGCGTGCCGGTGCGGCTGCGGTGCGCGCGCAGCGCCTCGAGCAGGCTCTGCAGGCTCGGTCCATCGACGAACTCCATCTCGAACGCGAGCAGCTCCCCGTCGTCGACGATGCGGTGGATGTCGACGATGTGCTCGTGTTTGACGCGCGCGAGTGCCCGCGCCTCCTCGAGGAACCGCTGCCGGCTCGCGGCCGAGAGGCCGAACGAATGCGGCAGCACCTTGAGCGCAACCTCGCGGTCGAGGGCTTCCTGCCGCGCGAGATACACGGTTCCCATGCCGCCGCGCCCGAGCTCGCGCACGATCTCGTAACCGCCGAGCGACGGACGCGACCCGACGCGCCTGCCGGCCACGCTGCCGGCCAGCGTCACCGCCTCCTGGATGCGGTGCGCGGCGAGCGGATGCTCGGCGGCAATGGCGGCCAGGTCCGGCTCCCCCCCGTTCAACAACTGCGCGAGCAGCTCGTCGACCAGGTCAGCAAAGTGCGGGTCTTCCTCGGAACTCGTCATTTCGTCTCCGTCGAGGCGCCAGGGCTCTCGCCGAGCAGCTCCTTGAGCTGGGCGCGATAGGCCTGCATGCCGCGCACGAGCCGGTGTTTGGCGGTCGAAAGCGGAATGCCGAGACGCGTCGCGGTCTCTTCCATGCCGAGCTCTTCGAACAGGCGCAACCGCACGACGTCGCGAAGCGTCTGTTCGAGGCTCGACAGCGCGCGCTCGAACACGCGCGCGCGCTCGAGATGCGAGGCCGTCCAGCTCGGCGTGGTCGATCGCGGCGGCAGCATGCCTCCGACGGTGTCGGTCCCGCCGATCTCCGAGAACCTGGCCGTGCGCGAGCTACCGCCGCGTTTCTTGCGCCGGAGGCCGCGCAGCATGTCCTGGATGCGGTTCTGCGCGATGCCGAGCAGCCACGCGCGGTAGCGCGTCAGGTTGACCCACTGGTGCTGGTGCCGATCGCGCCACGCCATCCAGAGCGTCTCCTGCCAGACGTCCTCGACCGAGAGCTGGATGCGCGCCTCCGAGCCGAGCCAGCTCGACAGGACCACGAACACCGTCGCGACATCGAGGCTGTCGACGAGCTCGCCCCAACGCGTGGGGTCGAGATGCGGCGGCCGGGGATCGGACGGCGAGGGCATGCGCAGGGGTCAGAGTATCGCACTTCGCAAGCAGAAGGACCGCCACAACGAAGGCATCCCGCGGCCGCGGCCATGCTCGCGCAGGGCCGCTCCGGAGGCCCCGATGGTACGCGGGCGACAGCGGTTGGTTACTCGTGGTTGCCTGCCGAAGTTGCTGCGACGGCGACAACCTGCTGTGCTCTCCACCCCCCGACGCGCCTACGATCGCGCTACCCGCCCGGCCCGCCCAGGGCCACCTCACCCTCCCCATGAGCCAATACGACTTCCGGTTCGAACGCGGCAGCGATGGCGTCGCGGTCCTGACCCTCGACCGCCCCGAGACGCTGAACTCGCTGACCTTCGCGATCTATGGCCAGCTGGAGCGTCTCTTCCGCGAGCTCGACGACGACGAGTCGGTGAAGGCCGTCGTGCTGACGGGTCACGGGCGCGGCTTCTGCAGCGGCGGCAGCGTCGAGGAGATCATCGGTCCGCTGATCGAGAGCGAGCTCGACGCGACGCTCGCCTTCACGCGCATGACCGGCGCCGTCGTGCGGAACATGTTGCGGCTCGGCAAGCCGATCATCGCTGCCGTGAACGGCATCGCCGCCGGCGCTGGCGCCGTGCTCGCGCTGGCCAGCGACATGCGGGTGTTCTCGCAGAACGCCAAGATCGCGCTGCTCTTCACGAAGGTGGGGCTCACGGGCGCCGACATGGGTGCGGCGTGGCTGCTGCCCAAGATCATCGGCACGGGCCGCGCGCTCGAACTGCTGATGCTCGGCGACCGCGTGTCCGCCGACGAGTGTCTTCGCATCGGCCTCGCGAATCGCGTCGTGGCCGAGGATCAGGTGCTCGCCGAATCGCTCGTGATCGCGCGCCGGCTCGCCGCGGGCCCGGGCCTGGCCCTGGCCATGACCAAGAAGCTGGTCTGGAACGAGTGGACGATGGACCTCGAGGCCGCGATCGAACAGGAGGCGCAGGCACAGGCGCTGCTGCTGCGCGGGCACGACCACCGCGAGTTCTACAACGCGTGGATGGAGAAGCGCGAACCGCGCTTTCTGGGCCGATGAATCCAGCTCGGCCGATGAACGCATCGCTCTGGCTCCCCGACGGCGATCTCGACGCCTCGCACCGCGAGTTCGCGCAGTCGATCCGCGCGTTCGCCGAACAGAAGCTGCTGCCGCACGCGCGCGCGATCGACGAAGCGCGCCAGTTCCGCCGCGGCATGGTCGCAGACCTGGCCGCCGCGGGCATCCTCGGTGGTCCGCTGCCGCGCGAGCACGGCGGCAGCGCGTGGACACCGCTGCAGCTGGCCCTCGCCCACGAGGAGCTCGGCGCGCACTGCGGCAACGCGAGGGGATTCTGTGCCGTGCAGACCGGTCTCGTCGCACAGTGCCTCGCGAAACACGGCACCAAGACACAGGTCGCGCGCTGGCTGCCCGCGCTGGTCTCCGGCTCCGCGATCGGCTGCTTCGCGCTCACCGAGCCCGAAGCCGGCAGCGACATCGCGTCGCTGCGCACGACGGCAGTGCGCCAGGGCAACGGCGGCTATCGCGCAACCGGCCAGAAGTGGTGGATCACGAACGGCGGCGTCGCCGACGTCATGATCCTGTTCGCGACGGTCGATCCTGCCCTGGGCAGGAACGGCATCACGGCGTTCCTCGTCGACACGAAACGCGCGGGACTCGACCGGCAGCCGATGCCCGGCATCGAGCTCGGCCACCGCGGCAGCGACCACGCCGTGATGACGTTCGATCAGTTCGCGATCGCGGGCGACGAGGTGCTCGGCGAGGTCGGCAAGGGTTTCGGCGTCGCGATGAGCGGTCTCGCCGCGGGGCGTCTGTCCGTCGCGGCCGGCGCGGTCGGCATCCATCGCGCAGCGCTCGCCGCGTCGGTCGCGTTCACGACTGGCCGGCGGCAGTTCGGGCAGACGCTCGCGAGCTTCCAGATGGTGCAGGAGCGGCTCGCCGACCAGCTGACCACTCTGCACGCGAGCCGCGGGCTCGTGCACCGCTGCGCGCAGCGCCGCGCGACCGGTACGGAGACACACGCCGACGTCGCGATGGCCAAGCTCTACGCGACCGAAGCCGCGGCGAAGGCCGCCGAAGAGGCCGTCATGCTGCACGGGGCGCGCGGCTACAGCTCGGCGTTCCCCGTCGAACGCCTGTGGCGCGACATCCAGGCGCTGCGCATCTACGAAGGCACGTCGCTGATCCAGAAGACGATCCTCGCGCGGATGCTGACGACCGCGACCTGACGCCGTCAGCGGTTCTCGGGCCGGTGGTTGCTGAACGCGATGATCACGACCGCCCGGTCTTCCCAGTTGCCCGCCTCCCGGTCGCCGGCGCGCTCGCGTGCCGGGAGCTGCGACGCGAGCTCGACCGTGACCAGATGAGGGCGCACGCGTGGATTCGCGAGCACGAGCTGGCGCAGGGCCATGACCCGCTTCGTACACAGGTCGCTCGCCGTGAGCGCTCTTCCAGTGGCGTCCTGGCCGATCAGCACGTCGGGCATCTCGATGCGGATGCGGATGGACGAAGTGAACGTCAGCGACCCATCGACGGCCCGGTCGAGCCAGCCCTGCACGTCGCGTTTGATCGGCGCCGCCTCCCCGACCGCGAAGAAGTCGGACAATGGCGCGGTCAAGGAGACCGAGTCGTCGGTCTGCACGATCTCGAGCGACCGCCCCGCGATCTCCTCGTACTCGGGCAGCAACTGCTTCAAGAACTCGCGCATCTCTCCGTCCTGCGCGGTCAACAGCGGCACCGAAGCATCGAGGTCACCGGCGCCCGTCTGCCGCGCGAAGATGCCCTGTTGCTGCGTCTTGCCCTCGCCGGCGATGTGGAACGCGAACTCGATCGACTCCTTGAGATCCCTGAGCTTGTCGAGGTTCTGGACGCCCATCGCGTAGAGCACGACGAACACCGCGAACAAGAGCGTCATCATGTCCGCGAACGAGACGATCCACCGTTCGTGGTTGGTGCGCTCCTCGGCTCTGCGCTTCATGGCCACGGCACGCTCAGGTCTGTGGCTGTGCGTTGGCGCCGTGGCTGCCGAGGTAGGCCTTGAGCCTGCTGCGCAGCGCACCCGGCGCGATCCCCGATTGGATGCCGACGACACCCTCGAGGATCATGTTCTTGAGCAGCTGGTCGTGTTCGATGTGACGCCTGAGCTTGAACGACATCGGCAACGCCACGAGGTTCGCGAAGCCGACGCCGTAGACCGTCGCGACGAACGCAGTCGCGATGCCGGGTCCGATCTCACCCGGCTTGTCGAGCACGCTCATGACGTGCATGAGGCCCAGCACGGCGCCGAGCACGCCGACGGTCGGCGCCAGCGCGCCCCACGTCTCCCAGAACTTCATGCCGGCCTTGTCGTCCTCTTCCTGGATGTGCATCTCGACCTCGACGGTCTCGCGGATCGTCTCCGCGGAGCTGCCGTCGATCGCGAGCGTCAGGCACTTCACGAGAAACGGATCAGCGTGGCCGCTCGTCGTGTAGCTCTCGAGCGCGAGCAGACCTTCGCGGCGAGCGAGGTTCGCGAGCTCGAGGATCTTCTCGGTGATGCCTTGGAAGTCGTATTTGCGCGGC
Organism: Planctomycetota bacterium; assembly: GCA_035649575.1. Classification (GTDB taxonomy): domain Bacteria; phylum Planctomycetota; class UBA1135; order UBA1135; family UBA2386; genus DASVAL01. The sequence continues at coordinate 31,425 of DASRJH010000236.1, forward strand.
GCGAAGATGCGCCGGCACGAGGCGAGAGCGAACTGCAGGTCGGACGGCAGCGTCGCCACGATCGTCGCGCCGAACGACCCCCCGATGACGATCATGAAGGCGCCGAGCCCGAACAGCGAACCGGAATGGCCGCCGTCGTAGATCATGCCGCCGACGACGCCGACGAAGGCGACCAAGAGACCGAGGATGCTGAAGATGTCCATTGCCGCGGTCCCTGCCCTCCTCTCGCGCTGCGGATCGGTGATGCGCCACCTCCATCATGGCCGGTTCGGCGCGTCACTTGAGCCGTGCGGCGCGTTTCGCGGCATGGCGGCTTTCGCGGAGTGGGCCGGGCAGTGTCGCGATTCTCGACAGTCGACCGCGGTGCTGGCGCGCCCTGGCGGACCGCCTACAGCCCGCCGAGTCGCAGCGCGATGCCGTTGCTCGCGGTGATGCCGGCGGGGTTCGCCGCAGGATCGAGGCCGAACCCTTGCAGCGAGAGCTCGAGGCCGAGCACGGCCGCGACGTACGGGAGCACCACAAGCTGCTGCAAGGTACTGCCCATCGTCGCGCGCGCTTCGAAGTAGTCGAGCGACACGAGCAGGCTGCAACCGGGCATGCCGATCGCGCCGAGCGGCAGCGGCAGCGGCACGCCGAGCCAGACCTGGCGCGACCAGCCGAACGCGAGCAGCACGACCGAGCCCGCCGGCGTATTGGTCCAGTCGACCGTCAGCGTCGTGCCGAGCCACGGCCGATCCGCGGTCGCAATCGTGAGCGGACCAGCCGCGCCGCCACAGGCCACGCCGAACGGCGTCGTGGTCGCGCGATAGACCGGCCCGAGCGTCCAGGTGTCGCCCTTGCGCTGCTGCAGCGACGGCTGGCTGTCGTCGCGCCCGCCGAACACGACGATCTGCTCGGTCACGGGTTCGAACGCCATCATGTGCCAGAACCGCGGCGGCGGCGAGACGGCGATCGCGCGCTGCGTCCAGGCCAGACCGTCCCACTCCCAGACGCCGATCGGGAGCGCGTAGCCCTGGTTGTCGGCACCACCGTACCAGACGACGCGGTTGCGGGCGCCGTCGTACGCGAGGCGCGCGCCGTAGCCGGTCGGGCAGGGTCCGCGCGGTGTCCACGCAACGCCGTTCCATTCCCACGTGCCGCGGGAGGGTCCAATGCCGTCTGCCATGACGACCACGCCGCGGGCAGCGTCGTAGGCCATGCTGTGATTCGTCAGCGGCGACATCGGTGTCGTCGGAACGCGCAGCGTCCAGTTGACGCCGTCCCACTCCCACGTGTCGGCGAAGTACGTCGAAGTCGCGGCCGTGATGTCAAAGCCGCCGAACATCACCGTGACGCCGCGACCGGCGTCGTAGGCGAGCGCGTGGCCTGAACGCGGCGGCGGGTTCGTGCTGGGGAAGCGCTGGATCCAGTTGGAGCCGTTCCATTCCCACGTGTCGTTGAGCGACACCATGATTTGCGGCAATGCGAAGTTGAAGGCCACGCCGCCGAACAGAACGACCGCGTTGCGCGCGGTGTCGGTAGCGAGGCGCGGGCCGTATCGCGCCGGGGGCGCTGCGACCGGGTTGAGCTGCTGCCACACGCCGCCGGTCCAACGCCACGTGTCGTTGGGATCCACGGGCAAGTTCGTGCTGCCGCCGAACAACACGAGGCCTCCGCCGACAGGATCGAAGGCCAGTGCCGACTCGTGGCGCGCGATCGGGAACGGCGCGCCCAGTTGCGGCGACCAGACCAACTGGGCCGAGACGATCGGGGTGAAGCAACTCGCAGCGAGGGCCGCGAACATCAATCGCGAGGAAAGCATGGGTCCTCCGGGGACAGCACGGCCTGGCAAGGCCCGCGACGGGTAGAGTAGCGCGACGGCGCGTCAGCGTAACCCGGTGGATCCGTGACATGCTGTCGCGGCTGTTGCCGAGACGGCGTGGACTCACCTCCGCGAACGTCGACTTCGAGTTGCTACAAGCCGACGACAGCCGTCGCCGCGTCCGACATCACGAGACCCGCAGGATTGCCCGCCGCAGGATCGAGCACGACTGCCTGCTGGTGCAGGATGAATCCCGCCAGCGCGGCGCTTGCGGGCACCGTCAGCGCATAGGTGGCGGAGCCCAAAGCTCCGATCAGCGCGTCGTTCGCATCACCGCGGCGGACAACGGCAGCGGCTCCACGCGCACGGTCATCGTCGCTCCGACGCGAGGCAGCGTAGTTGCTTCGAGGCGAGTCACGCCAGCGCTGCCGGGGCACCCGGCTCCGAACGTGGTGTAGGCGCCGGCTCGCAAGATGGCGACGGTGTCGTTGCCGCCAGCCGGTATCTGCGCGAAGCAGAGACCCGGCGGCAGCGCCGGCAAGTTGCACTGACCATATTGGTTGTTGCCCCATGCCACCACGCTGCCGTCGCTGCGACGCGCGACCGTGACAGCCCCACCGCCCGCCACCTCGACGTAGGACAGACCGGGCGGCAGCGCCGGCACGTTGCCTGCAGCGAACCCGGTGACGCCTTGTCGCGGGTCACGCTTCGCAGGCGACCCTACCCGGTGTTGCGCGGCTCCGGCTTCACCTGCATGAGCCCGGTCCCACGGCCGCGCACCGCTGCCAGCGTCAACCGCACGTACTCGACGACGAAGCTGCGTTGCGCGAGCCACATCCGCCACCACGACACGCGCCGCAGCGGTCGCAGGCGCCGACGCTCGCGCACGATCGCAGGGAGCTCGGCGAGCGCGCGGCACCGTCCGCGCACGAAGGCCCAGGCGACGCCCGGCAGTCCACAGAGCGGCATCAGCAGCACGATCGCAACATTCGACAGCACCCAGCCGGGCAGGTTCAGCAGCAGCACCGGCAGCGGCAGGTTGACGAGGAACACCCACGTCGCGTTGCGCACCGAGCGCACGTTGAACGCGTGGTCGCGCACGCGGCTGATCGTCGCGTTGAGCCGGTGCCGCACCTCGGCGCGCGGCGCGTAGCGGATCCGGTAGCCGGCGACGAACGCGCGCAGCGACAGGTCGGCGTCCTCGAAGTTCGCGAAGAAGTCCAGCCTGAACAGCCCGATGCGGCGCAGCATCGCACAGCGCAGCAGCACCGCGCCGCCGCACGCTGCGAGCAGATCGTCGGCGCGCTCCCATTCGCTCGCGCGTTGTTGGCGGCCGCGCGGCGCGACGTCGCCGTTGCCGAGCAGCCACACGCCGGCGTTGTCGAGCAGTTCCGGCCGGTCGAAGAGCCGCATGCGGCTCGCGACGATGCCGATCCGCTCGTCGCTGCGCATCTCGCGCACGAGCTCCTGGACCCAGTTCGCGTCGGCAACGGCGTCGTTGTTCAGCAGTGCCACGAACTCACAGCGCGCTTCGGCCAGCACGACCTCGAGCGCCGCGTTGCAGCCGCCCGTGAAGCCTGTGTTCTGCGGCAGCTCGTGCAGGCGGATGCGCGAGCCGAACTGCGCGCGCAGCGCCGCCGCCTCGGCGTTCGCCGAGCCGTTGTCGACGACGTGGATCTCGGCCGGCGGCCACGACTGGTCCAGCAGCGATTCGACGCAGGCGCGCGTCAACTCGAGGCCGTTCCAGTTCAGCACGACGACCGCAACCGGCGCGCTCGTCACGACACGCCTCCGAAGCCATACCGCACGGCGATGCGACGGCCGAGCCCGAGCACGAATCGACCGGGTGCGCCGAACTGCCACAGACTGCGGAACACGCGCACGTACGGGTCGCGCCACAGCGCGGGTGCGCGTTGCCGCACGAAGTCGAGCTTGCGCACCACCGCGTCGCGGCGGCCGGCCTGCAGGTCCGTGAAGGCTTCGTGCAGCAGGTTGTTGCGCAGCGCGGGGCTCGCGAGCGCCGTCGCAGGCAACAGTCCCGCTGCGATGCCGGCAGCGCGTGCTTCGTCGAGCACGAGCAGCTCCTCGTCGAAGCGCGAACGATCCGCCGTGGCGGAAGCACTCGCCGCTGCCGCATGGCGCCGGTAGTGCACGAGCAGTTCCGGCACGTCGGCGATGCCGTAGCCGTTCTTCAGGAGACGGAACCAGTACTCCCAGTCCAGCGCGAAGCGCAGGTCGGTGCGGAACGGGCCTGCTGCGCGCACGGCCTCGGTGCGGTAGAGCACGGTCGGGCAGCACAGGAAGTTGCCGCACCAGAGCCGCGCGTAGTGTGCTCTGCGATCCTGGCCCGGATCGCGCTTCCAGAAGTGCTCCTTGAAGCGTTCGGCCATCGACTGAAAGGCGCTGCCACCGGCGTCCATGGCGCTCGCGCGGCAATGCGCGAGACCTGCATCGGGCCTCGCCTGCAACGCCGCGAGCAGACGCTCGAGATACCGCGGCGCATAGACGTCGTCCTGGTGCGCGAGACAGAAGAACGGCGTCTCCACGAGCTCGACGCAACGGTTCCAGTTGGCGCCGATGCCGCGCGGCGTCTCGTTGCGGTGGACCTGCACCCTCGAACCGGCGACCTCGCGCGCCAGTCCGACCGAATCATCACGCGATCCGTCGTCGACGAGCAGCAGCAGGAAGTCCTGGCGCGTCTGGCCGAGCAGCGACTCGAGCAGCGGCCGCAAGAAGGGCCCCGCGTCGCGGCATGGGATCGCAAACGTCACGGCCGGTGCCTGCACCGGCGCAGCAGACAGAGCCCGCCGCAGCCGGTCAAGCAAGCGAGCCGCCGCGCGCGCTCGCGCCTGCCGGAAGTCGCCAGTAGGCTGTCCGCCTCACTCCCACCCGCGCGGAGGTCCGCTTGCCAGCCAACGTCTCCTCGTTCTGGAATCCCAAGACCGAAACCCTTCCGAAGGACCAGCTGCGCGCATTGCAGCTCTGCAAGCTGCAGCGTCTCGTCGAGCGCGCGTGGCACGAGTCGCCGTTCCACCGGCGTCTCTACGAGAAGGCCGGTGCCACGCCCGACAAGATCAAGACGCTCGACGACATCCAGCGCCTGCCGTTCATGACGCGCGAGGACTGGATGGCGAACCAGGCCGAGAAACCGCTGTTCGGCGATCTGATCACGCGACCGCGAGACGACGCGATCCGCTACCACCTCACGTCGGGCACCTCGGGCCGCCAGCCGCTGCGCGTGCTCGACTCGCGCAAGGACTGGTCGTGGATCGCGGACATGTGGTGCTACGGCTTCTGGGGTTTCGGCATCCGGCCGGCCGACACGGTGTTCTTCGCGTTCTCCTACGGCTCGTTCATCGGCTTCTGGGGCGCACACTACTGCTGCGAGAAGATCGGCTGCCTGACGCTCGCGTCGGGCAACATGACGACAGAACAGCGCGTGAAGCAGATCGTCGAGATGGGTGCTTCGGTCGTCTGCGCCACGCCGACCTACGCGCTGCGCATGGGCCAGACGGCCGAGAAGATGGGCATCAACCTGAAGAAGGACGGCGTGGTGCGCCGCGTCGTCGTCAGCGGCGAACCGGCCGGTTCGATCCCCGCCGTGAAGAAGATGATCGAGGAGATGTGGGGCGGCAAGTGCGGCGACACCGCGGGCATGACCGAGATCGGCACGATCATGATCTTCGAGTGCGACCACCAACCCGGCGGCCCGCACATCATCGAAGACCATTTCATCGAGGAAGTGCTCGACCCCGACACGGGCAAGGCTCTGCCCTACGGCGAGCGCGGCGAACGCGTCGTGACCTCGTTCGGCCGCGGGTTCATCCCGCTGATCCGCTACCGCACGAAGGACCTCGTCTGCAAGGTGCCGCATTCGCGCTGCGGGTGCGGCCGCAGCGGCGACATCTACGAGGGCGGCATCCTCGGGCGCGTCGACGACATGAAGCTGATCCGCGGCACCAACGTCTACCCGCGCGCCGTCGAAGCGGTCGTGCGCGAGTTCAAAGAGGTCGAGGAGTTCCAGATCGTGATCACGCGCCTCGACAACGTGCAGGACGAGATCACCGTGAAGGTCGAGCTCAAGCCCGATCAGTTGGAGTGCTGGCCGCGGCTGCAGGCCCAGCTCGGCAAGGATCTCGCCGACGCACACGAAGGACTGCGCTTCAACGTCGAGCAGGCGAAGACCGGCGAGCTGCCGCGCTTCGAGTTGAAGGCCAAGCGGCTGCAGGATCTGCGGCCCCAATACTGAGGAGGAGCAACATGACGACCCCGACGAAGGACCTGCTCGGCAAGAACCTCACGAAAGACGACCTGGAGCTGCTCGATCTGTATGCGCGGCTCAAGATGCTGAGTCAGCGCACCGACCTGCCGCCCGTCGTCACCGCGAACTGCAAGCAGGCGATGGTGATGCTCTGGAACGCGTGCAACGACCTCGTGCTGTTCTGCGAAGAGCCCGGCTGCGACTGAGCGCGCGACCGGTCATGCCCCCCATCCCCCACTTGCGTGGTGGATGGCACCAGGATGACGCATGACCATGATTCGCTCTTCCACCACACGTTCTCAGAGCCCGAACACGCCGCTTCGCTGCTGCGCACGATCCTGCCCGCGGCGCTCGCGCACGCAATCGACTGGGACTCACTGCGGCTCGAGCCGGGTTCCTTCGTCGACGACGCGCTGAAGACGCTCCACGCCGACCTGCTCTTCACGGCGCGGCTTGGCCGGCAGCCCGTCCTTCTCTACGTGGTGCTCGAGCACAAGTCGGGCGCTGATCGATGGACCGCGGTGCAACTGCTGCGCTACGTCGTGCGGGTGATCGACCGTTTCCTCGCGGACAACCCGAAGGCCACGTCGCTGCCACCCGTCCTACCGGTCGTCGTGCACCACGGCCCGCGCCGTTGGAACGCTCCGCGCACCGTGCTCGACCTCGTCGACCTCGGCTCGCTGCCACCGAACATCCGGAAGTTCCTGTCTCCGCTACAACCGAACCTGCATTTCCTGCTCGACGACCTTGCTGCCCACCCTGAATCAGGGATCAAGAGACGGCGTGCCACCGAGCCCGCACGGCTCACGCTGCTCTTCCTGCAGTTCGTCCGCGGCGCCAGGGCTCGCGACCCGGCGGAGTTCGTCCTTCGCTGGCCCGATCTCATTCGCACTCTCTTGAACACCCCGGCGGGACGCCGCGCACTCATCGGGCTATTCTCCTACCTGGCAGCGCAGCTCGAGTCGCCACCCGAGAGGCTCGAGGCTGCAGCTGCTCTCATCCACGAGGACGCACGAATCATGGGCAAGACCATCGCTGACCAGCTTCGCGAGGAGGGTGAGCTTGTCGGAAGGAGAAAGGTGCTGCTGCACCAGGTACGAAAGCGCTTCGGCGACGTTTCGCCGACCGTCGAGGAACGCATCCGCCGCGCTGACATCGACACGCTCGACCGATGGGCCGAACGCATCCTGACCGTGACCACGATCGACGAGTTGCTCGCGTGAGCAGCGATCCGTCGAGAGCTCGAGGATGCTGCTGCTCTCATCCACGAGGACGCACGAATCATGGGCAGGACCATCGCGGACCAGCTTCGCGAAGAGGCCTACGAGAACGGCCTGGCTCGAGGTGCAGTGCGAGGTGTGGCCCAAGGCGTGGCTACCGGAACCGTCGAACTGTCGCTGCGCCTGGTGCAAAGGCGCTTCGGCAGCATTCCACCAACCGCCGAGGAACGCATCCGCGGAGTTCCCCGCAGCGCGGCGGGGGCGCATGCCCAGCAGAGGATCGACGCTGCCGCCCCCGGTGCTACAACGGTCCCCATGCGCGGCCAACCGACCCGCACCCGACCGCGAACGCTCGCTGCCCTCGCGCTTGCGACGGCGGCACTGCTCGCCGAGTCGTCCGCCCAAACACAGCACTGGGCGTTCGTGGCGCCGCAGCACCGTGTGCCCGCTGTCGCCAACCCGAACTGGTGCCGCGACGACGTCGACCGCTGCGTGCTCGCCGGCCTCGAGGCCGCGGGAATGTCTCCCTCGCCCGAAGCCGACCGAACCTTGCTGCTGCGCCGCGTGTTTCTCGTGCTGACCGGCTTGCCGCCGACGCCTGCGAACGTCGCATCGTTCCTCGCCGACACGGCGCCCGACGCGTACGAACGCATCGTCGACGCACTACTGCGCAGCGACGCGTGCGCCGAGCACCTCGCGACCGACTGGCTCGACCTCGCGCGCTTCGCCGACACCTACGGCTACCAGGCCGACTTCGACTGCCGCACGTGGCCGTGGCGCGACTGGCTGCTGCGCGCGTTCGCGAGCGACATGCCGTGGGACCACTTCGTGCGCGAGATCGTCGCCGGTGACCTGCTGCCCGACGCGAACGTGAGCACGCGCACCGCGACGGCGTTCTGGCGCCTGCACCGCCAGACGAACGAAGGCGGCTCGATCGACGAGGAATGGCGGCACGAGTACATCGCCGACCGCGTCGACACGTTCGGCGCTGCGTTCCTCGGGCTCACGATCGGCTGCGCGCGCTGCCACGACCACAAGTTCGATCCGATCACGCAGCGCGACTACTACGCGCTCGGCAGCTTCTTCGCGATCGACGAGGCGGGGCTCTATCCGTATTCGACCGGTGGCACGCCGCAGCCGGCGCTGCGGTTGTCGACGCCCGAGCAAGACGCCGAGACCGCGCGGCTGCAGGCGGCCGTCGACGCGGCGGCGAAGGTGTGCAGAACGACGAGAGACGTTCCCGCGCAGCAGCCATGGGTCGCCAAGGCGCCCGAACCGATCGCGCGCTTCTGCTTCGGCGCGACGAAGAACGGCAGCTGCCGCGACGAACGCGCCGAGCGCGCCGCGACCGTGCCGGCGGAGTGCGAGGTCGTCGCGGGCCCCGCCGGCGAGGGCGCGATCGCGTGCGACGGCGACGCGCGCATCACAGTGCCGAAGCTGCCGGCGTTCACGCGCGACGACGCGTTCAGCCTGCGCCTTCGCCTGTGGTGCCCCGACAAGAAGCAGCGCGCCGTGCTGCTGCACACGAGCCACTACACCGAGGACGCGGACACGCAGGGTTACCAGGTCCTGCTGAAGGACGGTCGCCTGTGCTGGGAGATCGTGCACCACTGGCCGGGCTCCGCGGCCGCGGTGCGCACTGCGAACGAGCTGCCGCTGCAGCAGTGGCTCGACGTCGTCGTGACCTACGACGGCAGCTCGGCAGCCCGCGGCCTGGCCGTGTTCGTCAGTGGCGTGAGCTCGCCGACCGAGATCGTGCGCGACCACCTCCAAGGCCCGGCGACCGTGCGCACGCTCGAGCTCGCCGGGCGCGACCGCGACCAGGGTTTCGCCGGCGGCCGGCTCGCCGAGTTCGCCGTGTTCGACCGCGCGCTGTCGGCCGGCCAAGTCGCAGCGCTCGCGGGCAGGCCCCCAGACGCGCGCACCGTCGAACGCTGCCGGCCCTGGAACGACCCCGACGTGCTCGCGGCGGCGACCGCGCTGCGCACCGCGCGGCAGGCGCTGCACGCGCACACCGACGCGATCCCCGAGCTCATGGTGATGGCGCGCCATCCGCACCCGCCTGAACGCTTCGTGCTGCGACGCGGCGCCTACGACCAGCCCGATCGCACACAGCCGGTGCCGCCCGACGTGCCGAAGGCGCTGTGGCCGCTCGGCGGAAACGGCGTTCGCGACCGACTGCTGCTCGCCGACTGGCTGCTCGACCCAACGAATCCGTTGACGGCGCGCGTCGTCGCCGACCGGCTGTGGGCGAAGTGCTTCGGCGCCGGCCTCGTGCCGACGCCCGAGAACTTCGGCACGAACGGCCGCCCGCCCGCGCAGCGAGAACTGCTCGACCTGCTCGCGGTGGACTTCCTGCAGCAGCGCAGCATGAAGCACCTGCTGCGCCGGATCGTCACGTCGGCCACGTTCCGGCAGAGCTCGGCGGCGAGCCCGTCCGCGCGTGCGGCCGATCCATACAACGAACGGCTCGCCCGCGGGCCGTCGTTCCGTCTCTCCGCCGAAGTGCTGCGCGACCAGGCGCTCGCCGCGTCGGGGTTGCTGCACCAGCAGTTCGGCGGTCCGAGCGTGCGGCCATACCAGCCGCCCGGGCTGTGGCGGGACGCCGGCGCCGCGTGGGGCGGTGCCGACTACAAGCCCGACAGCGGGCCCGACGCGCATCGGCGCAGCCTCTACACGTTCCGCAAGCGAACGGCGCCGCCGCCGAACATGCAGGCGCTCGACGGCACGAGCCGCGAGGTCTGCGTCGCGCGCCGGCAGGAGACCAACACGCCGCTGCAGACGCTCGTGCTGCTCGGCGATCCTGTGTTCACCGAGTGCGCGCAGGCGCTGGCCGCGAAGGCGGCCACGCTGCCCCGTGACGACCTGGATGCACGTCTCGCGTTCGTGTTCGCGAGCCTCGCGACGCGCGCGCCGCGTGAGGGCGAGCTCGCGGCGCTGCGCGCGCTGCACGCAACGGAAGCCGATTCGCTGCGCGCACTCACGCTCGTCGCGTCGACCGTCATGGCGAGCGACGCCGCAATGGTGGTGCGATGAACGCGTTCGATCGCCTCGATCCGCTCGGTCTCGCGCGGCGTGCGTTCCTCGGCCGCGCGTCGCTCGGGCTCGGCGCGCTCGCGCTGCGTTCGCTCGCAGGCGGCGACGACGAACCTGCGCGCGCACCGCACTTCGCGCCGCGCTGCAAACGCGTCGTCTACCTGTTCCAGGCGGGCGGGCCATCGCCGTTCGAGACCTTCGATCCGAAGCCGCTGCTCAACGCGCGTCACGGCGAGCCGCTGCCCGACTCGGTGCGGGGCGGCCAGCGCCTCACCGGCATGAGCGGCAACCAGGCCATCCTGCCGCTCGCGGGCGCGTTCTGCGGCTTCGCGCGCCACGGCCGCGCGGGCATCGAGGTCAGCGACCTGCTGCCGCACAGCGCGCGCGTCGTCGACCGCCTCTGCGTCGTGCGCTCGCTCCACACCGAAGCGATCAACCACGATCCCGCGATCACCTTCTTCTGCACGGGCAGCCAGATCAGCGGCCGGCCCGCGATGGGGGCGTGGGCCGCCTACGGCCTCGGCTCGGACAACCGCGACCTGCCGGCGTTCGTCGTTCTGGTCAGCAAGGACGCAGCGCGCGACCAGCCGCTCTACGCACGGCTATGGGGCACGGGCTTCCTGCCCGGCGAGTATCAGGGAGTGCAGTTCCGGCCCGGCGCGTCGCCGGTGCTGTTCCTGGCCAACCCCGACGGCGTGTCCGGAGCACAGCGCGCAGCGCAGATCGACGCGCTCGCGGCGCTGCATCGCGACCAGCTCGCGCACGAAGGCGACCCCGCGATCGCAGCGCGCCAGGCGCAGGCCGAGCTCGCGTTCCGCATGCAGAGCAGCGTGCCCGAGGTCGCCGACGTGTCGAGCGAACCCGACGAGGTGTTCCGGCTCTACGGCGAACGCGCGCGCGATCCAGGCACCTACGCGGCGAACTGCCTGTTGGCGCGGCGGCTGCTCGAACGCGGCGTGCGCTTCGTGCAGCTGTTCCACCAGGGCTGGGACCAGCACGGCAACCTGCCGGCGGAGCTGACGCGGCAGTGCCAGCAGACCGACCAGGCGACGGCGGCGCTCGTGACGGATCTCGAACGGCGCGGCCTGCTCGACGACACGCTCGTCGTGTGGGGCGGCGAGTTCGGGCGCACTGCGTACTGCCAGGGCAAGCTCGGCGCCGACAACTACGGGCGCGACCATCATCCGCGTTGCTTCACGATGTGGCTCGCGGGCGGCGGCGTGCGCGCCGGCCACGTGCACGGCGCGACTGACGACTTCGGCTACAACATTGCCGACGGCGCGGTGCACGTGCACGACCTGCACGCGACGATGCTGTGGTTGCTCGGCTTCGACCACGAGAAGATGACCTGGCGCTTCCAGGGCCGCGACTACCGGCTCACCGACGTGCACGGTACGGTCGTCAAGGCGCTGCTGGCGTGAGTCAGCCCTGCGGCCGACGAAACCCCGGTGTTACTCGAGTGATCATGCAAAAGACGAAACGAACCAGTCGCAACGTGCTCGGCACGGAGCTGAGACCCTGCAGCACGAATCCCATGACGGGCTTCCTGCGCGACGGTTGCTGCAACACGACTGACGAGGACCTCGGCGTGCACACGGTCTGCTGCGAGATGACGGCCGAGTTCCTCGCGTTCTCGCGCGCTGCGGGGAACGACCTGTCGACACCGCACCCCGAGTTCGGCTTCCCGGGCCTGAAGCCCGGCGATCGCTGGTGCCTCTGCGCGTCGCGCTGGGCCGAGGCCTACGAAGAAGGCAAGGCACCGCGCGTCGCGCTCGAAGCCACGCACGAACGCACGCTCGAGTTCGTGTCCTTGGCCGCGCTGCAGGCCCACGCGATTCCGGGCTGACTCCCGGCGTCCCGGCTTCAGTGCACGAGCTCGCGCGCATCGTAGATCGGACCTTCCGTGCACGTGCGCGAGTAGGGCCATTGGCCGAAGCGCGAACCCTTCACCTTCACCGTGCACCCGTTGCAGACGCCGTAGCCACAGGCCATGTAGGTCTCGAGGCTCAGGAAACAGCGCAGGCCGCGCTTCTCGCAGAGGCTGGCGACCGCGAGCATCATCGGGTCCGGGCCACAGCAGAAGACGACATCCGAAGCGCGCACGACGCCGCGCGTTACCAGGTCGTCGAGCAACGCCGTGACCATGCCGCGAAAGCCGTGGCTGCCGTCGTCCGTGGACGTGTGCACCTTGGCCAGGCCGTCGAAGTCCTCGAGACCCGCGAGTGCAGCGCGATTGCGCCCGCCGAACACGAGGCGCATCGTGCGTCCCTTCGCTTTCTCGCACCTCGCTTGCAGCAGGAACGGCGCGAGGCCGACGCCGCCCGCGACGCAGACCGGATCGGCGATTTCCTGCGGGAAGGGCTGGCCGAGCGGGCCGCTCAACACGAGACCCTCGCCAGGCCGCAGATCGCAGAGAGCGCGCGTGCCTTCGCCGACGGGCTTGACGAGGAAGCTGCCGTGGACACCGTCGGCCGCGCGGTCGTAGAGCGAGAACGGGCGCGGCAACTGCACGGGCCAGCGCTTCTCGGTGCGCAGCATGTAGAACTGTCCCGGCAGCGTGGGTGCGATCGGGCCCTCGACCTCGAGGGCAAACGAACCACCGCCGAGATCGCGGCGGCGGCGCAGGGCGTGGACTCGGGTCAGCATCGGGCGGCGGAGCATACAGACTGCCCGCGCTCGCCGCGTCAATCGCGCGCGATAGCGGCCGCGGCGATGTGGGCGGACCGCGACGCCGGATCCGGCACGACCGCGCAACGCATGGTCACGATCGGGATCTCGGGCGGCGCGTCGAAGCGAATCGGCAGCACCGTCACGCCGACGCCGCGGCTGACGTAGAGGCGGCAGTCGTTCTCGCGGAACCAGCCGCGCTCGTAGCCGAACCGGCTGTGGTGGATCGGCGCCCAGCCGGCAAGGCGGATCTGCCCGCCGTGCGTGTGCCCCGCGAGCGTGAGGTCGACGTCGACGGCGGCCGCCTCGTAGAAGAAGTCGGGGTGATGGCTCAGCAGCACGGTCGTCTCGCCGGTGCGTCGCCCGTGCAACGCCGCCGCGAGGTCGGGCGTGCCTTCCGTGAGGTCGTCGACGCCGCACAACCACAGCGACGAGCCGCCGTGTTCGATACGGAGGCCGCGGTTGAGCAGCACGCGCACGCCGCACGACTCGAGAAAGGTGATCCAGGACCCGATGCCGCGACCCCAGAAGTGGTCGTGATTGCCCGGCACCGCGAACATGCCCAAACGCGGGCGCAGCGCCTCGAGCGGTCCCTTCCATAGCAGCAGCTCGCGTTCGCGCGTGTTGATGAGGTCGCCACCCAAGAGCACGAGGTCGGGGCCGGCGGTCTGCACGCGCTCGAGGATCGCGCGGAGGTCGGCCTCGCCGAGGAAGCTGCCCGCGTGCACGTCCGTCACGAACGCGATGCGCAGGCCGTCGAGCCCGGCCATGCCGGGTCGCACCGGCAGCACGAGCTCCGGCAGTTCGAGTTGACGCCCGATGCGCCGGTGCAGCCACCTGGCTCCCGGCAACAGGTCGAGGCCGCGGTTGATCCAGGCGATCACCTCGGCACAACAACGGCGCCAGCGCGTGCGCCGGCCCGACAACGGGCCCCGGGGCATCGGCGATTGCCGGCCGGTTCGCGCCGCGGTCACTGTCTCAGCTCCGCACCGCGGCCGGGACCTTTCCCAGCAACTTGTTGAACAACGTGCGCACGCCGATGCCCAGCATAGCCGCGGTGCGCGTGTCGCGCCGGGTCAGCGCATCGATTCACTGATCTCGCTCGCCCGGCCACGTCAGCGCCTCGATGGCCGTCCGCCGCGAGTATCCGCTGTGAAGGTTCATCCAGCGGAAGTGCTCCATCGCCGATTGCGCGGCCATGCCCCACGGACCGAGCACTTCGACTTCCTGCCGTGCTCCGGTCCGCGCGACGTCGCGGGCGGCGATCGCGAGGAACGGCTCGCGGACTTCCTGCTCGCGGAGCTGGTACTCGCGTGTCGAGCCCGCGAGCGAGAGACCCTCGTAGCGCTCGCTGTAGCGGAACAGCAGCTCGCGACATTGCCCCTGCGTGAAGAGCGCCCCGAACGAGCCCTCGCTCTTCACCACGGGCGCCAATTCCTCGATCGCCTGCTGCAGGCGTTGTGCGGCTTGCTTGTCGAGTTCTGCGGCAAGCGTGCTGTTGCCCTGTTCGCGCGCCTGCGTGGCGCGGTCCATCAGCGCCTGGCCCGCCCTGAGCAGCGCCCTCGCCACACGCAGCGGATCCGACGAGCCGCGGATCTGCGCACCCTGTGGTGCGTGCGGCGGCGCGACGACTGGCGCGGCGGACGGCCCCGGTGGTGGCCCAGCTGGCGGCCCGGCTGGCAACACGGCTGGCAGCTCCGGGGCCGCCGCCGGCATGTCGAGGAGTTCCCGTTCGCAGCCTTCGGAACCGGGTTGCAGCAAGGCGCCCGCGCGCCGCTGCTCGACCGCCGCGCGCAGCTTGTCGCACTGCTCGCGCAGCGCCGACGTGCGGTCCTCCTGCTCGCGCTGTTCGCACACGAGCTGATCCAAGGTCAGCCCCGTGACGCCATGCGCGACGCCGCCCGACTCGAGCGGCTGACCGAGCCCGTGGCGCAGGCGCAACTCGATGAGACGCTGGACCTCGCTGCGATTCTCGAGCAGCTCGCGCTGCAACCGCTGCAGGTCCGCAACATCGCCGGGACCGCCCTGCGCGAGTGCGAGCGCCGCCGTCGCGAACGCAGCGCCGAACAGCGGCACCAGGCGCATCATCGCAGGATCCCCCGATAGGCATCGGCCGCGTGCTCGAACATGCCGAGCTGCATGTAGGCATCGCCGATCATGGTCGCGGTGCGGCCCTGCAGCTCGGGATCCGCGATCCGCGGAGCCGCGACGACAGCCTGCGGCGGGAATTCGGCCAGGTGCTTGCCGGCGGCGGCCTGCTCGTAGAGCGCCACGAGGGTCTTGAACCGGGCCTCGTCGCCCGCTGCGTCCTGCCGCGACGCGAGCGGGCGGGCGACCGAGATCGCACGCTGCCACTGCCGATCCGCGAGCAGTTCGTCGACGAGGAACAGCGCGAGTGCCGGCTCTTCGCCGCGCGACACGATGAGCTCGAGCTCGAGGAACGCTTTCTCCTTCTCGCCGAGCGCGAGCGCCGTCTTCGCCCAAGTCCGCAGCGCGCGTTCGCGCCAGGTGCTCGACATGGTGCCGAGGTGTCGCGTGCGCGCTTCGACACTCGCCGCGCGAGCCTCTACGAATCGCTTCTGCTCGAGGTAGGACTCGGCCAGCAGCACCTGCGCGATGCCGCACCGCGGATCCGTTCCGGCGTGGATCAGGAACCATTCGAACGAGCGCATCGCCAGATCGGCGTCGCGCCGGCCCAGCGCTCCGTAACCGAGCAGGAAGTGGTAGTCGAGCAGCTGCGGGCCGGTGAGCTCGGCGAAGCAGGATGACTCGCGCAGCGTCAGCACAGTCTCGTGCACGGCCTCGGGTTGCTCGAGGTGGAACTGGGCCAGCCCGGCCAGCAGCCAGACCTCGAGCGTCTCGACGCTGTCGGGCAGCCGGATGACCCTCGCTTGCAGCTCGCTCTCGCACCGCTGCGCCTGCTCAGCAAGCACATCGCGGTCCGTCGCCGCCGTGGCCTGACCGAGCATGGCCTTGCCGAGCAGGACCGTCGCCGGCGCCACTTCGGGTGCGCGCGGCATGTTGCCGAGCAGCTTGCGCGCCCACTCCTCGGCCTTGGCAAACTCTTCGATCTGCTTCTCGCGGTCGTCGTGTCCGCGGGCGAGGTCGAAGTGGCATTGGCCGACCCGCAGGATCGCCTCGGCCACGCGGTCGTGCGGCCCCATGTCCGAGGCCTCGGCGAAGAACGCGATCGCCGCATCGAGGTCCCCGCTCTCGACGAGCAACCGGCCGAAGTCCATGCGCACGCGGGCGGCTTCCTGCTGCACGATCGGCTCGTGCTGCAGCTCGTCGCGCAGGAACGACCGATACCACTGCTGCGCGAGCGCACGCAGACGCTGCCGGCCGGACGGAGTGTCCGCAGACGGTGGGCGCACGACGTGCAGCGTGGACCTCGCACCTTCGACAGGCTCGGCATCCTGCAGGATGCAATCCGCGCCGCCGGCCACCGCGATGAGCAGAGCCGCCATGCGCGGATCCTGGTTCGCGAAGTCGAGGTCGACGCTCTCGATGCGTAGCTCGTCCTCGAGCGGCCGGCTCTCGATCGTCACGTTCCAACCGGCCGCCTGGCCGAGTCGATGCAGCGCATCGAGGCAATGCACGGCCCGCGCATCGGCCGAGACGACCATGCGCGACGGCGCTCCCTCGGACTGCGGCAAGGTGCGCACGACGAACATCGGCTCGCCCGCCTGCCGCTCGGCGTGACCGGGCGCCTGCATGACCGCGGCCAGCAGGCAAGCCGAAGCCAGAGTCACTTGCCTCGCTCCGTCTGACTCTTCGCCTGCCCGCGCAATCGGGTGGCCGTCTCCTCGAGCTCGCGCAAGCGCGTCTGCTCCTCCGCGGCATTGGCCTGCTGCCGATAGCTGTCGCCGAGCTGCAGATACGCCTCGGCGACGTGCTTGTAGAGCCAGCTCGGGATCTGCCGCTGTTGCAGCAGGAACCGCGCCCAGACCCGCCGCAGGGACTCCTGGTCGCCGCTCTCGGCAGCTGCCTTCGCCATCGACACGAGGTCCTCGGGCAGGCTGTGACTGCCGTCGATCGCGTCGGCGCGGCGCTGGTAGTCCTGCGCCTTCTTGAAGTCGTTGTTGCGCGCCGCGTAGTGCGCCAGCGCCATCAACACGCTGAGCTGCTGGCTCGGCAGCATGCGCGGCGAGTCGGCCAAGTACTTGTCGAGGATCGCCACCGCCTGCGCGAAGTCCCGTCTCTCGGCCGCGGCGAGCGCGCGGTTGTATGGCTCGGTGAAACTCGTCTGGGACGCGGGACGGGTGCCGGTGGTCGCCGGCGTGCGAACCTCGGTGTCGTTCGGCGAGACAGTGCGCGGCGCCGGCGCGGGCCACGCAGCCACCACGATCATCGCGAGCACGTTGGCCGCGAGCAGCACGCGCAGCGTGAGCTCACGCCGGCTGCCGCGCCGCGTCCTGTGCTCCTCCTGGAAGAGCTCGGCCTGCGCGCTGGCAAGGGCCTGTTCGCCTTCCGCGAGTGCTTGCTCGGCCGCCGCGATTGCCTGCCCCGCGAGGTCCCGCTTCCTCGTCGCGGTGCCAGGGGCCTTGTTCGCAACGTCATCCGCAACAGACATCAGGTCTGGGAGCGGCGTCTCGTCCGCGGCAGGCACATGCGTGGCATCCGTGGCTTGTGCCTTCGTCTTGTCGCCCTGGTCTTCGGTCACGTCTGGCTCCAGAGGTCGGCGAAAACCGCCGGCAAGCGGGGTCCGACCTTCTCTCTCATCGGCATGTCATCGGCCATTCCCTGATCCATCGCCCAGGAAGCCAGCGTTTCCGGGACGTTCAGGAAATGGACGCGGCGTCCGGCCGCTGTGAACTCGCGTTTTCGCAGCAAGCAAGCCGCGAGTTGCACCGGTGACAGCGACGTGCCGTGAAAATCGACAGCCAGTTCGGGCACCTCGGGCCAGGGCGCCTCCGGCGAAGTCACGGGCACGGAGAGGTCGGGCCTGCCGTCGCGGCACAACCGCAGCCGCACGCGCCGCCGGCCGTCGTGCGGCAGCACCTGCAGGTCGCCGCCGAGCGCGTCTAGCCCGGCAGCCGCGAAATCGCGGGGCAGGTCCGCCTGCAGCAGCAGCACGGCGCCATCGTCGAGGACTTCGATCGCGGTGTGAGGCGGCAGCAGCGCACGCAGGCCGTCGATCACGCGCTGGACGTCGACCGGAACCGACCGATCGGGCGTCGTGCCAGGACTCGAATGACTCTGCAGGGACGCCAACACCTCGAGCAGCCGCGAGGTTGACACGGGCTTCTGCAGCACGAGACGAACGGCGCGATGTCCTGCGACCTCCTCGGGATGGCCGCTGATCGCAACGACGGGCCATGGGCAGTCGGCGAGGAACTGGGCCGCGATTCCGTCGGACAGCCGCCAGTCGGTGACGACGACGTCGAAGCTCGAGACCGCGATCGCGCGGCCGGCATCCGCGCAGGTCCCGGCCGTGCGCACCTCGTGTCCCTTGCGGCGCAGCAGCGCGGCCAGGCCCTCGCGGATGCCCGGCTCGTCGTCGACCAGGAGACACTTCATGCCCGCGCTGGGCGCGCCGCGGCGCGCGGCAACGTGATCGTGAAGCGCGTGCCGCGGGTCAGCGGCACACAGCGGATGCGACCCGAGAGCACCTTGACCGTCGTCGCAACCGCGTAGAGGCCGAGGCCCGCGCTGCCGTTCGTCGACCATCCGGCTTCGAAGATCTTCTCGGCGCAATCGCGCACGACACCCGATCCGTCGTCTTCGACGTGGATGTCGACCTCGGCCTGGTCGCTCTGGGCTGCGATGCGGATCGTCTGCGCGCCGGCCTGGAGCGCATTCTCGCAGAGGTTGTCGAGCGCCCGTTCGAGCAACGCGCGGTTGCCCTGCACTGAAGCTTCCGCGGCGCAGCAGACGACCTCGGCACCGTGACGCGACGCGACGGCAGAGAGCAGTTCTGCGACGCCGATCGCGCCCTGCTGCGGGTAGCCCGTTCGCGCGATGGCGAGCCAACCATCGAGGATGCTGGTCATGCGCTCGAGATCGCGCAGCGCGCCGTCGAGCACGGGCACGC
This sequence comes from Planctomycetota bacterium, assembly GCA_035649575.1. Lineage (GTDB taxonomy): Bacteria > Planctomycetota > UBA1135 > UBA1135 > UBA2386 > DASVAL01. The sequence continues at coordinate 50,444 of DASRJH010000236.1, forward strand.
GCGGATCACCGGCATCGACCATTTCGCGTGCGAGCGTGACGCGGGTCATCGCGGCCGCGAGCGGATTGCGCAGCTCGTGGCCGAGCAACCCGGGAAGGTGCCCGGCCTCGATCGGGCTCACACGACCACCTTCGAACGCAGCGGCCGCTTGCCGAGCTCGTAGACGCGGATCTTGTTGTAGAGCGTCGTCCGGTTGATCCCGAGGATCGCCGCGGCCCGGCTGATGTTCCACTGCGTGTCGTCGAGCACCTTCGCGACGAGTTGGCTCTCGAGCGCGCGGATCGAGCGGTCGGCCCCCGCGAGCACGACGGCCGTGCGATCGATCTGGTCGCTGCCGTCGGGCATGCCACCCGTGAAGGTCGGCAGGTGCGGTTCGTCGATCATTCCGGTCGAGCAGACGATGCAGGCGTGCTCGATCGCGTTGCGCATCTCGCGCACGTTGCCGGGCCACGTGTATTCACACAGCGTCTCCATCGCTTCTTCCGTGAAACCCGACAGGGCCTTGCCCATCTGCCGGCCGATCTGGTCGAGGAAGAAGTGCGACAGCAGCGGGATGTCGGCGGCGCGCTCGCGCAGCGGCGGCACGTGCACCGTCATCACGTTGAGGCGATAGAACAGGTCTTCGCGGAAGGCGCCGGACGGCACCATCTGACGCAGGTCGCGGTTCGTGCTCGCGACGATGCGGACGTCCGCCGGCACGTCCTGCACGCCGCCGACCCTGCGGAACGTTCGTTCCTGCAACACCCGCAGCAGCTTTGCCTGCAGCGCCGTCTTCATCTCCGCGATCTCGTCGAGGAACAGCGTGCCGCCCGAAGCAACGGCGAACAGCCCGTCCTTGCCGTCCTTCGCGGCGCCCGTGAAGGCGCCCGGCTCGTAGCCGAACAGCTCGGCCTCGAGCAGCGCTTCGGTCAGCGCGGCGCAGTTGATCGCGACGAACGGACCATGGCGCCGGCCGCTGCGCTCGTGGATGCAACGCGCGACGAGCTCCTTGCCCGTGCCACTCTGTCCGGTCACGAGCACCGTGGTGTCGGGTGCGTGGCAGACCTGGTCGATCCTGGTCTGCACGTCGCGGATCGCCGGCGAGAGGCCGACGAGCTCGGTCGAGGTCAGCT